>JASHPB010000332.1 GCA_030038355.1 Candidatus Binataceae bacterium
TCCTGTGACCCTGATTTCTCTCGAGGACTTCCGTCGCAGGCAATTGTCAAGGTTATCAAATTCCGCCGCTCGCCACAGCTCAGCCTTAGAGCGCCAAAAAAAGAGACCTTATTATGTTTTCACGAAGTCTGCATGGCGTTCGAGCAGAAGCTTTAGAGCTTGACGAGCTCGGCGAAGTCGAACTTTAACGGTACTAGAGGTAAGGTTCAGCGATCTGGCGGTTTCTTCTGTGTTGAGTTCATCGGTGTCGCGCAGCATCAAGACGGTTCGGTAACGATCAGGCAGAAGGTCAATGTACCGTCTGACGGTAGCCCTGATTTCGGCTGCTTCAACTGACAGGTACGCCGGCGGCAAAGGAGCCCGTGCTCGTTCCAGTTGCCGTTGGTATCAAACCGCGGCAGGAGGTCATCCCTGGAATCCTAGGACTGCCGCAAGCCGATCTAGACGTTATCTGCACCGGCGGAGCTGCAGTAACAGAAGATGTTCTCGCGGAACTGATTGTTTCCAACCGTATAATCGGAACTACCGAGGTACTGCTTGTCAACCATACTGGCTGCGGGTTCACAATATTCACCGATGAAGAGCTGAACGCCAAGCTCAGCGCTTCGACCGGAGACCCATCGCCGGCTCCAATGCGCTTCTTCTCCTATAAGGACCCCGAGCATCATACTCGCGAGCAGATCGAGAGAGTCAGGTCGCATCCCTGGATTTCCAAAGACGTCCCGGTGCGCGGCGCCATTTTCGACCTGGAGACCGGCAGGTCGCGCGAAGTCAAAGTACATGAACACGAGTGCGCCGCCTGACTCGTCACTCCGCGGACCTGAAAATCGGTTCGGTCTCATCGAATATCGCAGACCTACGTCGAGGTAGATCATGGACCTTGGACTTTTTATCCTTGGTGCCGTTTTCGGCTTAACTCTGACGGCGCACAGCGTTCAGAAGCTATTCGGATGGCTTGGCCGTCCGGGCATTGCCGGGACCGCGCAGATGCTGGAACAGCCTGGTTTTCGACCACCGCGGCGGCCAGCTGTAGTGGCCGGCCTCGTGGAGGGAGGTGCCGGCCTGGCGCTGGCCGTTGGACTCTTGACCCCGCTGGCCGCTGCCGCGTTTATCTCGGTCATGTTTGTGGCGGCAGTGAGCGTTCACCTGCCAAAGGGCTTCTTCAATCAAAACGGCGGCTTCGAGTACACGCGCGCCCTCGCTACTGGAGCGTTGGCTGTGGCCTTCACAGGTCCGGGTGCCATATCCGCCGACGCTCTGCTTGGGATCGACTGGTCAGGCCCCATCTGGGGCCTTGCTGCGCTCGCGATCGGGCTCGTGGGTAGCGGAACACAACTATTGTCGAGAAGAAGCGAGTTGCCCAACGCCTCGGCGCATCAGGTAGCCTGAAGGGGGGCTGCTATATATGAGTACACGGTTTTTCCCATATCACCGAATTTACATCGACTGATCAGAAACGGCAGAGAAATGGCCCGGCTCGGCTCACCGATCGGTCACGGGCTGGAAGCCGCTGAACTCCAATCGATCGCCGGCGGCTACTGAATGCCGGGCGGCAAAGCCGCCATTGACCTCGAGCACGTATTGCGAAAGGCCCGGCACCCCGAGCGGAGTTTCCGAGAACGGAACAGCGTTGGCCACGACGCCAGTGACGCGTCCGGTTTGATCGGCAAAGATCATGTCGAGCGGAATCACCGTATTCTTCATCCAGAATTTGAGCGGCGCAGGTTGCGGGAATACGAAGATCATCCCCGCGTACTCGTCGAGATGCTTTCGATACATCAGGCCGACTTCGCGCTTGGTGTCGTCGTCGGCAATCTCGACGCTCAACGCGGCGAGTTGCTTTCCGGCGGGCGTGGAAATCGTGACGCACGGTCCGCGGGTGCAGCCGAGAAGGAAAAAGAGCGCGTAGAGGACGAGGAGAAACGCACCGAGCCGACGCATCCGGGCAATTCTAGCGAGAGCCGTCGCCGCTCCGCCAGCTACAACCGGATTTTTCAGTTCGTTACGAGCTCGGGCGAGATCTCCTCGAGTTCACGGCCCGCGGTCTCGGGCACGAAGAGCAGGATTAGCGGCGCGATCATCCAGAACACCGTCAGGTAGCGGACCGCGACCCAGTGCGAGTGCGTGAAGCTGTAAAGTACGCCCTCGATCGCAAGCCCGAGCGCGCCGCCTGTGGTTCCGGCGACTGCGAGCGCCGAGCCCGCCGTCGAGCGGTACGAAGTGGGGAACAGCTCGGCGCTGAAGCTGCGCACAATCGTGCCTGACGCGGTGTCGAAGAAAAGCTCGACCGTCCATGCAGGCGCGACGCTGAAACCGTGCGCCGTGTAGATCCAGATCGTCAGCAGTGGCGCGATGAACATGAAGAGCGCGCCCATCGCGCGTCGCCCGAAGCGGTCGCTAAGGCGTCCCGCGATAATGTTGCCGAGGATTCCGAGTCCGCCGCCGATAAAGAAAAGCGCGGTCACGTTGCCGGGCGAGTAGCCGTGGACTTCCTGGAGGAACTTCGGAAAGAGCACGCCCGCGGTGTTGCCGCCCATCGCGCCCAGAAATGAAACACTGACCAGCGCAGTCAGGCGCCCGGGGTAGGCGCGGAACAGTGAGACCAGCGGCTGCCACACGTTCGACGGACGCTCGCCCGCCGTTTGCTCGGCCTCGAAGCGCTGGCTCTCGGGCAGCAGGCGGCGCAGCGGAATAATCAAGATGAGCGGCACCAGCGCTAGCGCATAGAGACCGCGCCACGCGAACGGCACGACGTTGATCAACGAGAAGACGAGGGCCGCGATTCCGTAGCCGACCGATGAAATCGCACTCAAGAGCCCGACGGACCATCCACGATATGGCGCGTCGACTTCTTCGATCAGAATCACCAGCGCGATCGTCGATTCAGCGCCGGCGAATGCGCGAGAGAAAAGCTGGAAGATAACGAAACTCCGCTCCTCGGGCGCGATCGCGGTGAGGCCAGTGAAAATCGTGTAGCCGACGATTGTATAGAGCAGCAGCCGGCGGCGTCCGAATACATCGGCGAGCGGAGTGATCGCGAGCGAGAGGAGGTAGCCGAGCTTGATCATCGAGAGCATCGCGCCGAGATGCGACTCCGCGATCTTCAGACCTTTCTGAATCTGCTTGAGCGCCAAGCTTAGGAGCGCGACGTCGTACTGATCGAAGAATCCCGCTGTGATTGCGATCAGAAAGACGCGCCATTGGCGGGGTGTGAAAGGCGGCGTGCTGCCGAAGAGGCCGAGATGAACCGACTTGCGCGGTTCTTGCGCGGCGATTTCTGCGAGTTCGATATTCGTTTCAGGCGTCGCCACGGTTTTTCTCAATCCTCGTAGTCGTGCGAGGGCTTCGAATTGCAGTTGCTATGCGGCAGGGGTCGCGGCGCTAATCGATCGCCATCGGCAGCGACTCGATGCCGCGCAGAATGTAGGAGCCCTTGTACTTCGGCTTGAGTTCCGGGTCCTTGAATCTCAAGTTCCGGAATCGATCGAGCATCGCGCCGAATGCAACCGACGCTTCGAGCCTCGCGAGCGGCGCGCCGATGCAGAAGTGGATTCCTTCGCCGAAGGCCACGTGCTCGTTTGGTTCGCGCGTGATGTCGAATTTCTCGGGCGCAGAGAATTTCACCGGATCGCGATTGGCTGCTGCGAGCACGATGAACGTGGCCGCACCCGCGGGAATATCGGTTCCACCAACGTTGGAATCGTTCTTCACGAAGCGGACCGTCGATTGCACGGGTCCGTCGTAACGGAGCATCTCCTCGATCGCGCTCGCGAGGAGCGGCGGATTCGAGCGCAGCAGCGCGAGCTGGTCGGGATTTCGCATCAGCGCGAGCGTGCCGTTGCCGATAAGGTTGGTGGTGGTCTCGTTGCCGGCGATCAGCAGAAGTGAAACAAAGTTCAGGAGATCTGCCGATGACAGCACATCGCCCGTGTCGTGAGCCTGCACCAGCGCGCTCACCAGGTCGGGGCCCGGATTCTTGCGGCGCTTTTCAATTTCGCTCTCGAAGTAATCGGTCAACGCGTCGAGCGTCTTGGCCACGTCAGGAGGAGTCGGCGTGCCGGGCAGATTGTTGCCCGCATCGATCAGCTTGTCCGACCATTGCTTGAACGTGGCGTTGAGCTCGACCGGCACCCCCAGCATCTCCGCGATAACCGTGACCGGCAGCACGTTGGCGAGATCCTTGACCACGTCGAATTCGCCGGTCTTCTCCGCGCAATCGAAGATCTTGGCCGCGATCTCGCGAATCCGCGGCTCGAGCTCGCGGATGCGGCGCGGCGTGAAGTCGCGCGAGACGAGACGGCGAAGCTGCGAATGCACGGGAGGATCGGTGCCCAGCAGGTTGCGCGAGCCGGCGAGCCGGCCCTGGTACGCCTCGGGCGGGGGTGGCGGTCCCAGGTTGGAGAAGTGCTCGTGATCGTGCATCACCCGGATCACGTCGGCATAGCGCGCCACGAGGGCGACCTTGATTCCGAGTTCCATCAGGCGAGGCGGCCCCGACAGCAGCGCTCCGTAGTGCGGATAAGGATTGTCACGGAACGCGGGATCCCACGGGTTGAAGTAGACCGGAGTTTCTTCGGCCATTGGATTCGCCCCCTCGCTCATTCGACCGCCATCGTAAGTTGCGAAAGGCCGCGCAGGAAGTACGAACCTTTGTAGGTGAGCGGCGCGTCGGGATTCTTGAGACGAAGCTTGGGAAAGCGCGCGAGCGCTGCGCCGATCGCAATCGCGCCTTCGAGCCGCGCCAGCGGCGCGCCGATACAAAAATGGATTCCGTCGCCGAATGCGACGTGGTCGCGCGGCTCGCGCGTGATATCGAAGCGCTCGGGATCGGGAAACTGCGCGGGATCATGATTCGCGGCCGCCAGGATAACGAAGCATCCTGTGCCCGTTGTGAGCATCGTGCCGCCGACTTCCGTGTCCGACAGCGTGTTGCGCGAGGTCGATTGCACGGGCCCGTCGTAGCGGAGCATCTCCTCGATCGCGCGCGGCGTAAGCTCGGGATTTCGCCGCAGAAGTTCCATCTGACCGGGATTTCGTCCGAGCGCGAGCATCCCGTTGCCGATGAGGTTGGTTGTCGTCTCGTTGCCGGCGAGCAAGAGCAGCACCGCAAACGCCAGCAGCTCGTCTTCGGTCATGGTCTCGCCGTCGGCATGCGCGGCGACGAGCGCGCTGATCAAATCGGGACCGGGATTCTTGCGGCGATGCTCGATCGCCTCGAACAGGTATGCGCGGAGCTCGTCACCCGCCCTGATCGTGTGCTCCGGCAACGGCGCGCCCGGAATAGTATTGCCGCCCGCGATGACCTCGTCCGACCAGTGTTTGAATTGCGCGTAGAGTTCCGACGGAACGCCTAGCATCTCCGCGATCACCATCACGGGGAGCGCGTTGGCGAGGCCGCTCATCACTTCGAGCTCGCCCTTCTTCGCCGCGTCGTCGAGGAGTTGATTGGTGATCTCGCGGATACGAGGCTCCATCTCGCGGATCCGGCGCGGAGTGAAGTCGCGCGAGACGAGGCGCCGAAGGCGCGTATGCACGGGCGGATCGGAAAACAGCATCGTGGTCGCGCCGCGGAATGGGCCGTTGTCTTCCATCTCGGGCGGACGCGTCTGGTAGCTCGAAAAGTGCGTGTGATCTTTGAGAATCGCGGTGACGTCGGCAAAGCGACCGACCAGAGCCACCTGACCAAACAGATTGATCAATCGCGGCGGCCCGTCATGCAACTGCCGATAGAAGGGATACGGATTCGAGCGGAACTCGGGATTCCACGGATTGAATTCGAGCGCGCTGCTGTTCATTTTCGATCAGTCCTCTTCTATGCGTGCATCGGCTTGGTCGGCAGCGCGAATGCGCCGCCACGGCAAGGGAGCAACTGCGATGCCAGCGTGATCAGGCGATTTCGGCCGTTCACCCTGCGCCGGAATGCGCAGTACGCGGCATGCGTGCAGCGCCGCGCGTGCATCATGTTGCCATCGCGAGGCTGCTCAGCCCACGCAGGAAATATGAACCTTTGTAAACGAGTGGCGCGTCGGGATTTTTGAGCTTCAAATTCGGAAAACGCTTGAGCGCCGTCTCGAATGCGATCGACGCTTCCAGCCGCGCGAGCGGCGCGCCGATACAAAAGTGAATTCCCTCGCCGAACGCCAGATGGTCGTTGGGCGTGCGCGTGATATCGAAGCGCTCGGGTTCGGGGAACTGCGCCGGATCGCGATCAGCAGCGGCTACGATCACGAAAACGCCAACGCCCGCGTCGAGCCGCGTACCGCCCACTTCGCACTCACGCGTCGTGGTGCGAAAGGTCGCTTGTACCGGGCCATCGTAGCGGAGCATCTCCTCGATCGCCGGCTTGAGCCCGGCGGGATTCGAGCGGAGCGCCACCATCGCCGCAGGATGCCGTCCGAGCGCGAGCATCCCGTTGCCAATCAGGTTCGTCGTCGTTTCGTTGCCCGCGAGCAGGAGCAGCACTGCAAATGCGAGCAGCTCCCCGGCGCTCAGCGTTTCGGCGTCGGCTTCATGATGCGCAACCAGCGCGCTCACGAGGTCGACACCGGGATTCTTGCGCCGCCTTTCGATCTCGCTCGCGAAGAATTCATTGAGCTCGGCCGCCGCCCGCTTGACCTCCTCAGGCATCGGCATCCCGGGCGGAGTGTTGTCGGATTCGATTACCTTGTCCGACCAATGCTTGAACTGTTCGTAACGCTCGGGCGGAACGCCGAGCAGCTCCGCGATCACCATCACCGGCAGAGGATTCGCCAGGTCGCGCATCACGTCGAACTCGCCCTTGCGCGCGGCGGCTTCGATCAATCCCGACGCGATCGCGCGGATGCGCGGCTCGAGCTGGCTGATTCGACGCGGCGTGAAGTCGCGCGACACGAGGCGGCGAAGCCTTGTGTGCACCGGAGGATCGGAGCCTAGCACTGTGGGCGCGTCCCCGAGCAACATGGCCTGCTCGTCGAAACCCATGCCCTTGGGTTGCACGCTCGAGAAGGTTGCCGGATCCATGAGTACCGCGCGGGCATCGGCATAGCGTGCCGCGAGCGCGAACTTGTAGCCCATGTCGAGGATTCGCGGCGGGCCCACCAGCAGTGGCTTGTAATGTGGATATGGATTGGCGCGGAACGACTCGTCCCACGGATTGAAGTAGATAGATTCGGTCTGCTCTGAGGAAAGCTGTTCGCTCATCGCCTGGTTACCTCCTCGTTGATTTCCGACTCGGGAAGATTCGCGCTTTGGAGCAGATGCGATGCCAGCTTCTTCAGCGTCTCGAGCGCGCGCGTGAACTCCGGCGAGTCCCGGTCGTCAGTCGCGGACAACACCCGCTCCATCGCCATCGATTCGAAATGACAAAAAAGTACCGAGATCAGTTCGAGCAGTTCGGGTTCTCGATCCGCCGGCCATGCGAGAACTTCGCCAAAGTTTTTGATGAAGCCTTCGCCAAAACGCTCGCTCACCGCGGCTACCGCCTCGTTGAGAGCAGGATCGGTGCGGCTCGCGACGACCAGCTCGAGCCACGCGTAGAAGGTGGGCCCCTTGAAGATGGGCCACATCTTGTCGATTAGCTGCAGCAGGCGGGCTTCGCGATTTCCGGGCGGCGGCTCCGCGACTGCGTGCGCCAGTTCCGTGAGGCGCAGCGCAAGGACGTGCTCGAGAGCGCTTACGACGAGCTCGTCCTTCTTGGGAAAATGATGGAGCTGCGCGCCGCGCGAGACGCCCGCGCGGGTCGCGATTTCGGTGGTGGTGGTGCCGGCGTAGCCGCGCTCGTAGAGGCAGGCGACGGTGGCGTCGAGCAGTCGGCGGCGGGTTTCAGCGCTTCGTTCTTCCTGGAGTAGCGACATTTTCTTGGATTTGGGCGGCTTTCCACGCCGCTCATTTGGGTCATCTTAGTAACAGTCACGACTGATTGTTGCAAGCAGTACTGATTGTTTTTTCCTCCATCAGGAATCACCATTCTGAAGAGAGCGAGTCTTCGAGCGGAGTGAAGAATCTCGCTCGCCGGCGGTCCGGCGGACGCAACGGAGTCCGAGGCTCAGTGGAAGCGGAGCCTACTCAAAATTCTGGCGACTCGACGGGCGTTGCGCGCCGAGGACCCTCCGAGATCCTCCCTTTTTTCAGGATGACTGCAGAAAAGAGGATGAGCGGAGAAGATCAGCGCGGTGTGGCGGCCGGCTCGCTACCTGCCGCCGAAGCTGGGGCGCCGCTTCTCGAGGAATGCGCGCACGCCTTCCTTGTAGTCCTCGCTGTCGAAGCATCGCGCGACCATGGCGGCGACGGTCTTCGAATCGCGATCCGCGGGATCGCGGAGGCTCTCGCGGATCGCGACCTTCGCCGCCGCCATCGTGAGCGGCGCATTGGTCGCCATCTTGGTCGCGTAATCGCGCACATATGCCTCCAGCTCCGCGCCCTCAACGACGCGATTCACCAGGCCCATCTGGTACGCCTCGTCTGCTTCGAAGAGCCGCGCCGAGAGCAAGATATCGCGTGCGTTGGCATGACCGACGGTATGCGCGAGCGCGATTACGCCGTCGAGCGGGTAGGCAAGGCCAAGCCGCGCGGCCGGAATCCCCATCCGCGTGCCGCGCGCCGCGATTCGCACATCGCACGAAAGCGCGACCTGCACGCCGCCTCCTATACAGACGCCCGAGATCATGGCGATGACCGGCTTCTTGCTCTGGAGCAGCGATGAAATCGCGTTGTTGGGCGCGTCGCGATACTTGCGCGCCTGCTCGGCGTCGGCGCGCATCGCGGGAAACTCGGAGATGTCCGCGCCGGCGATAAACGCCTCGGGTGTCGCGCCGCGCATGATAATAACCCGCACCGTGTCGTCGGATGCGAGCTCCGCCACGCCTTCCGCGATTCGCTGCCAGGTTCTAAGATTAAGTGCGTTGCGGACCTGCGGACGGTTGAGAATCAGCCATCCAAGCGGAGTCTCGTGACGCACTATCAATGGGTCTGCAGCAATGTTTTCGCTCACAGCCGGTTGCCTCTCGGTTTAGTTCGTTATGGTCCTGATCGAGCGGGCTTCGAAGTCGGATTTTGAGCACATTTGCGCGCTCGACGAAACGATACTCGGAAGTCGGCGTCGTCGGCCAGCAATCGCGCGGGCCTTTGCCGAGGGCCGCGTCGCGGTCGCACGGGTTGACGGCGTGGTGCGCGGCTACGTCATCACCGATACGAGCTTCTTCGATCAGGGGTTCGTGCGGCTCCTGCTGGTGCATCCCGATTACAGGAGGCGCGGGCTCGCGACGGCGCTGATGCGCGCGGCGGAGCTCGATTGCGAAACGGACAAGCTTTTCACGTCGACCAATCAGTCGAACCTTGCGATGCAGGCGCTATGCGATCGGCTCGGCTACCAGAGGAGCGGCATCGTCGATAATTTGGACGAGGGTGATCCGGAGCTGATCTACGTCAAGCGGCTAACGCCCGGTCCGCGCGATGCGGCGGCGCGCCCGCCGGACGATGACGTTGAATGAACGCATCGACTCGATCGGTTCCCGTATGCATGCGTTCTGGTTGCTCACTATCGCGGTGCCGGCCGCAGCGACTTTAGATCCATCGCCCAGCGCTCGGAACGACTGAGTGGCAATGGCAACTCCACTTTGTCCTTTTGTCGCGCGGCTTGTTCTGAACAGCCTCGCCCGCGGCTGACGCCGTCGACGGAAGCCGCATACCGGGCGAGGTTGTTCCAAAAATGAAGCGTCGTTTCCCAGGCGCGACGGGCGTTTGAAACTTTAGCGATGAGGGGCGACTATCCGATCAGGAGCGCCACGGCTATGAAACTCTTCACATTCACGACCAGCCCCTATGCGCGCAAGGTCCGCATCGCGATGGACTACAAGGGCATCGCGTATGAACCCGTCGAGCGATGCTACTCGCTCGATCGCAAGCCCGACCTCC
>JASHPB010000333.1 GCA_030038355.1 Candidatus Binataceae bacterium
GGCCATCGGCGGAGAATATAACCAACCGGCGCGCGGCGTGCATTGGTGAATTCGGACCGCCGCTCAACTCATCCTGCCGTCTCCTCGTCGATCATGTCGCGATTCGCGCCGCCCGGCGGCACCATCGGGTAGACTTTCTCGTCGGCCGCGATCGGCACGTTGACGAGGCATGGCCCCGGCTGTGCGAGCGCATTCTCGAGAGTCTGCAGTTGATACTCGGTCGCGCCAAGGTCGCAGGCGGGCACGCCGAAGCCGCGTGCCAGCGCGACGAAATCCGGCACCGCATGGAACTTCGAGCCGTGGTAGCGGCGGCCATAGAACAGATGCTGCTGCTGGCGCACCAGTCCAAGATTGCCGTTATTGAACAGGATCACCTTGACGTTGACGCCCTCCTCGGCCGCCGTCGCCAGCTCCTGCAAATTCATAAGCAGGCTGCCGTCGCCGCTGAAGCAGACGACGGCGCGCGCGGGCATCGCCAGCGCAGCGCCGATCGCGGCGGGCAATCCGAAGCCCATCGTGCCGAGCCCGCCTGACGTGAGCCACTGGCGTGGCGTGGTTAACGGATATGCCTGCGCCGCCCACATCTGATGCTGCCCGACGTCGGTGGTGACGATCGCGTCAGCGGGCACGAGAGCGGCGGTGTGTCGCACGATTCCGTAAGGACGAAGCGGGTCGTCCGCGCCAGGCATCGCGAGCGGAAACTCGGCGCGCAGCTTCGCCATCCGCGCAATCCATTCGCTTCGCCGGTCCGCCTTGATCAGCGGCGCGATCGCTTGCAGAGCCTCGCGCACGTCGGCCTGGATTCCGAGCGTTGGCTGCTTGATCTTGCCGAGCTCGCCGTTGTCGATATCGATATGCATGATCGTGGCGCGACGGCAGAATTCCGCCGCCTTGCCGGTCGCGCGATCGTCGAAGCGGATCCCGAGCCCGACCAGCAGATCGCATTCCTCGAGCAGCATGTTCGCGTAACGCGCCGCATGCATCCCGACCATGCCGAGAAATAGCGGATGGTCATGCGGGACCGCGCCGAGGCCGTGCAGGGTCGAGGCCATCAGCGCCGAGGCCGTGTCGGCGATACGCCGGAGAATTGCCGACGCGCAAGACACGATCACGCCGCCGCCGACCAAGAAGATTGGGCGGCGGGCATTGTTGATGAGCTCGGCGGCGCGCGCGATATCGGCGTCGGCAAAACGCGGCGGTGCGTCGGGCTGCGATGGCTCCGGGAGCGTATCGAACTCGATGGTCTCGGCCTGCACGTCCTTCGGCACGTCGATCGCGACCGGACCGGGACGGCCCGAAACGGCGAGGCGAAACGCTTCGGGAATCACCTCGAGCAGGTCGGCCGTGCGGCGCACGAGGAAGTTGTGTTTCGTGATCGGCAGCGTCATGCCGTAGGTATCGACTTCCTGGAACGCGTCGGTGCCGATCAGCGCTCGCGGCACCTGGCCCGTGATCGCGATTAGCGGAATCGAATCGAGTTTGGCATCGGCTATAGCGGTGATGAGATTGGTCGCGCCCGGTCCCGATGTGCCGAGGCATACTGCCGGCCGGCCCGTGGCGCGCGCCATCCCGTGCGCGATGAATCCCGCACCCTGCTCGTGGCGCGCGAGAACGTGCCGGATGCCGCTTCGATGGAGTGCATCGTAGAGCGGCAAATTGGCGCCGCCCGGGATGCCCGCGACAGTCGACACCCCCTCACTTTCGAGCAGGCTACAGATTATTTCTGCGCCGGTGGCCTTCATGGGAGCCTTCCTTTCCGGTTCGCTCCCTGTCGGGGTGGAAGTCAGCGGGGCCAAAAAAGACGAAACCCCCGCCGGCTTTCGCGCCGGCAGGGGTTTCGAAGTTTACGTTTTCGTCCCCGCTACGGCGCGATCGCCCCGAGTACTACTACGAGCGTAATCATCGTGGACGTAAGGAGTCCCGACGAGGTGAGCATCGCGTCGTGATCGTTGGCGGAGAACATCGAGGCTCCTTTTCTATCGATTAACGCGGCGCCGCGCAACCTGTGCTAACTTCGATCATTGCCCGCCGGGCCGATACGCCGGGAGGACCAGTCAAACGGCTAGAGATCGTGAGCAAATACCTGAATTTGATAGTGAAGAACCTGTTTCGGAATCGGCGCCGCACCGGGTTGACGATTCTCTCAATCGCGGTGTCGATCTTTATCTTCTCGGCACTGGCCGCCGTTCCCACTGCTGTCAACCAGGTGTTGTCCAATGTCGCGTCTTCGCGCCGCCTGGTCGTGCACAACAAGGCCGGCTTACCGTACGGGCTGCCTCCCGCTTACCTGCAAAAGCTCTTGACGCTGCCGCACGTGGAAGCTGCCGTGGCCCAGTCCTGGTACGGCGGCATCTACCACGAGGTAGCTGATCAGTTTCCCAATTGGACGTTGGACCCCGACGGGGTCGAAAAGGTGTTTTCCGATTGGGGCGTTTCGGAACAGAGTTGGCACGACTTCAAGTCAGAGCGTCGCGCCTGCCTGGTCGGACCTGAAACGATGAAGCGCTTCCATTTCGGAATCGGACAGCAGATCATGCTCCGCCCGTCGATTCCCGACTACCCGCAGGTGCAACTGCAAATCGTCGGTATCCTGGGCCGCAAGGCGCCTCCCGATATCCTCGTATTCCGCCGCGACTACTTGCAGGAGGCGCTCAAGGCAGCGACCGGTCAGGTGCCGTTCACCGATTCGATGTGGGTGATGCCCGACAGCCATGCGACGAGTTCGCAGCTAGCCAAGGAAATCGACGAGTACTTTGCGAATTCATCCGCAGAGACCCAAACCGAATCGGAGAAAGCTTTCTTCTCAAGCTTCCTCAGCAACTACCGGCTGATATTCGAGATGGCAGAATGGCTGGGATTGATCGTGGTAGTGACGATAGGTCTGGTCGCGGCGAACACCGCCTCGATGTCGATCCGCGAGCGGCGCGGCGAAATCGCATTGATGCGGTCGCTCGGATTCTCTTCGTATAGCATTCTCTGCATGCTCCTCGCCGAGTCAGCTTCGATAGCCATCCTCGGCGGAATCATCGGATGCTGCGGCGCTTTGCTTCTGCTGAACGGCGCCCGGCTGGGCGGCCTTGGACCATTGAGTACGATCAGGATGCCTCCGTTGGTGCTGGCCGAGGCCATGGTGATTGCCGTCGGTATCGGCTTTTTAAGCGCGTGGGTTCCCGCGCGATCGGCAGCCCGGCGGAACATCGTCGATACGCTTCGCGCCATCTGATCCACTGCGCGTTGACGAGACCACTTGTTG
>JASHPB010000334.1 GCA_030038355.1 Candidatus Binataceae bacterium
CGACACCGATTATCATCGCGCGCTGGAGTTGATCATCCGGCGCCGACGCCCACGCCGACCGCTGCTCTAACCGCGATGGCTGCGGCCACGGCGGCCTCGACCGCGATGCGGCCAGCCGCGGCTCTGACGAGCACGCCCAAACCGACACGTACGCCGACGCTGCCCACGCCGACCATCATGACCGCGCCGCAGCCGACCTCCGGTCCGACACCTGTCATCGTCGCGCCTGATCCCGGCAGCGTGCTCTCGCTCGGCACGCCTCGATCAACTTCGGCAATGCAAAATCGGCCGTTCGAAGTCGAAGCGCCCGAAAATCAAGAATGCTGGCAAAAGCAATCTGGTCGTGATGACGGAGCCGCCAGGCGCGCCGTTTTCCTCCACGAGCGTCTCGCTCGGAGCCACGCGGAAAGGCTCGATCGTCGTGACCTCACGTTCCAACCGAGCGCCACCGGCGGCGCTCGGGGTTCGCTGACGATTCTCGGTAGCGACCCGCCGAGCCCTTCGCTGGGGATCTCACTCTCGGGCACGGGCCTCGCGCCAAAGAAGAAAAAGTAAGTGTTTGCTCCGAACAATATCGTAGAGTACCTGTGGTCTCACCGTGGACTTAGCCCATCGTTCGTAATTGAGTTGAGCAATGCATCCCGAAAACGCCGCACCTCTGGGACTCGCCTTGCTTGGTCTGTTGCTCGGGATGCGTCATGCGACCGATCCCGACCACGTCATCGCCGTGACCACGATTCTCAGCCGCGAACGGCGCCTCTCGACCGCGACGCGGGTCGGCATCATCTGGGGACTCGGTCACACGATTACGGTGCTCGCGGTGGGTGCGGCGATAATCCTGTTCAAGATCGCGATTCCCGCGCGGCTCGGGCTCGCGATGGAGTTCGCAGTCGCGATTGTGCTGATCCTGCTTGGCTTTAGAGCGGCCGCCGATTTTGTCGGCGGCATTGGCAGCCGCGTTTTCTCCGCCACTCGCGCGGATCAACCGATGCTCGTACATTCGCATCCGCATCGTCACGGCGGCAGCTCCCACAGCCATAGCCACGCGCATTCGATGAATCACGATCACGAAGACGCGGCGGCGGATTCCGACGAGGTGCATCGCGATCATCTGCTACCCGAGGGCACCACGCTGTCGTTCGCCGCTCGCCAGCCTTTGCTTAGATCCTTCGCGGTCGGCCTCGTGCATGGCCTCGCGGGCAGCGCGGCGATCGCGCTTCTGGTGTTGAGCGCGATTCCCGAGCCGTTATGGGCGAGTCTCTATCTCGTGATTTTCTGCGTGGGCACGATCATCGGCATGGCGCTGATCACGACGGCGATCGCCGCGCCGTTTCTGCTCGCGGCGAATCGGATGTTCTCGCTGCATCGCGGGCTCGTCACCGGCTCCGGACTCTTAAGTTTCGGCTTCGGCTTGATCCTGGCGTACCAGCTTGGCGTGGTCGATCATTTGTTCTCCGGTCCTCCGCTCTGGACGCCGCACTGATCGCCCCGCTATGCGCACCCTCATATCTGTTTGATCGCGCCGCATGACTTTTTTTTCGGCGCTGCGTTTATCGATCAGCAAGCGCAACGCGAGGTCCCATTTATGCCGGAGCAAACCAACGTTTCGTCCGCGGCGATTCCGCCGCAGATGATGCTTTATCAGATCGGTATCGGGCATTTTTTTTCGCGCGCGCTCGCACTCGCGGCGAAGCTCAAGATAGCCGACCAGTTGAGTGGGGCACCGAAGAGTGGCGCTGAGATTGCCCGTGCGATCGACGTCCATGCTCCATCGCTTGTCCGCGTGATGCGCCTGCTCGTGAGTCTCGGAGTATTCGTCGAGTGGGAAGATGGCCGCTTCGGCCTCACACCCCTCAGCGAGTTGCTGCGCAGCGATATTCCGGGCTCGATGCGCTCGTTCGTGCTGCTCTTCGCGGGTGTCGCGATCCAGGACGGGTGGAAAGAGCTCGAGTATTGCCTGCGTACTGGTAATCCTGCTTTCCGACGCCTCTATCCCGACGACGATGCGTTCTCATTCATGGCGCGCAATCCTGAGCAGGCCGCGGTTTTCGACGAGGCCATGGCGGCCTTTGCGCCGATGACCTCGGCGGCGCTGGCCGCGTCGTACGACTTCAGCCGGTTCGGCAAGATTGTCGATGTCGGCGGCGGCAACGGCGCGTTGATGATCGGAATCCTGAACGCGAATCCGAAGCTTCAAGGAATCGTCTTCGATCGCGCCGATGCGGCCGCGAGCGCGCGCAAGAATCTCGCCGCAGCCGGTCTCGCCAGTCGCTGCGAGGTGGTTGCCGGAGATTTTTTCAAGGACGTTCCGCGCGGCGGCCGCGCCTACCTGCTCAAACACATCATCCACGACTGGAACGATGATCGCGCGGTCGCGATCCTGAAGAATTGCCGGCGCGCGATGCCGCCCGACGGAACGTTGCTCATCATCGAGGGCGTTTACCCTCGGCGAATCGAGCAATCCGAGAGCGGCCGTGGCGCGACAGCTACCGACATCAACATGCTCGTGAGCACGGGCGGGCGGCAGCGCCCGGAAGCCGAGTTCCGCGAGATTCTCAAAGCCTCGAGCTTTCGTCTCGAGAAGATCATCCCAACTCGCGCGCGCGCAAGCATTATCGAATCTTCACCCGGTTAGCGTTGCGATCGAGCGCCTGAAAATTTCCCTGCCAGCGTGCAGGCGCTAGGCCGGCCTTCTTGTGGACCTCACATGCCGGTATTCGATGACGATCAGCAGCACAAAGACGGGATCTGGAACCGCGACGCGCCCGAGGAACTGCGATTTCTGCTGTGCAAGCTCATAGAGTTGATAGACGGCAAATCCTGTGAACGCCGCGATCGCTAACGGATACGACCACGGCTGGTTCGTCGCCCAGTCCCACGACTATCCCAGCTTCAGAGCGCTGCAGAATCAGAAAGCTAGTCGCAGGAACTCCACTCCTGATGATCTTTGCAGTGTTGTTGACGAGTGAGTTCACCACCAAATCTCTTGGGTCTTCGTTCAACTCTCCTTGAACTAAAAACAGGATTACGCCTCTTATCTCGGTGGGCGAGAGGAGCAGAAGCCCTCCGATTAGCTCGAATGCCCGATCAACGCCCTTCGCGACTACGGCGAGCTCACAGATGAGATGAAAGAGACCCCCGCCGAGCGCTAATCCTGCCGTCGCTCGTGCCTAATCGCTTCTCGCCCAGATGAGCCATCGGCTCTAGTCTTTTCCCACTGCTCAGCGCTCTGCGGGCCAAGCGATGGCGGCCGAGCCCGGCGAAGAGCCAGCATCACATGACGGACATCACTCAAACGAGAGGGCTTGAGCGCCGCTGATCAAGTCCAGGATTTCGCTGGTAACCGCCTCCTGACGAAGGCGGCGCGCGAGCCTGGTGAGTTCTTCGTTCTTGCTTTCGATGTTATGACGTGCTGCTTCCATCGTGCGGAAGCGCATCAGATTCTCGCTGAAGAACGACTGCATCGCGGCATTCTCCAGGAAGGCAAAAAGATACTCGGCGGCGATTTCATCGAAAAGCCGGCGCGGGCTGAGATTTATCAATGGCGGCAGCTCTGCAGATTGCCGTCCTGACGCGGGAGCTTCGAGCGGTAAAAGTCGACGCCGTTCGATGCGCATTACTTCGCCTTCGACGTGTTGGGCGTAAACAACCTCCAGTCCTGCGATTCGGCCATCGTTCAACATGCCGTAAACTTCCGTGGCCAGGCGGCGTGCCGCGGCGGTTACCCCGGCGCTATGCGTCGCCATCGGCAACACCAGATCCGGCTCGAGGTCCCGCTCGCGACAGATTTGTCCGCCACGAGACCCCACAACAATCAGGACGAACTGCGCGCTTTCTTCAACCCGTATCTGCTCCGCGTATCGCGCCAGGCGCTCGTTGAAACCCCCGCAGAGCCCGTGCTCTGCGCAAAACACGATAACGCCGGCTCTGGATGGCTTCACTGCTGTCGCCGCGCGCTGCTCGCGAGGCAGCATCTGCGCCGCATCGGACAGCGCTTCCCGAATCGCGTCGGAGTAGCGATCTATGGCCTCCAGCGAGCGGAGCGCCTGCTGCATCTGCGAAGCTGCGATTGCGCGAATAGCCGCGACGATCTCCTGCAAATCGCCTAGCGAGACGATGCGCGTCGCGATTTCTCTTTCCTGCGCCATCAACCAGCTACCGGTTCCGAGTGCGGAACGATTCGCGCGATGATCTCGCTGAGCATCGTTGTGAGCTTCGCATGATCGTCCGCATCGAGGACGCCAATGGAGTTGATCCTGCCGCCCAGCTCAGCGCCCGGCCCCTTCAACCACTCGGCGATGGCGCTCCGCAGTTTGCCGACTCGGTCGAGCGGTACCTTGTCGATGATCTTCTCGTCGATCGCCAGCAGGAGCGTCACCTGAAGTGCAAGGGGAAGCGGATCGTACTCCGGCTGCGTCAGAACCGCGCGAATTCGGCGGCCGTGCTCGATGATGCTGCGCGTCCGCTCATCCACCATGCCGCCGAAGCGCGTAAAGATTTCGAGTTCGAGGAACTGCGCGTATTCCAGCCGCAACGTCTCGGAGAGCTTGCGCATCGCCGGCGACTGAGTCTTACCTCCCACGCGCGAAACGCTCTTTCCGACAT
The DNA here is from genome assembly GCA_030038355.1 of Candidatus Binataceae bacterium. Taxonomy (GTDB): domain Bacteria; phylum Desulfobacterota; class Binatia; order Binatales; family Binataceae; genus JASHPB01. The sequence goes on from JASHPB010000334.1 coordinate 4,606, forward strand.
TAACCGCGGGCTTTTGTCCCTCGTGGAACAGGCGCGGATCGAGAACGATCTGGCCATCGGTGATGGAGATGAGGTTCGTCGCGATGTACGCGGAAAGATTGCTCTCCTGCGTCGCTGCGATCGGCAGCGCGGTCAGAGAGCCACCGCCGCACTCGCGACCTAGTTTCGCCGCGCGCTCCAGTAATCGCGAGTGGATGTAAAAGATGTCTCCGGGATACGCCTCGCGCGCGGGAGGATTGCGCAGCAGCAACGACAGCTGCCGATAGATCACCGCGTGTTTGCTTAGGTCATCGATGATCAGCAACGCATCGCCGCCCCGTTCCGAGAAGTACTCCGCCATCGTGCATGCCGCATAGGGCGCGAGCCATTGCACGCCGGGGGGATCGTTGGCGGGAGCAAACACGAAGATGCATCGCTCTGGCGCGCCGTAGCGATGGACCGCATCGATCACCTGACTCACCGACGAGGTCTTCTGCCCCACCGCGCAGTACACGCAAATCACGTTGCTGTCGCGCTGATTGATGATCGTGTCTATAACGATCGCGGTCTTTCCGCTTTCGCGATCGCCGATAATAAGCTCGCGCTGCCCGCGTCCCAGCGGCAGCATCGCGTCGATCACGAGCAGGCCGGTGTTGAGCGCGGTATTGACGAAATCGCGAGCGACGATTGGCGGCGCAGGTTTTTCCACCGCTTCGGCGCGCTCCGCTCCTATCGGTGGGCCGTCGTCGAGCGGAATTCCCAGCGCATTGACAGTGCGTCCAAGCAGCTTCTCGCCGACCGGCACGCTGGCCACCGTTCCCGTCCCGCGAACCAGGTTGCCGGCTTCGACACCACTCGCGCGCCCGAGCATCGCGCATCCGATCAGGTCGGGATCGAGCGTCAAAACGATACCCGCGACTGGTTCGCCTCCATCGGATCGTTCGAACATCAGAAGCTCGCCGAGCTGCGCATCAGGCAGGCCTCGAACGCTCGCGACGTCGTCGCCAATCCGCTCGACCCGACCTATCAGATCAAGCCGCGGCGCGACTTTAAGTCCGCTCAGTGTGGTGCTCGCCTTTTGCAGGCGAGCACTAAGGGCTTCAGCGAGGTCGCTCGTTGCCATGAAGTTCCTTCCGGGCGAGCGCCAGACTGTCGCGCCAATTGAAGTTCAGGATCGCATGCGGCAAGGTGAGCACGGTACCCGCGATAAGGGCGGGATCGGTATTGAAGGCGATCGTGAGATTGCTACCTAGACGCTTTGCCAGTTGTTGCCGCCAGTCTGACTGCTCGCGCCCATCGAGGGGATGGGCGGTTGTTACTGCTATGTTGCTCGCGCCGCCGTTGTGCGGCAGAAGCTTGGCGCGCTCTTCCGAAGGCATCTGATCGAGGTAGTTGATCACGCGGCCCAGGAAGGGTTGTTCGATCGAGCCGACCGCGATCTCACTTAGCAGCCGTTCGGCGAGGTTACTCGCAAGTTCTACCATTCGTTCGAATAGCTGTTCACTGGCGGCGATGCGCTCCTCCTCGAGCCGCCGTAGCGATTGGTCACGCACCTTATCCGCCTCGCGGCGCGCTTCTTCGATAATCCTATCGCGCTCCACGGAAAGCAGCGCGCGCGCCTCATCGATCATCTTCTGGCGCTCAGCATTTATTCCAGACCTTATCGCTTCGACCTCCTGCTTCAAGCGTTCGGCGGCGTCTTTCTCCGCCGAGGCCTGGGTCAGGGCTTCGGAGATCTCTTCCTTGCGCCGAGCGACGATCGCCTTGACCGGCTTGTAGAGGAAGCGGTGCAGCAGCCAGATGAGGATCAGGAAATTCGCTGCCTGAAGCGCGAATGTCCACCAGCTGAAATTCATTTCACCGCAAAGGGATTGGCGAACAGTAGTAACAGCGCGACCACGAGACAGTAAATTGCCATCGTTTCGATCATTGCGAGGCCGACGAACAAGGTGCGCGATAAGGAGCCGGCGGCCTCCGGCTGACGCGCGATACCTTCCATCGCAGCCACGATTGCCCGTCCCTCGGAGAGCGCCGGCATGATGGAACCGATCGTCACCGCTACCACCGCGCCGATTATGCTCAGCATCTGAACCGTCATCCCAGGACCTCCCTCACTTCGGAATCGCACCGATGCCGCCTCCGATGTAAACCGCGGCTAAGACCGAAAAGATGTATGCCTGCACCAGCCCGATCAGGATGGCGAACGCCATGAACGGTACTGGTACCAGCAGCCCCGCCAGCGCGAGGATTATCGCTAGCACCAGCTCATCGCTCATGATGTTGCCGAAGAGTCTTACCGCGAGCGAAAAGGACCGCGTGATTTCCGACAGGATATTCAGCGGAAGCAGGGCGGGATTGGGTTTTAGATAGCCCTTCAAGTAGGGAACCATGCCCTGAATTCGGATGCCGAAAAAATGCACCGAGAGAAAAACTATCACCGCAAGCGCAGCAGGCGTCTCCAATGATGCGGTCGGCGCTTTGATGCCCGGTATGATTCCCGAGAGGTTCGCGATTACCAGAAAGATGAACAACGTCCCGAGCAGCGGTAAGAAGGGAGCCGCGTCACGCCCGACTATCGCGCGAATCTGTTCTTCAATGCCTACGACGATCGATTCGACCACCGTCTGCCAGCCGCCGGCGACAACTCGAAACGAGCGCGTCGCCAGCCAGCATGCGATGGTCAGCACGGCCATCAATCCCCAGGTCGTCACCACTGGCGCTGTGATCGGCACAGTTCCAAGATGGCAGAGAGTGACGGCTGCCAGCGGCGAATGATTCATGGCTTGCTTGCGGGGGTCAGAGTTAACCGATTGATAGCGACGGTCCGCATCAGGTGAAATCCCATGACGCAGAAGATCAATGCCAGCGCGCCGTGATGCGCGCACAACGTGAGCGCTATGACGATCGCGAGCACGCGCAGCGCATGGGCAAGGATCGTTATCCACGCGGCGCCTGAATCAAGGTATAGGCGCACGTTCAATCTGAGCGCTGCGAGAAAAGCAAAACCGAGCAGAGCGCCCACGGCGATGAAGGCGAACAGCCGCAGCGCGACAAATTCCGTCATGCGCTATGCATCCCCCTCCACACTGCCCAGAAACCAAAAGCCGCTCCCGCCATGACGAGAGCAGCGCTCCACATCACGCCGGTGTGAAACGTGCGATCGAGCCATCGCCCGACGAACGCGCCCAACAAAATTGGAAGCACCATGCTCCATCCGAATCGGCCCATCATCGCAAGCGCGCGTCCGAGTGGCCACTCGCCAGTTTGCAGCCAATGCTCACGTCTTTGCCGTGCACGTTCGACCGCTTGCTCTAACTCGCGTTGTTCGCGGTCGGGCTCGGAAATGTCTGCCATCGTAACGCCTGCTAATCGATTCCTTCGCTACGCTTGAGGTTTTGTCTTGATCGGCTGATCGGCGGGCCGCAGGTAACGGTAAATCTGCCGAACGACCGCCTGCTCCAACTTGAGCGCATCGGAGCGCGCGGCGCGTTCGGCTTCAAGATTATTCTTCATCGCGGACAGAACTTGTCCGCGCAAAAGAGCCAGGTCGTCGCCGATCACGGCCTCGCGCGTTGCGATTTCGACGATGTTGCCGTTGCGAACTCGAAGCACGCCGCCTCGCACCGCGACGTAATGCTCACCATTGCCGGAATCTCGCCAGCGCACGACGCAGAGGGCGAGCGTGGTGAGCAAATCCGCGTGATGCGCTTCGATTCCGAACGAGCCGCTCAAGTCCTCGGCCCGCACGTATCGCACCGCCTCTTCATCGACCGCAATCGCGGTCGGCATCGTAACCACGAGCCTCATCGTTCATCGTCCGTTCTGGCCGAGTTCCTTACGCTGGGCATCGTCCAGAGTTCCGACCATGTAGAAGGAGCTTTCCGCCCATTCGTCACCATCGCCTGACAATATCGCGCGGCAGCCCTTGATCGTATCTTCCACCCGAACGGTTTTTCCCGCGATTCCGGTGAATTGCTCGGTGACCATGAAAGGCTGCGTGAGAAAGCGCTCGAGCCGCCTCGCTCGAGCTACAGTTTTCCGATCCTCCGCGCTCAATTCCTCGACGCCGAGCAGCGCGATAATTTCCTGCAACTCCTTGTAGCGGGCGATGGTTTGGCGCACTCCTTCCGCCGCCGCGTAGTGATCGGCGCCTACGATTCTAGGATCGAGTAGCGCGGAGACCGAGGCCAGCGGATCGATTGCCGGATAAAGTCCCTCGGCCGCCATATCACGCGACAACACGACCGACGAATCCAGATGACGAAAGGTTTCGACCACGGCAGGATCGGTAAAGTCATCGGCAGGCACATAGACTGCCTGGATCGCCGTCACCGATGCGCCCGCGACTGACGCTATACGCTCCTCGAGCTCGGCTATCTCGGTCGCCAGCGTGGGCTGGTAGCCGACCCGTGAGGGCAGCCGGCCCAGCATGCCGGATACCTCAGAGCCTGCCTGCACGAAGCGGAAGACATTGTCGATCAGCAACAGAACGTCGCGATGCATAACGTCGCGGAAATACTCTGCTACGGTCAGCGCCGTCATCCCAACACGCCACCGCGCGCCTGGAGGCTCGTTCATCTGGCCGAAAATCAGCGCGGTGCGTTTGAGGACGCCTGACGCGCTGAGTTCCGCTAACAGTTCATGACCTTCGCGCGAACGCTCACCCACCCCGGCGAAGACTGAGATGCCGGCATACTTCTCGACCGTGCTGCGAATCAGCTCCATGATGAGCACGGTCTTGCCGACTCCCGCGCCACCGAACATTCCGGCCTTGCCTCCGCGGGCGAGGGGAGCGAGCAGATCGATCACTTTGATGCCGGTGTGAAAAACCTCGCGGGTGTGATCCTGACGACTTATAGATGGCGACGCTCGATGAATGGGCCAGCGCTCGATTTCAGGTGCGAACTCTCCCTGCCGATCAATAGGAGACCCGAGCACGTTGACCAGCCGCCCCAACACTTTCTCTCCAACGGGCACCCGGATCGGACCACCGGTCTGCAGCACCCTGGCGCCGCGGCGCAGACCTGCCGTGTTTTCCATCGCCACGCCGCGAACCGTTCGCCTGTCCAAGTGCTCCTGCACCTCGACTACGAGTCGGCCCGCAGCGTCTGACTCGATCAGCAGCGCCGCGTTTATTGCGGGAAGCTGTTCCGCGGGAAATTGAACGTCGATTACGGAACCGCGGATTCGCGTAACTGCCCCTTCGGCAGCCGGCCGCGCGTCCCCTGTATTTCGGCTGGCGTTTTCCACCGAGCTGGCTTGCAGAGATTGCTATACCCGTCCTGAAGAGTTGCGAAAACAGGCGCGCCGCGGGTCGTGCATCGAACAGATCGTTCCAACCCCGCGCGCGCGATGCTCTAAACCGGGTACATCGCAGTCTTGTTCTTTGCCGCGGTTTCGAGAGCCTTGCATCGAGTATCGCGCAGCCGCTTGAGTTTGGCGTCGCGTAGACGGGAGAGCGGGCGATGCTTCTTCTCCTGCCCGTTTACGAATTCGCGCAGGCTTCCGTGCAGATGGCCCTTCAAGGAGTGGAGATAGGCCTTAGTCAGGTCCATCTGCTTGGGCTTGCCGAAGTACTGAATCTGCCAGATCTTTTGAGCGGCCGGATCGAACCAGCTTATGTATCCGCCCGGCAGCACCTGCCGCGGCTGTGTGATCGCGCCCGTGAAACTGTATTTGGTGCCGGCTGATTTGGCCGGATCGTGATAGTTCGGGGTGAAAAAGTCGGAGACAATCACTTCCTCGATCAGGTAAGCGAACTTCTGATCCTGGCTCGGGTCGCATGCCTCGAGGAGGTACTCGACCCGCTTGCCCTGATTTTCGACGATGATGTTCCCCGAGGCTTTAAGCTCCGGCCCGGCGACAAGACGACTGGCACTTGGGTCGACCAGCATCTCGATCAATTCATGACTCGCGGAAAGCGACCATGCGTCGCCGTACTCGACCTTGGCGTACGGCTGATAATGCTCTGTCTTGTGGAAGCCGCTCTCACTGGGCGGGAGTTCGGGCAGGATAAAAATCGGCCAATAACCCGGCGGCACATTCTTTTCCACCGCCTCGACCGTGGCCGAAACGTTCCAGATCGGCGCGACGTCGCGCTGCACCTGCATCGTAAGCGCGGTCGCCACCCTGGATAGTTCAGTGAAGGTGAGCTTCGGGGTTTTCGAAATCAATGCGATCTTGACTGGAATCATGGTTCTCCGTTCTGGGTTCCGTCGGCTAACAGCGCGGAACGGATTGGTCAAATGTTGATCAAATTGCATCGCCGCGTCGCGGCGGTGCGCTCGATCTGTCTGGCGGGAAGCGCGGCTTGACGATAGCATTTTGCGCGCTCGAAGGTTGCCCCAAAGGACCTGTCTCGAGCACGTAAGCTCGGAAATAATGCGACCATCACCACCGGTTGTCTATAGCCGTAAGCTCACAGTGATGCTGGCGGCCATGGTGATGGCGATGCTCGCGTTCGTTGGGCCGCCGTTCGCGATCATAGCCGGCGCCGGGTGCATTTGCGTTGGCGCCGAAGGGTTCGCAAGTAGTAAGCGTCCCAGTTCGCGCCGGCCTTCCAGGGCACTTACAGCAACTTTAATGTTCAGATCAGCAGCGACGATCCGCTCACGCCGAGCGTGACCGTACCCTTGAGCGGCAAGGCTAATGTTCAACAAAAGCCGGCTAAATGACCAGCCGCGTGGCTGGCTGGACGCGGAGCGCATAGCGACCACCGGTGCGGCTCAGCTTAACCGTGGCGCCGAACGCGCGAGCGAGGTTGGGAGAAGTCAACACCGAATCGCGTGGACCAGCGGCCAACACTCGCCCCACCTTGAGTATCAGCACGTGCGAAAACACGTCAATTATCTCCTCGACGTGATGGGTCACCAGCACTAGCGCGGGCGCATCGCGTCGCCGCGCGAGACGGCTGAGGAATTGCAAAAAGTGCTCGCGCGCGACGGGGTCCAGCCCCGCGCACGGCTCGTCGAGAATGAGGAGGCGCGGTTCGGCCATCAGCGCGCGCCCGATCAGTACGCGCTGGCGCTCGCCCTGCGAAAGATGCAGCCACATCCGATTGGCGAGGCGCGTGGCCTCGACGCGCCGCAGGATCGACACGGCGCGAGCGCGATCGACCTCTGATATCGCCCCCCAGTATCCAATTTGTGCGTAGCGCCCGCTGATAACGGCTTTCAGAGTCGTCTCGGACTCTTCCATCATCTCGTGCACGCTCGAGCTGACGAGCCCGATGCTTCTGCGCAGCTCGCGCCAGTCGCTGCGCCCGTAAGTCTCGCCCAGCACAGAGATCGCGCCCCTGGTTGGCGGCAGGTATCCCGTTAGCGCCCGCAGCATCGAGGTCTTGCCGGAGCCGTTGGCGCCCAGGATGACCCAGTTCTCGCGCGGCATCACGCGCCAATCGATGGCACGGATGATAGCGGCGTCGCGCTCGATTCCGAGGCCGCGGATTTCAATCACCGGTTGTCGAGGTTCCATGTCGATGGCGAGCACTCTACGCAGATTGGGTCGAGCGCAAAAACGGCCCTCAGAGAGCGGGGAGCGACTACCCTATCGCGGAAAAGAATTTGCGAGGTGCTCGCCATAATGACAGTTGCATCGATTACTATCCAAATAGAGTAGCAGGTGGAGAGTGAACAGTTCAGCCTATACAGCTTGTAGGAATCGGATGCGCAATGTCGCGCGATGGAACCCGCCACTCAATCACGCGTCCCTATCAGTTGACCCGGCAAGCAAAACGCTAGTGCGGCTTCCGCCACGATAGTCGCCGATGCGGGTGCGCCCGCCAGCTCCGCGCTGCGGTGTCGCCGGCGCTCCTGCCGCGGTCCGCGCCTGAAGTTCTCGCCCCCGGCCTGGTTGAGTTGACACCTGCCGGCGTCTTCCACGGGCGGGACGGATGCGGACCATTCAAAGTCGCCGCTCGCGATGAGCGCGTCGACCGCGGCGCTCCAGATGCCAAATGAGGACCGCGACCAGTTAAGGCACTGGCTCCAGCTACACTGGTCGTCGTAGCTGCTTGCGCCGTCGTAGCGCCAGATTCCACGAGGGCAAATCGGAACCGGCGCACGGGACTCTATGCAGTCGTAATACATAACCCGAATAGCAGCTGCATTATTCGGCAGGAAGTGACCAATTGTGGGACCGTCCGCCGCAGTCCAGCTCTGCGAAGTGACTCGACGGCCGCAGGAACAATTGGTGGTCGGGCCGAAGCCACCCCGCAGCATCCTGCCGAAAAGCCACCCCTGCCCAAGCCAGATACGAAGGTCAACCCTCGGGCCGATCGAACAAGTGGCGATGAGCCAAATTGTATCTATGAGCGAAGCGGACGAAACGACGAGAACCAGGCGCGAACGCCATGCGTCGCGAATCACGAAACGGTCCTCGCTTTTGGCCCAGCGCGGGTGTGGGTGGATAAGTCAGATTCCAGGCTCTCGATAATGCTTTCCATCGCCACGCCGCGCGAGCCCTTGATCAAGAGAACGTCGCCGGGCTGGAGCGCCGCCGCGACTATTGGCGCGGCGGCGCGGCTATCCGCCGCGCAGGAGAGCTGCGCGGTGCCCTTGGCGCCGCGCAGCTCTCCTGCGGCCGCAGTCATTTGCGCGCCAACCACGACAATCGCCGCGGGATCCGCGGCAATCGCCGCGCGGAGCGCCTCGCGATGCGTGCCGGGGGCGAGCGCGCCCAGCTCCAGCATGTCGCCCAGCACAAGCACGAGCCGTGCGCGAAGGCCTCCAGCCAACTCGCGCGCAGCGGCTAGCGCTGCCAGCACGGCACGCGGACTTGAGTTGTAGGTATCATCGATCACGAGAACTTCGCCGATGCGGCGTCGGGTGAGGCGGCCCGGCACGGGCTCAGCTGCCGCGAGCGCCGCGCCGATGGCGCGGAGCTCGCCGCCGCTCAGTGGCGTGGCACGCATCGCGGCGCCGGCGGCGATAGCCGCGGCGCAGTTGAGTGCCGCGGCCTCGCCGAGGAGCTGAAGCTCTGTTTCGATCGCGCGCTCGCTGTCGTCAACGACGAGCGAACGCGCGAGTTCGAGGCGCACTCGGGTGCGGCCATCGGGTGAGAACGCGCGCATCGCCAGGCGAACATCGGCCTGCGGCGACTTGCCGAAGGTGAGTAGACGCAGTTCCCGCGGAACTCGGTCGAGAACGAGAGGCTCGGAATCGGCGGTGACCGCGTAGACGTGGGCTGTTTTGAGGAGACCGGCTTCTTCATCGGCGATCTCGTCGAGCGTGCCGAGTCCTTCGCTATGCTCAAGGTCGACATTTAAGACCATCGCCACCTCAGGCTCGACGATTCTCGCGAGAGCCGCGATCTCGCCCCGCTGATTGGTGCCACACTCGAGAACAAGGGCGCGGTGCTTACGCGTGAGCGTGAAGATCGTCATCGGCACGCCGATGCGATTGTTGAGGTTGGCCGGCGTGGCGAGCGTATTGCCGAAGAGAGAGCGCGCGACGCTGGCAGTGAGCTCTTTGGTTGTGGTTTTGCCGACTGCACCCCCGATCGCGATCGTCGGCAAATGCGACTCAGCACGCGTCCTCAACAGATGATGGTGGGCGAGGGTGCCCAGCGCGATGAGCGTGTCCTCGACTTCGATTGACGCGAGACCCTCGATGCCTCGGCCCTTCTCGACGATTGCGGCAGCGGCGCCGCGTGTCCGCGCTTCGGCCAGATATGAATGCGCGTCGCTCACAGCGCCGCGAAGCGCAACGAAGATCGCGCCCGGCGTGATCGATCGCGTATCGATACTGACGCCGCGCACCGGGGTCGCAGCGCCACCGGTAAAGCTCCCCCTGACGGCTTTGGCGGCTTCGCCGAGCGTGAACTCGCAATGGTTCGTGGGAATCGGCGTCGCCATGCTGGCAAGATACAGGGGAATCCGCAACGTCACTATTCCCCGTCATCTTGACAGGAAACCGCCGCCTTATCAGGCTTCAGTTTCGGCCGAAGCAATCAAAATCGGGCCGGGAATTCGCGAGGTAAACCTTTAAAATGGCGGATGCGAAAATCCAGGTCGCCGTGATCATGGGCAGCAAGAGCGATTGGGAATACATGTCGGCAGCCGCGGAAGTCATGGATGAACTTAAAGTATCGCATGAAGTCCGGATCCTCTCTGCGCACCGAACTCCGGATCTCACGCTCGAATATTCTGCCTCGGCACGCGAGCGCGGCCTCAGCGTGATAATCGCAGGCGCCGGCGGGGCCGCGCACCTTGCGGGAGTCGTTGCGGCCAAGACCCTTCTGCCGGTGATTGGCGTGCCGATGCCGACGACGTCGCTGCAAGGCATGGATTCATTGCTATCAATCGTTCAGATGCCCAAGGGCGTGCCTGTAGCCACGATGGCAATCGGCAAGGCGGGCGCGGCGAATGCTGGGCTGTTTGCCGCCCAGATAATCGCGCTGCATGATCAACAGCTCGCCGGGCGACTGTCAGATTGGCGCGCGGCGCGCGTGCAGGAGCTCCTCAAGCAGAAGTTGCCGTAACGGACGCCTACGATGCGCAAGCGCGATATCGATACTCCTGCGCTGATTCTCGATCTCGACATCGTGGAGGCGAATATCCTCGCGATGGCAGCATATTTCGCGGTGCGCCCGCAAAAACTGCGGCCTCACTTCAAAACGCCCAAGACGCCTGAGGTGGCGCGACGCCAGCTCGCAGCCGGTGCGATCGGAGTTACGGCAGCGAAGGTCGGCGAGGTCGAAGTGCTCGCGCGCGCGGGCCTCGGCCCTGTGCTGCTCGCCAATCAAATCGCCGGCGCGCAGAAGGTCGATCGACTTTTTGCCGTGGCGGAGCGGGTCAAAGTGATCGGAACTGTCGAGAGCGAGTTCAACGTTCGAGAACTTGAGGAAGGTGCGGCCCGGGCCGGGCGATCACTCGGCGTCATTATCGAGGTCGACACCGGGATGCATCGATGTGGCTCGGAAACGACCGCCGAGACTGTAGATCTTGCGCGGCGAATCGCTCGCGGACCGCTCCAGTATCGCGGCGTGATGGGTTACGAGGGTCACGCGGTGCTGCTTGCGGATCGCATCAAGCGCGAGACTACGGCGCGCGCTGCGCTGACCTGCCTCAGCGAGCACGTTGCGGCTCTGAGAGCGGCCGGGTTCGCGCCTGAGATCGTGAGCGCAGGTGGTACAGGCACTTACGACATCGCGGGCAGCTGGCCCGATGTGACGGAGGTGCAGGCCGGCTCCTACGTCTTCATGGACGGCGCATACAGAAATGTGCGGCCCGATCTCGGTCGGCCAGCGCTGACGCTGCTCACAACCGTGATCTCGCGGCGAGGTGATCGCGCGATCACGGATGCGGGAATGAAGGCTCTAACCAACGAATTCGGTCCCCCCAACGGAAAGGAACTTCCAGTAAAAGTGAGCCGTCTTTCCGAGGAGCACGGGCACCTGGCGGCTGGCGAAAGCCAAATCGCCGCCGGCATGAAAATCGAGTTGATACCGAGCCATGGCGATACGACGATAAATCTGCACAAAGAGTATTACGTGGTGCGAGGCGACGAAGTGGTGGCGACCTGGCAAATCGAGGGGGCGCGGGCTTTCCGATGAGGAGCAAGCACAGGAAGCTTTTTGACGCGGGCGCAATCGCGAGCGCTCTGGTCGCGCTGGCAATCGCTGGCGCAGCACATGCCGCCGACGTCAAGAGCCAGGGCTCGCTCAAGCTTCCGCCCAACACCGATCTTATCGTGATCTGCAACGATCCGATGGTTAATAACGTGTTGAGCGACGATTTGAACGCGGAGCGGCGTACGCTCGGTACGATAACCTCGACACTCACATTGACCGTCGAGGTAAATCAGAAAGTGATGGCGCCGGGAGTTTCTTTGGGTGACCTGTTTCCGGGCGATCCGTCGATGGCGCGACTACTGGCCGAGACGGGCGTCAACGCTCCGCCGCTTGGCGATAGTGGCGATCAGCGGGGCGACCCTTATGCCGAAGCGGCGCGCAGACAAGCGCTCGGCCTCGACGATCCGCTGACTTCATCGTTCCGCAATTACCAGGCGATGGAAAATTCGATGAAAGGCGACAGCGGCTCGCCCTACAATTCGATTCCAAAGAGTCAGATCTACGACACGGTGATTTCGGCGCGCGCCGCGATCAGCGGCGCATCCGGCGAATTCAAGGTGGTCGCCGTGGTGCACGGCGGCGACAGCATCAACAAGGGCAAGAAACTCGTGGCCGAAGAAATCGCCAACTCTATCCTGCGTTAGACGTGAAGATGAGCGCCCAGCTAGCCCCATCGCTCGATCGCGCGGGCGAATTCGTCTGGCGGAACGCGCGCCTGATTGAGCGCGCAATGTTCGATCATCTGTTCGTGGCATCCTCACCGCGAAGCGTTGGCGCCGCGCTCTCAGCGTATCAAAACGATGACGGCGGATTCGGCAACGCGCTGGAAGCCGATATCCGCGCGCCGGCGAGCATGCCGGTCGCCTGCGAGCAGGCGCTCATCATGCTGTGCCAGGCAGGGATTCGCGATCAATCGATGGCCGGCATGCTCTGCGGCTACCTGGCTTCGGTGGCGGAGGCTGATGCGCGCGTGCCAGTGGTGACGAAGGAGATTCTCGATTATCCGCGCGCGGTGCATTGGAACACGCCGTCGTTCCATGGTGACTCGCCGAATCCCACAGCGGGCCTCGTTGGGATGCTGCTTTATCAAGGCGTGCACAATGAATGGCTTTCGCGGGCGACGGAGTGGTGTTGGCACCGACTCGAGCGGACGCTCGAGGATGCGCATGACACCGCCTGCGCTCTTCGATTTCTGGACTACGCGCCCGATCGCGATCGTGCTCGCCAAGTGGCGCTGCGCGTCGCGCGTGAGGCCGACGCAACTTGTTGGTTTCTCAAGTATCCCGATCCTACTCGCTACGGTGTAACGCCGCTGCATCTGTGTCCCAAGCCAGATGCGCTCGCGCGATCTGCGTTCAGCGATGAAATCATCGCTGCGCATCTCGACCAGCTGGCGGCACAGCAGCAGCGTGACGGTGGATGGCCAATCACCTGGGAGGCGCCGGGAATGGGCGCCGCGATCGAATGGCGCGGCAGGTTCACTCTCGACGCGCTAATCACGCTGCGGGCGTACGGCCGTATCTGAGCAAGTTCCGCCGAAGAATCCGGCGCGCCGGTTACTGCACTTCTGATTCGGGAATACGCGACTGGGCGGCGTGCGGAACGGCGCTGATCGATCGCGACGAAGCGGCGGCGGGCATCTTGGACGCAGGCGGTAAGTGCGCGGCGAGCGATGGCAGGCGCTGCGGCTGCGCGGCGTTCTGAGTGGCGGGCTGCGCCTCGGGGTTTGCGGGCGCGACGGATGTAATGATCGTCGAGTTCGACATCGGCACTGGCGATTCAACTGGCGCCGGCGCGAGCGCTTGCCTGAATTCCGCGTAGCGCCGATAGGCAAGGTCTGCGAGCAACACGGCGAGCGCGACGATCAGCAACCCAATCGCGATCCCGCGCCACGCGCCGCGCTTCTTCGCCACCATGGTGATTGGATCGGACATCCGCACCACGTTCGTTTCAGAGCGCTGCACATCGCGCACGAATCGCGAGGCAACTTCTTCGGCGTCGAGGCCGAGGAAAGTCGCATAGCGGCGGAGGAACGGAAGCACGTAGAGCTGGTCGGCGATCTCGCCGTAGCTGTCGCTCTCGATCATCTTGAGGTAATGGAGCGGCAGGTGTGACTCGCGGACCACGTCGTCACGCGACATGCCTTTGCGCTCGCGTGCCTCGATCATGAACTGGCCGAGCGTCTGATCGCTTTGCGATTCGTCTGGCGACGGGATTGGCGCCGCGGAGGTTTGGGTTTTCTTGTCAGCCACGTCTGTTGCTAGACTCGCACCGAAGTTTCCCAGATTTGCAGTCCTCCGTCAGTAGGGCCTCGGGGGCGGCGGCGGCTGCTGCTGCGGCACGACGTATGGTTGGAAGCCGCCCGAGCGCACCTTGAGAATCTCCTTGCGCGCCGATTTCACGTAATCCGGATCGGGCTTGCCTTCGAGACCTGCCGCCTTGTCGCCGAAATTCGCTGCGTCCTCCCAGTTGTGCTGCTGAAATGAAAGCATCCCGAGGTAGTCATACGCGGGCGCGTAGTACGGATCGTAGCCGATGGCGTTGTGGAAATCGTTGGACGCGGCCAGCAGCTGACCACCCTTGTAATATTGCACGCCCCGTTGCGTGAAAATCTGTGCAGCGAGGTGCTTCAACTGCAGGTTGCCGGGATCGTGAGCGAGCGCTGCCGTCACGTCATTGGCGGCCTCGTCGTAGCGTCCCGCTGCGTAGGCGTTCTGCGCGCGATCCTGGTTGACGGGAGCGCACGCACACAGCACTCCCGCCAGAATTGCTCCCACAGCAGCACCTGCGGCCTTGCTCATCACACGCATGCCTGTGGAAAAAGCTACCGTCCGCACACAGGGTTTCCAAGTGGCATGCGGCGCGCGCGTCCACACTATTGCGCGACGCGTCCACAACATCTGAGGCGATCCACCGCCACGTAAAACCAGCACTATTGCCCTTCACATATCACCCAGAATCACGGTGCGTCACCCTGCGTTGGACACCTGGTGGACACCTAGCAGCTACTGACACCCTACTGACATTTCTAGCTTTGGAAAGGCAAGTGCACATTATTGGCGGCCCTGTTTACAAGCAGAGGGCGTGGGGGCTGGTTGATTGAAAATCGCGAGCTTTTTGCCCTCGCATCCGACAATCGACGGCTTCGGTTCGAGGCTGGGCGCGAGCTGCTCAAGGTCAAGCTGATTGATAATCAGGATGACGCAGGTGTTCGATTTCCAAAGCTCGGCGAACTTTGCGCGCGAGCCAATCAGGAAGTTGGCGCCTCTTTGCACCGGCAGGCCGGTCTCTGACAGCTCGCCGAAGTACTCGACGCGCGTCTCGGGAAAGTCGGTGTAGAAGGGCGTCGATTGAACGTAGTGGCGATACGAGCCGAGCACGCATCCAGAGTGGAGATAGGGACGCAGCGTCGCGGCCAAGTCACGATAGGTGGTCAGCGGACCGGCGTCGCGCCGAGCGCGCTCGCTGAAGCCCAGAGTCGCGACCAGTGCAATCGCGAGTGCGACTATCCCGTAGCCGACCCGACCCTCATCGAGAGCGGTCCCGTACATGAAGAGCGCTCCCACTATGACGAAAGCTGCAACCAGGCATCCGTCGAGCGCGAGCGAGGGATGGACAGGGTAGAGAAATTTCAACGCCAAGGCGACGCTGACCAGCGCGGCTGCAGCGTTGATCGTTACGAACCAGAGCAGCAGGCGCCGGCGCGCTTCCGCAGCCATCGCGCGGAGCTGTGCCAGTCCATAGCCCGAGATTATAGCGAGCGGCGGGATCGCGGGCAGGATATACGAGCCGAGTTTCGATCGCGGTATCGAGAAGAAAATGAAAATTACCGCGAACCAGATGCCGAGGAATTTCGCAGAGGAAGCTCTCGTTGCGCCCTCCTCGTGGCGGGAATGCAGCGCCATGAAACCCGCAGGAGCGAAAAAAATCCATGGCCAGGTGCCGCCAATTACGATCGGAATGAAGAACCAGGATCCCCATCCGTGCTCCTCGGACGCGGTGAACCGTGCGAGATGCTCATGCACGATGAAGAAATGGAGAAAGCCCGGGTTGCGCAGCTCGACGAGCACAAACCATGGCGCTGCGATTGCGATGAAGACGATGACGCACCACACGATCGGCATCCGAGCGATTTCGCGTGTGCGTCTTTCGACAATGAGCCATAGGAGCGCGACCGCGCCGCCGATTAAGAGCGCGACCGGACCCTTGGTGAGCGTTCCAAGCGCGAGCGTCGCGGCTGATGTGAGCAGCCAGAGGCGGCCTGCGCGCGAATCGAAGGCGGCCGCCCGTGCGGCCGCATAGAAGGCGCCGAGCGCGGCGGTCAGAAAAAACGCCAGCGCAGGGTCGAGCGTCGCGAAGCGCGCGAAGCCAAAGAAGAGCGGGCTTAGTGCAAGGGCGAGCGCAGCGAGAATCGCGGCCTCCGCACCCAGCATCGCTTCGGCAATCGCAGCAGTCAGAACCACTTCGCCGATACTGAAAATCGCGGCGGGCAATCGAACCGCAAATTCATTCACGCCGAAAAGACCAATCGCCGCCGCCTCCGCCCAATATACAAGCGGAGGCTTTTCGAAATAGCGCTGCCAGTCGTCGCGCGGCGTGACGTAGTCGCCGCTCACGACCATCTCACGCGCGATTTCGGCGTAGCGTCCTTCGTCCGGCTCCCACAGCGCGGGACGGCCAAGACCCGGCAGATAGAGTATCGCCGCGATCAGCGCCGCGAGCGCGAGGCGATACCAGCGGTTGACGCGCAGCATGTCCGCAGCAGTGTCGCGGGAGCGTCCGAGGAGATCAACGGCCTCAGCACCGGGCCGCGATCTGGCGCCGGGATCGTCTTTAACTGTCCGCCTTCGTTTGTCAGAATTAAGCGCCTGTCCGGCGCATCCATCGATGCTTGCGCATCGCCGGCTCATTACCGACCTTGAGTGGCCTCAACAAAATATCGCCAATTCGCGGCCCCACGACGCAGTCAAGGGCGCCAGCGCAGATGGTGTCGATCGTCGTGCCCGTGTTCAACGAGTCGTCCAATCTTGATGCGCTGTGGTCACGGCTGAAGCAAGTGCTCGATGGTCTCGGGCGCGAGTGGGAGGTCGTGTTTATCGACGACGGCTCGCGCGACGACTCGCTCAAGATTCTGCGCGGCATCGCGGCCAACGAGGACGGCCACGTCCGCGTCGTCGAGCTCGCGCGTAACTTCGGCCAACATTCAGCGATCCTCGCGGGCTTTCGGCAATCAAAAGGCGCGGTGGTGGTGACGCTCGACGCCGATCTGCAGAATCCGCCCGAGGAGATTCCGCGGCTGCTAGAGGCGATCGACGAAGGTAACGATGTCGTTGGTGGCTGGCGCGAGGAGCGCCAGGACGACGCGTTTCGCCGCTACGCTTCGCGGCTGCACAATCGCCTCACCTCGATGATCGTCGGCGTGCCGATGCACGACTACGGATGCATGCTGCGCGCCTATCGGCGGCATATCGTCGACACAGTAGTCGATTGCGATGAGAAGGCCGCGTTTGTGCCAGCGCTCGCGAACACGTTTGCCAAGCGCGTCGCCGAAATCCCGGTCGGACACGACGAACGCCAGGCGGGCGAATCGAAATACAATTTGTTCGGCCTCGCCAAGCTGAGCCTCAATCTCATCACGGGTTTTTCATTGATTCCGATCCAGGCGCTGAGCATGACGGGCATCGGCATCTTCATCCTCGACGCGATGTTCGCGGCGATTTTGATGATCCATCGAATCGTTTATGGGCCGCAGGAAGAGGGTGCGTTGTGGACGCTGTTCGCCGTGCTGTTTCTCTTCGTGGGGTTCATCTTCCTCGCGCTCGGGCTGATCGGCGAATACGTCGGGCGCATCTATATCGAAGTGCGGCGGCGGCCGACCTACATCGTGCGCGCCGTGCACGGCGCTGAGGCCGACGGCAGCGAGCCGCAGCGCAACTAGCAGTGGAGCGGACAACGTCGATCGACCGGGCGCAGATCGCAAGCGCCCCCTGCGTCTTGTTCGCGTATCACGAGATGGGTTACGCGTGCATCGAGGCCTTGCTCGCGATGGGCACGCCGATCACCGCGCTCTTCACGCATGAGGACGATCCAAACGAAGAGATCTGGTGGCGTTCCTGCGCTCGACTCGCCCGTAAGCACGGCATCGCGTCGTTCACGCCCGAGGGCGTTGATCGATCGTGGCAGGAGAGAATCGCTGCGCTGAAGCCGGCCGTGATCTATTCCTTCTACTATCGCTACCTGATTCCCGAGAGCGTGCTCGCGCTCGCGCCCCGTGGTGCCTACAACATGCACGGCTCGCTGCTGCCGAAATATCGCGGGCGTGCACCGGTGAACTGGATGCTCGTGAACGGTGAGCGCGAGGCGGGGGCGACGCTGCATCACATGGTGGCGCGGGCAGATGCCGGCGATATCGTGGGTCAGCGAGCGGTCACGATCGATGATGAAGACACGGCGCTGACCCTCTATCGCAAACTGGTGCCGCTCGGCGTTGAACTGATCAACGAGTTTCACCCGCTAATCGCCTCGGGCTGCGCACCGCGACGTCCGCAGAATGTCGCCGACGGCAGCTACTTCGGTCGGCGACGTCGCGAAGATGGGCAGATCGACTGGAACTGGCCGGCGCGGCGGATCTTCAATCTCGTGCGCGCCGTGACGCATCCTTATCCGGGGGCTTTCGTAAACCTCGATGGCGGCAAGCTGCTTATCTGGAAGGCGCGCATCGCGAGCGAATCGGGCAATCGCGGCGCGCCCGGAACGATCATCAGCGTTGGCGATGATTGCGTCGAGGTCGCGACGGGCGAGGGCAGTCTCATGCTGCTCGTGGCGCAGTTCGATGGTGAAATGGAGAATACGGCGCGCACCGTGTTCGGCGCGGCAGCGCGAGTAGGCGCGAGAATCTAGAATCGGAGTCTAGAAGTCACATGCGTGTTCTGATTACTGGGGGCGCGGGGTTTTTGGGGTCGCATCTCGCCGACGCATTCATCGCCCGCGGCGACGAGGTTTTCGTGCTCGACACCGGATCGATCGCGAAGGTCCGGCACCTGCTGAATAATTCGCGTTTCCACTACATTCACGATTCGATCTTCAACCTCGAGCTGATCGACGGTCTCGTCGCCAGGTCGGACCTCATCTATCACCTCGCCGCGGTCGTCGGGGTCGAGCACTACGTCGGCGACCCTTACGAGACGTTGAACGTGAACGTCAACGGCACGCAGAACATCCTGAAGGCCGCCTACAAGTACAGCAAGAAGGTGGTGTTCAGCTCGACCTCCGAGGTTTACGGCCGCAATCCCAAAGTGCCCTGGCGGGAGGACGACGACCGCGTGCTTGGCGCGACCAGTATCGATCGATGGTGCTACTCAACGTCGAAAGCGGTCGGCGAGCACTTCTTCTTCGCGTATCACAAGCTCGGACTGCCGATGTCAATCATGCGATACTTCAACGTGTATGGGCCGCGGCTCGACAAGATTGATGTCGGCAGGCTGTTCACGATTTTTATGGGACAGCTGCTGCGCGGCGCCGATCTTACGGTGATCGGCGACGGCATGCAGACGCGATGCTTCACCTACGTTAGCGACGCGGTCGAAGCTACCGTGCAGGCGGGGACAAATCCGAAGGCCGACGGCCACGCGATCAACATCGGCGTCAACGTCGAGACCACGGTGCTGGAGTTCGCGAAGCTGATGCTCGAGCTCTACGGCGAGACGCGGTCGAAGATTAGATTCGTCACCCAGGAAGAAGTCTACGGCAACAGCTACGAGGATATCCCGCGCCGCGTCCCGGACAACACCAAGATGTGCACCCTGCTGGGAGTCACGCCGAAGGTGAGCCTCCGCGAGGGCGTGCAGATGTCGATGGATTGGTTCCGCGAGGAGCTGGCCTAGCGCGGACCGCGTTTCATGGAAGTTGCGCTCAAGATCGACGTCGATACGCACCAGGGCCTGGGCGAAGGTGTGCCGCGTCTAAAGGCGATGCTCGAGCGCGAGGGAATAGCCGCGAGTTTCTACGTCGCGATGGGCCCCGACAATTCTGGCCGCGCGGTGATTCGAGCCTTTCGCAACCGCGGATTTCTTTCCAAAATGATCCGGACCAATGCGGTCTCGATGTATGGGCTCCGCACGGTGCTGTCTGGCACGATCTTGCCGGCGCGGCCTATCGCGCTCGCGTTCCCTGGAATCATGCGAGGGCTCAAGCGATCGGGCTTCGAAGTCGGCGTTCACGGTTACGATCACGTGCGATGGCAGGATTGGATCGACGTTCTTGGTGATCGCGGCATGCATGAGGAGCTTGGCGATGCCTTCGAAGCGTATCGCGCGGTTTTTTCCGAAGCACCGCGAAGCTTTGCGGCGCCAGGGTGGCGGACCAGCTCGGCCGCTCTGAGAGCGCTCGACGACATGAACCTCGATTATCGCAGCGATACGCGGGGACGGGCTCCTTATCGATGCGTCGTTGAAGGCCAGACTCTCGCCACGATCGAAATTCCTACCACTCTGCCGACGCTCGACGAGGTGATGGGCCGCGGCGATCTTGGCGACCGCGCGGCGGTGCTCGATTTCTACCTCGCCCAGTTCAAGTCCGACGCACTGAACGTTCACACAATCCATGCAGAGACCGAAGGTATGGGCGAGCTCGAGAGCTGCGCGACGCTGGTGCGAGCGCTGAAGGAACGCGGTGCGGTATTCGTCCAGCTTCGCGAGATTGCGTCACGCCTCAAGGCCGCCGAGCTGCCGGCCTGCGAAGTCATTCGCGCGACGCTCCCGGGCCGCGCGGGTTGGATCTCCGCGCAAGGCGCGTAGAACGCCTACCAACTGAGCGGCCCGGAGCGCCTGACGGCGCCGTCGGGTTATGGTAAGGATCGGCCAAATCCGGAAGGAAGGGGTTCGCCATGCCAGCACAGGAAAAATTCGCCGAGCATCCACGTGAAGTGGGACTAGATCCGGCCAAGGTCGAAGCGCTCTTTCAGCGCGCCGAGCGCGAAGTGAAAGAAGGGCTGCTGCCCTCGGTGCAAATCGCGATCGCGCGCAACGGCAAGGTCGGTGCGATGCGCTCGTTCGGCAGGGCGGTGCAAGGCGGGACTGAGAAGCCCTCCACCAATCAAACCCTCTACGTCATCTTCTCTTGCACCAAGGCGATCATCTCAGCGGCGTCGTGGATTCTGATGGGCGAAGGCAAGCTCGATCCGACGGAGCGCATCGCCGATATCGTTCCGGAGTTCGGCACCAACGGTAAGGAAGGCATCACGGTCGAACAGGTGCTGCTGCACGTCGGCGGATTCCCCAACGCGCCCTACCCGCAGAGCGAATGGCTCGACCGAAACCAGCGGCGCGAGCGGTTCTCGAAGTGGCGGCTCGAGTGGCCCGTCGGCAGCAAGTACGAATATCATCCGACCTCCGGTTTCTGGGTGATCGGGGACATTATCGAACGCCGCACGGGCCAGGACTTCCGCGAATTCGTGCGCGATCGGATCGCGACGCCGCTCGGTATTCCCGAGATGCGCGTCGGCTTGCCGCGCGAATATCAGAGTCGCGTTGCGGATCTCTGCTACGTTGGCGAGCCGCTCGGCGACGAAGAGCGGAAGCAGCTCGGACTACCCGTGATGCCTGAGACCGAAGTCACCGAGGAAGCGATCCTGGGATTCAACCGTCCGAACGTTCGCGAGGCGGGCGTGCCCGGCGGCGGCGGAATCATGACCGCGGGCGATCTCGCGCTCTTCTACCAGGGACTCTTGTTGAATCGCGACGTAAACGGCAAGCCAATCTGGAAGGAAGAGACGCTCAAGGATGCGCTCCGCGTGCGCTCGGGCGACTACAAAGATCCGATCTTCGGTGTGAAAGTGAATCGTGCGCTAGGCGTCGTGGTCGCGGGCGGCGACGGGATGGCGAACTATCGCGGCTTCGGCAAGACCAACTCGGCGTTAGCATTTGGCCATGGTGGAGCTGGCGGCCAGATCGGATGGGGCGATCCGGCGACAGGGATTTCGATCGGCTACTGCACCAACGGTTTCGACCGCAACGATCTGCGGCAGGGGCGCCGCGGCGTCGCGATCTCGAGCAGCGCCGCCGTCTGCAAAGCCTAACTTTGAATGCGGCTTGCGACGGGAGCCTCGCGGCTCAAGCCGTGAACGGATTCTGCAGCACGATGGTCGCGTCGCGGCCCGCGCCGACGCCGATCATCGCGATGCGCACGCCGACGATTTCGCCGACGCGATCGACATAGTTGCGCATCGCCGCGGGCAATTCGTCGAGCGTGCGCGCATTCGCGGGGCTCTCGCGCCATCCGGGCATCTCTTCATAGATCGGCTTGGCGCCGAGCATCATCCGATGCGAGGGCGGCATATCATGGTAACGCTTTCCCTTGACGATATAGCCGACGCAGATTTTGATCGGATCGAGCCCGGTCAACACGTCAAGCTTGGTCAGCGCGATTCCCCATAGGCCGTTGACGCGTGCTGCATAGCGCGCCTGCACCGCATCGAACCATCCGATTCGCCGCGGCCTGCCGGTTGCGCTGCCGAATTCTCCGCCTTCCTCGCGCAGCGAGTCCGCGAGCTGACCGGTGAACTCGCTCGGAAACGGACCGGCGCCCACGCGCGTCGTATAGCCCTTGCTGATGCCGAGAACCGCCAGTTGATTCGACGGTCCGATGCCGACGCCATCGTACGCGGCGCTGGCGATGCAGTTGGACGATGTCACGTACGGATAGGTGCCGTGATCGATATCGAGCATCGTGCCGTGGGCGCCCTCGAACAGCACGCGCTTGCCCGCTGCGATCGCGTCGCTGAGATACGCACCGCTATCGCAGAGATACGGCAGCAGGCGGCGGCGCGCCTTCTTCATCGCTTCGACGATCTCATCGGCCTTCACCGGCTTGGCCTTGAGCACCGACTTCAAATACGCGTTCTTCTCGCTGACGTTGCGACGCAGCCGCTCGATGAACGCCGTCTGATCGAGCAACTCCTCGAAACGAAGCCCCACGCGCGCCATCTTGTCTTCGTAGGCGGGACCGATACCGAATCCCGTCGTGCCGATTGCTCGCTTGCCGGCCCGAGCCTCGCGCGCGCGATCGATCGCGATATGGTAGGGCATGACCATGTGGGCGTCGTAACTGAGACGAAATAGCTGCGGCTCCTTCATGAAGCCGTTCTTCTTCAATTCGTCGATTTCGCCAAGGAGGGCGATCGGGTTGACCACCGTGCCGTTGCCAACCAGGCATGCCTTGCCCGGATGCAGGGCGCCCGCCGGCACGAGCCGCAGCACATACTTGCGGCCATCGACTACGAGCGTATGAGCGGCGTTATTGCCGCCCTGGAAGCGCACGACGACGTCGGCGTCGGCGGCGAGCATGTCGACGATTTTGCCTTTACCCTCGTCTCCCCACTGTGTGCCGACTACGGCAACCGTATTCATAGCTGTTCCTCGCCGGTCGCAACTCTGCACCGGCCAACTGCTTGTCGCAATCGCAAGGGCCGCGCGCTAGAGCTTCAGCAGCGAAGCCGCAGTTATAGCGGGATGAGTCTTGAGCTTATCGAGCACCGCAGGCGGAACCGCTTCGTCAACTTCGAAGACGCTGAGCGCAGTGCCGCCGACGCGATCGCGGCCAAGCTCCAAGCCGCCGATATTGATGCCCGCCTGTCCCAGTATCGTGCCGACGGCACCCACCACGCCCGGCACGTCGCGATTGTGCAACACCAGAAAGTATCCATCGGGAATCGCTTCGACACGATAGCCATCGATTCCCGTAATCCTCAGCACGCCATGGCCCAACACTGCGCCCATGAATTCGTGCGCGCCGCTCGCCGTCCGAATCGTGAGCTTCAGCGTGTTGACGTAGTCACTTGCCTCTCGCGTGCGACGCTCGCTCACCTTGATGCCGCGCTCGCGCGCCAGCATCGGCGCGTTGACAACATTGAGCGCTTCCTCGAGGAACCCGCTCATCAGGCCCATCAGGGCGGCGTTAGTAACGGAGTCGTGCTTGACGTTGGTCGCTTCGCCGCCAAAGTCGAGAATGACTTCGAGCGGCGAATCGCTGATGCTCTGGGCGGCAAGCCGGCCGAGCTTCTCCGCGAGCCTCAGATGCGGCCCGAGCACTTCCATTTCCTTTGGTGACAGCGCCTGGATATTGACCGCGCTGCGAATAGTTCCTTCGATGAGGAAGTCGGCGATTTGTTGTGCGATGTCGATTGCGACTTGGACCTGGGCTTCATCGGTTGCGGCGCCGAGGTGAGGCGTCGCGATCACGGCGTCGAGCTTGAGCAGCGGATGGTCAGGAGGAGGGGGTTCTTCGACGAAGACATCCAGCGCCGCGCCGGCGACTTTGCCCGAGTTGATGGCGTCAGCCAGTGCGGCCTCGTCGACGATGCCGCCGCGCGCACAGTTGATGATTCGCACGCCCTTCTTCATCTTCGTAAACGCCGCGGCACCGATAATTCCTCGCGTGTCGTCGCTTAGGGGAGTGTGCACCGTTATGAAATCGGAGCGCTCGACGAGCGAGTCGAAGCTGACTAGCTCGACGCCGATTCTGGCGGCTGCTTCAGCCGTGATGATCGGATCGTAGCCGATCACCTTCATCTTTAGGCCGAGCGCGCGCTCGGAGACGATGCGTCCGATGTTGCCGAGGCCGACCACGCCGAGAGTCTTGTTGCAGATTTCGGCGCCGGTGAATTTGCCGCGCTCCCATTTGCCCGCTTTGACCGAGGCGTTGGCGGCGGGGAGATGTCGCGCGAGCGCCATCATCATCGAGATTGCGTGCTCGGCGGTCGTGACGCTGTTGCCCGTCGGGCTGTTCATCACGACGATTCCGCGCCGCGTCGCTGGCTCGAGGTCGACGTTGTCGATGCCGACACCCGCGCGTCCGATCACCTTCAGCGAGGCAGCGTGCTCGATGACCTCGCGCGTGACTTTCGTCGAGCTGCGAATCAGCAGCGCGTGATAGGGACCAATAATCCCGGCGAGCTCAGCCGGCTTGAGTCCCGTCTTGATGTCGAACTGGATTTGCGGATAGCGCTTCAGAACCTCGAGGCCCTGCGGCGCCAGCGTGTCGCTTAGGAGAACGCGGAGGGTTTCCGCCATGGATGCTCAGATACTCCGTGCCAGTCGCGCCTGAACGGCGGCTACGCCCGCGCCCGTGGGAACCTTCGCACCATTCTGCGTGAGTGCCAGCTCAAACGCGCCCACCGCAATCAGCATGTCGAATGGGCTTAGATGGCCCATGTGCCCGATGCGCACCAGCTTGCCCTTCATCTGATCCTGCCCGCCCTGCACTGCGACGCCGAGCGCATCGCGCATGAACCTGACCAGCTTGCCGCCGTCAACGCCCTCAGGCACGAGGATGCCGGTAACGCCTGGCGCGGGATTGTCGGGCGCCAGCAACCGAAGACCGAGTGCCTTTGCCGCTTCACGCGTTGCCTCGGCCATCACCTGGTGGCGCGCGTAAACCCGCGGCAGCGTTTCGTCGTGGATCAGCTCGAGCGATTTGTTGAGACCGAAGACGAGCGAAACCGCCGCCGTCCACGCGGTGGTGTGCTCATCGCGCTGCGCCTTCAACTCCTTGAGGAGATCGAAGTAGAAGCGCGGCGTGCGATTCTGCTTCGCCGCATCGAGCGCGCGCTCTGACAGCGCGACGAGCCCGAGGCCCGGCGGCAGCATGAGAGCTTTCTGGCTGCCGGTGACGAACGCATCGACGCCCCATTCGTCCATCTTTTGTTCGAACACGCCGACAGAAGTGATGCCATCGACGATAAGCATCACGCCGCGCCGCTTCGTTACTTCGCCGATCGCCGCAATCGGATGAACCGCGCACGTCGAAGTCTCGCTCGCCTGCACCAGCACGGCGCGAGCTTTGGGATTCGACTTGAGCGCATCGTCGATTTGCTCGGGCCGCACGGCACGGCCCCATTCGACTTTGGTCTCGTGGCCCTGCATGCCGAAGGTGCCGAGCAGCTTGCCCCATCGCTCGCCGAATTTGCCGCCGTTGACGAAGATCGCCTCTTCGCCCGCCTGCAACAGATTGATTATCGCCGCCTCCATGCCTCCGGTGCCGCTCGACGCGAGCAGGATAACCTCGCCGCGCGTGGTGCCGAAGAGCGGCTTCATGCGGTCGCGCGCCGAATCGAGGGTCGCGCTAAACTCTGGAGTGCGATGATGAATCACCGGCCGCGCCATCTCGAGCAACACTTCAGGCGGAACGGGCGCAGGTCCGGGCGTGAACAAATACTGCTTTGTCACTGGCATGATTTTACGAGAAGCGAGCCGCGGAAGCGGTCAGCGGCCAAAAAAAATCTGGGCTCCGCGCGATGCGGAACGCCAGACTGCGAATGCTGCCCGCAATTTCCGGTCCACGTCCTCACAAATTGGGATAACGGAGCATCTGATGCGAGTCAAGATTAAGGAGCTCTGCTGCGCACAAACGCGCGTTCTGGCGGCGGTTTGAAATCGCTCGCCACCAATTGTTAAAGGTGATCGGCGCGCGACGATGCCTATCGAATGTGAAATCCGCGACGGCCGGCTCGTCTGGATCAAAAATCCGATCAGCGGGGTGATTTCGTACGTCGTTGATGTGCGCGGCAAGAGCTTCGCCTTTACCCTCGGCCGCGACACTCCAGACCCCGAGCATCCGCCGCTCGATCCAGAGCACATCAAGCGCGCCACCGAATCGTGCCCATTCTGTCCCGGCAATGAGGAACTCGCGACGCGCGAGGTGATGCGCCTGACGCCGGGCGAAGTTCCGGGCTGGATGGGAGCAGCCGCGTGCCCGGATGCGCACTGGGTGCTCCGCGTATTCAATAATCTCTTCCCGCGCATCCCGTCCGAACTCACCGGCGGCCGCAACGAATCGTATATCGTGGTCGAAGATCCGCGGCACTTCGCCGACTCTCCGCGCTCGCACGGCGATCTGCTCTTCACTGGCGCTCTCGGCGAGGAGCACTTCGTCAAGATGATCGAGACCGATGCGCGCGTGATGCGCCTTGCGCTCGAGAATGACGAAATTTGCTCAGTCGTCGTGCGGAAAAACCAAGGCCGCGAATCCGGCGCCTCGCAACCGCATCCGCATCAGCAGATCATCGGCTCGCCGGAACCGTTTCCCGCGATCGCGAGCGAAGCGCGCGCCGAGCGCGACAATCCGCATGTTTGGCACGAGATAGTCGCATTGATGGAGCGGCTAGGACTGGTGATCGAAAAGCGCGACGGCCTTGTCAGCTACGCGAGTCCGATAGGCGCATTCCCGCGGAGCTACGACATCGTCATGCCCGCCTTTCGCGGCCTTCTTACGGAACTAAAGCGCGAGCAGGTGCATGCCTTCGCGAGCGCGCTCTATCGCGTGCTGATGATTCTGGGGCCGCTGCCGCTGGATTACGAAATCCACCAGGGCGAGGGCCTGCCGCTGCATGCGCATATCAATGCGCGGCTCTATCCCTATTCGAATGTCGCTGGGACGCTAAACCTGCCGAACACGCTGCTGGAAAGCGCGGCCGCGATTCGTAAGGCGCTCGCGCGCCACTCCTAGCTTTTACTCGGCGCGCCAGACCGGCTTGCGCTTCTCGAGAAAGGCCCGGACTCCTTCCTTTGCGTCCTTGCTCTGGCGCACATCGCGCGCCAGGCGGAGCATGTCATCGTGCCACGCATCGAAGGTCTCCGACATGCAGCGGCGAACGGTAGCTTTCATCGCGCGAAGAGAGAGTGGCGCGTTGCCCGCCACCTTTTCGGCGAGCGCGGTCGCCGAGGAATCGAGCTTCCCATCGGCAGTGACTTCGTGGACCAGCCCCATCGCGTGACCATGCTCGGCGTCGAAGAGATCAGCCGAGTAGAGAATCATCGCGGTGTTCGCCGCGCCGCAGATTTCGATTAGCTTGCGGGTGAAATCATACGGCACCATCAGGCCGACCTTGCCGAGCGTCATCCCGAGGCGCGCATTCTCGGCTGCCATACGAAGATCGCAATGCAGCGCGAGCTCCAGGCCGCCCGCGAGTGCTGCGCCCTGAACCGCCGCAATCGTGGGAACGGGAAATCTCTCGAGGCGCCCGAACACGAACTCGAGCGAAGTGACATTGTGGCCACCGGCCGACTCGTCGACTTCCTTCAGGTCGACTCCGGCGCAGAAGCTCGCACCCTCACCGCGAAGCAGCAGCGCGCGCACTTCCCGGTCGCCCTCGAGTTGAGCGAGCGCGTTGTTGAGTGCCTCGATCAGTGGCTGATTAAGCGCGTTACGTTTTTCGGGGCGATTGAGCGACAGCACCGCGTAATTTTCGTGGTGAGCTAGCTTCAGGATGTCGTCAGCCATCGCAAGCACTCCTTGAGCGAGAGAGTCGGGCGCACCGAGGGCAGCATCGCACGCAAATCGCGTTACCTTCAAGGTTCGAGCGCCGGCTACACGACGATGCTCAGCATCTTGTCTTTGACGTAGATGAATTTGCGCGGCGGCTTGCCAGCGAGATTGCGCTGGACCGCCTCGCTCTTGAGCGCGAGTTCGCGCACCGCATCCTCGTCGGCACCGGCCGCGAGCGTCAGACGATCGCGAACTTTGCCATTGATCTGAACCACGACCGTCACCGTGTCCTCGCGCGCGAGTTCAGGATCGTGCTTCGGCCA
Source organism: Candidatus Binataceae bacterium (assembly GCA_030038355.1). Classification (GTDB taxonomy): domain Bacteria; phylum Desulfobacterota; class Binatia; order Binatales; family Binataceae; genus JASHPB01. The sequence continues at coordinate 32,739 of JASHPB010000334.1, forward strand.
CGAGCTCAGATGAATCGATTCGTTGTGACCGAGGGCGCGCCAGATCTCCTCGGTCACGTACGGCGCCATCGGCGCGAGCATCGTGACGTACGATTCGACGATGAACCGATTCAACTCGGCCG
>JASHPB010000335.1 GCA_030038355.1 Candidatus Binataceae bacterium
GCGGCTTTCGTATCCCGCGCAGATTCTCTACCTGTTCCTCCTGATGATCCCGATGACCGCGGTGGCTGCGCCGATCACGCTCGCCACCGGCGTCATCTACCCGTGGTACCTCGAGGGCCCGCACGGATGGGGCCTCGCGCCGCTCGACGATCAGGTGTTCGGCGGGCTCATGATGTGGGTCGGCCAGGGCACGTATCTGATGTTCATCTTCACCCTGATTTTCTACCGATGGTCGCGCGACGAGGAAGACGATATGCCGCAGATTGCCGAGCCGCATCGCCCTGAGCTGCGCCTCGTGCACACCGACCATCACCGCGCCCACGGCTGATTTACCGTCCAAGGGCGTCGCTCTACCGGCGACGCCTCCAATTCTATTCCCCCCCGCTATGCGAAGATTCGCCGCATTCTTTCGCTCAAGGATGCGCTTACGATGCGACCGAGGGGTTACTACGCACTAGCCTTCGCAGCCCTCGTTGCTTTGCTTTCAACGGCGAACGCCGCTCCTACGCGTGCGGCGGATCCTAGATGTGTGCGTCAAGTTCAGCAAAAAGGATCATGGTAAGCGGGAGCAGAGGAGCCGCGGGCGCGGAGCGAGCCCTTAGGGAAAGCTCAGCGTAGCGCCCGTGGCGGGGTTAGGCAGCTTGCCGCATGATTAGCTTTTTGTGTTCGCGTAATTCCTCCATGGTGAGATAGCGATGCTGCTCGAGCCAGTTTTCATAGGTCTCGACCGCCAAGGCCCGGATCAGGCGCAAGCAGCTCTGGTCGGTGGGAAAGATCCGCACTACCTGGGTACGGCGTTTGATCTCCTCGTTTAGGCGCTCGAGCATGTTGGTGGTCCTGCGGTGCTTGTGATGCTGGCGTGGGAGTCGGTAGAAACTAAGGGTTTTGTCAAGGTTTTCTTCGATCCAGGCAGTAAGCCGCGGGCATTTACCTGCCCAGCGCGCCAGCCAGGCGCCAGATCACTGCGCGCTTCGGCTAGATCACGGCGGGCGTAAAGCCAGCGCAGCTCTTGCAGGCAGTCGTCATCGACCTGGCGCGGTACGTAGTCCAGGGCGTTGCGCAGAAAGCGGACATAACAGCGTTGCCACACGGCTTCGGGCAGGACTTCAGCAATCGCCGCCTTAAGCCCCGCATGATCGTCGGAGACCACCAGCTCCACGCCGTTGAGCCCGCGCGGTTTGAGTTTGCGCAGGAAGTCGCTAAAGCTCGAGCGGCTTTCCCGATTGGCCAGTTCCACCCCAGCACCTTGGCGCCACCCGTCCCAGCCGATGCCGATCGCGATCAGCACGGCGTGGCTGACAATCACGCCGGCCTCGCGTACGCGCTCGTAGCGGGCATCGACGATCAGGTAGGGAAAAGCCTCGCGCAACGGCCGCGCCGCGAAGTGGTCCAGGCTCTGGTCCAGCCGTTTTCGGTGATCGCCTCGACCTTGCGCGTCGAGCCCCCCTGCACGTACATCTCCGCCAGGGCCGCCACCAACGCTCGCTCCGAGCGCTGATGGCGCTCGAACAGTTCGGTCGAAAACCGGCCCCGTGCGATCCTGCGCCATCCGCAACTTAAACTTGCCCACCCGGGTGATTAAGCTGCGCCCATAATATCCCGAACGATAGCCGTTGCGGCCCGTCGTTCGTTCGCTCTTGGCCCCGCGCAGCGCGCTTCGGTCATTTCCGCTTCCAGTACTTCTTGCAGCGTCGTCCGCATTAGCTTCCGCAGAAAAGCCCGCTCTCCCTCCACCAGCGCTATTAAATCGATTCTTCCAGCCTTATGCTCTTTTTCGGTCATGGTATAAATCCTCGCCAAAAGGATTAGGTGACGTTTTCCCTTCACCCCATACCATGACTTTTCTCTTCTCGCGATTTTACTGAATTTTCCTGAAACTAGCCATCCAGGGGAAGCGGTATCGATCTCAACAACCTTCATGTATAGCCTCAAATAGCCTTTTGATCAGGAAGGTGCGAGCCAGCTCCACTCGATAAGACTCGGGCCGCCGCTTAGGCCAAACGACCCTAATTGGCGGGGTAGGCGACTGGGACGTTCGGAGGATTCGAGTTAGGCCCGCGTACTCAAGGCGAGGAACTGCGGAAGAAAACCGAGACCTAGGTTAAGCCGCGCTGCTTCACAAGCCGCCATCAAGTCATCAACTCGGAGCGGGCCGTCAACCCTTATTGCTTCGAGCTTGCATTCTTTCATCGAGCGCCATTGACTGCCGCTGCCTTCGGTGCGATGCGATCTGCCAATGACGACAGAGCTATGATGGGCCAATTCTATGAGTGTAGCTTGAGCGACCTCGCCTGCTTGAGTACTTCTCGCTTGCAATAGGTGCGACGTCTGATTTCCGACACGCTGCGACACTAACGATGATGAGCGCACCCGGCCTCAGCGCACAGCAAGATCAGATCATTCCTTGGCTAGCTCTAGCATCCTTGAAGTTAGCGACCGTTCATTCTGAATCTTTGGACATTGATCTGAGAAGTCCGCGATTATTCGAGGAAGCAAAAAGGCCTCCGACATCCGGGCCCGTGATACGCACGATCCCGCGTGGTTCTTGTTCTATCGGGCTCACCTGGTTACCGGCTTCATCGAGCCGCTCGAGCGCCTCGTGAACGTTTTCGAAAAGCAGCCGTCCGGCAGTTGTCAGCTGTAACCCGGCGTGTCGTGCGTTGGATCAGCCGGATGCCGAGGTCGGTTTTCCAGACGCTGCAATGCCCGGCTCATACCGGCTTTGCTCGTGCCCAAGCAATCAGCAGCAGTGGTCAGGCTTTGCAATTCGACGACGCGCGCAAAGCATCTGGTGTCGTCTAGATTCATTGTTTCGATTTTGGAACAAAATGTTTCATATAACGAACTTGTTACAAACACTCGAGCGCACCAAAATGACTCTGAACGAAGAAATCAGTTGAGGAGATTGTTCTGATGTCAATTCAGCAACTGGAAACATTGATCAATTTGCTGAAGTCCAGTCCGTCGCTGTCCAATGTTGACGTTGCGCAGATGCGGGCGGGCGCTGAGCAGATGGACCAGCTGTAACCGATCGATCCGAGCGCCAAGTTTGAAACGGTGGGCATCGGAAACATGAATGCCGAATGGGCCAGCATTTCAGGCTCCGATGCCGGTTGCACAATACTTTATCTGCATGGCGGCGGCTACGTTAGCGGGTCGATCGCCGTCTATCGTTCGTTGGCAGCCAACCTTTCGCGGGCGGCGAAAGCGCGAGTGTTGACCATTGATTATCGTCTAGCTCCGGAGCATCCGTTTCCAGCTGCGGTCGAGGACTCGGTCGGCGCGTATCGTTGGTCACTCAAGACCGGAATCAAACCACGCACGATCATTCTCGCGGGCGACTCTGCGGGCGGCGGACTGACCGCCGCAACGCTGGTTGCGATTCGCGACGCGAAGTTGCCGAATCCGGCCGCGGCCGTGCTCTTGTCGCCCATGGTCGACTTCGAGGCTCTGGGCGAATCGATTGCGACCAATCTTGAACGCGATCCGATCTTCCCGGGGCGCGCGGCCTATCTTGCAATCGGAAAGCTCTATCTCGGTGGCACCGCCCCGCGAACTCCGCTCGCGGCTCCGCTGTATGCGGATCTGCGGGGCCTGCCCCCGCTCCTGATCCAAGTTGGCACGGCGGAATGCCTGCCCGACGATTCGATACGATTAGCAGAGCGCGCCAAAGAGGGCGGCGTGAACGTTACGATCGAGAAATGGCCCCAGATGATTCATGTCTGGCAGTTGTTTGCATCCATGCTCGACGAGGGACAAGAGGCGATAGATAAAATTGGTGAATTCGTGCGCGCCCACACAAACCTACCCAATTGAATCAACTGTTGGATGGTACGATGTGACTCCGGTGCCACGGATTCAACGCGAATCCGCGGGTCCGATTCTATTCATAAGGCCGCCGCGTTTCGTCACGTCATTTTACAAATCATGGCCCGCCGCGTAGAAATGCAAAGCCGTGCGGCCGTGCCGGCCCGGTCTTGATGTCGCGATCAAAATCAAGATCGAATCGTGGATCGAGAGTGATACTGTCACGACTAAGGTTATACAGGTGAATCTTGTCGTCGCCTTCAGCCTTGACGACACAGCTTAGAACAAGGTCCTCAACGAGAAAATAGTCAGACACCACCAACCTCTTTTCATCATTCGTGAGCCCGGCTGGTCCCAGTCCCTGCCATCAGCACTCGTGATTAACATTGCCCGGTAGCCAGGGCGACGCTGTGACGAAACTCCAGGCACGGGTAATTTTTAACCAGTCGTGCGCGCCTGCGTGGGCGGTGACAGAATCAGACCGTAACGGCTCATCACCTCGGCCATTTTCGCGGGGTTGGGACCGCCCGGGAGGTTGACGACCTCGGCCACGTCGCGAAAATACTGCGCACCGATGTCCGGGGTGAGGACGACAAGGACCCGCGCTACGCGGTCATACGGGTTGCTGAA
>JASHPB010000336.1 GCA_030038355.1 Candidatus Binataceae bacterium
GCCACTGGCCGCGGCCGCCGAGCGCACGCTCCAGTGGCTGGCGGGTTGGGGTTGGCGTTGGGAGACCAGCCTAATCAACTCCGCCACCTGTTCGTCGTCGTGGCTGCGCGGCCGCCCTGGCCGCAGTTCATCATGCAGCCCGGCCAAGCCGCGCTCCTGATAGCGCCGGCGCCAATGGCTGACTGCGGGAGCACTCACACCGCAGCGCCGCGCCACTTCCCGATTGGCGTTGCCCTCGCCCGACAGCAATACGATTTGCGCCCGCCGTACCAGCCAGTGCGGCATGCGGTGCGAGCGTACCAAGGCCCGCAACTGCTCGCGGTCAGCGTCGCTGATTGCTATAGCCGTGTTGGCTCTGCCCATCCTTGCCACCTCACCCATCACTGCTAGCAGACCTCGCGCCAAATGTAGAGATATTAATGGGACAGCAGACTAGAAGGAATTACAAATTACACCACAAGGTCATGGGGCGCCGGGAGTTTAACGCTCTCCCCCCGGCTCGCAAAACTGCGCTACGCGACCGTCCTGTGCCAGAATTAGCAATTAGACACACAACCGGGGAGGCGCCCGGTCCTGCAAAACGCTCCGCGGTTGCCTCTTCCGATATAGCAGGCGCCCACTTCCAATCGCCTCCGTGAGCATTCGAACAACAATCCCAATCCGACGCCAACCGCGTTTGATCTATGACGAGGGTTGTGGCTTCTGCCTCTATTGGGTGCGCTATTGGCAGCGACTGATCGGCTCGAGCGTGAATTACGCACCTTATCAGGAAGTAGCCAGGCAATATCCAGACATTCCGGTGACAGCGTTCCAGCGGGCGGTCAAATTCGTGACGTCCGATGGGAAAATCGCGAGCGGCGCGGAAGCCTGCTTCCTCCTTTTCAGTCACGCGAGCTGCAGGGGCTTCTGGCTGACGCTTTATCGACGCGTGCCGGGTTTCGCAGCCATTAGCGAGAAGGCATACGCTTTCGTCGCCTCGAACCGTGCCGTGTTCTTCCGCCTGAGCCTGTTGTTCTGGGGCCCCGATTATGAACCGCCACGTTTTGAGCTGGTCGCGTGGCTGTTTCTCCGGGTCATGGGCCTGATCTACCTGACCGCCTTTCTTTCTTTTGGCATGCAAGCCTTGGGGCTAATCGGCAGCCACGGAATCCAGCCGTTATCCGAGTTCCTCGCCGCCGCACGTAGCGAGCTGGGTCCGGGACGTTACTGGTGGCTACCTATGGTGTTCTGGTTGGATCAGAGCGATTTCGCGATTAGAGCCGCCTGCTGGGCAGGCGCCGCGCTATCGCTGCTCCTGTTGTTCGACGTCTTTCCGAGCCTGTGCCTGCTACTTCTATACGCGCTCTATCTCTCGCTCTTCTACGCCGGGCAGATTTTCATGGGCTACCAGTGGGACACACTTCTGCTTGAATCGGGCTTCCTCGCGCTCATTCTCAGCCACGCGACCAGACCCGGCATCTGGCTCCTGCGCTGGTTTCTGTTCCGTTTTATGTTTCTTTCAGGTGCGGTCAAACTCCTGAGCGGCGACCTGACGTGGCATAACCTATCCGCGCTGTCCTATTACTTTCAGACAGAACCGCTACCAACACCACTGGCCTGGTACGCTTATCATCTCCCCTCAACTGTGCTTACCACGGCCACTGGAGCGAGTCTTGCCATAGAAGTGGGGCTACCTTTCTTGATTTTCTTTCCCCGGCGGCTCAGATTCCTCGCGGCATACGGCATTTTGTTGCTCCAAACGCTGATCCTTCTCACCGGCAACTACACGTTTTTTAATCTCCTGACGATGGCCTTGTGTCTGTCGGTTTTCGACGATGCCGCTCTGCGCAAGGTTCTTCCGCAACGGGTGACTTGGTTTATGCAATGCCACGCAAAGGAAATTCGTCCGGGGAAAATCGGTTCTTTTGTCGTCGGAAGTTTTGCACTGTTAGTTGTGTCAGTCGGTCTTATACAGCTTCGCGCGGCATTCGGCGGCGAGATCTCCGCGCCGGCCATCTGGCTCGCTCGTGAAGTCGCGCCTCTGCGGATCGTCAATACCTACGGCTTGTTCGCCGTGATGACTACCAGTCGGCCGGAAATCATCATCGAGGGTTCGGCTGATGCTGTTCATTGGATCGAATACAGATTCAAATACAAGCCGGGCGATGTCATGCGGGCACCCCGCTGGAACATTCCTTTCCAGCCGCGGCTTGACTGGCAGATGTGGTTTGCAGCTCTGGGGAACCTGTCGGACAATCCTTGGTTCCCTCGGTTCGTGCAGCGATTGCTGGAGAATTCGCCGGACGTGATGGCACTGATGGGGAGCAATCCATTTCCGGGCAAGCCACCCCTTTACGTTCGGGCGCTAGTTTATGACTATCGCTATTCCAGCCTCCGAGAGAAACAATCCACAGGTGCCTGGTGGATGCGGGATTTGGAAAGAATTTATTATCCTACGACAGATCTCGGACCGTGAGGTCCGTCCGTAAATTACGGATCAACCGCCCTTAAAAGGATGGCGCAGGGAATCCTATTTGGGGCTTGCGGTCGAGATCCTGCCAGTGCTCTGAGCGCCGGCGCCATCAAGTTTTCGGCGCGATGGGCGGCCCGAGGTTGCTCCATCCGGCCCCGTCACAGCTTAGGTGCACGAACCTGTCCCTACCAGAAATTCGAATCTGAAGGGAGAGCGTGATGCGAGCGATCGAGATCCGATATAGCCTTTGGGACTATGCTCCTCAGGCGCTGAGAACCGGCACCGAAATTCAGGACCATTCGCCGGAGCGCAATGGATTCGAACTCGCAGTTCCGTTCTAAGAACAGCCTGACGCCAGCTGACGGTTCTAGTATCATCACTGAGAGCTATCGGTCATGAAGTCTCAACGGCATCACGTGTTCCGATCCATTTCGCTCGACCAGCCAGTCGCCGCGAAACGCACTGCCCCCGGGCCGAGGAGCTTCGAACTTCTGCCAAACTGACTGTAGACAGTATGGACCAGACGCTCCTCAAATGGTCGGCGCAGAAAGGCGGTTCCTGCGTCAAGTCTGCGCCGGAGCTTTTCCCTGCAGTTCCAAAAAACGGCTCGTGATCTTCTGCGCCCAATAATCCATGATGTTTTCCGTATCGCCCCACTGGAATGAAGCCGCGCTCTTGAGTCCCAAACCGCCCGCGCGCTGATCGACTGCGCCCGCTAAAAGCTCGCCAGTCACGGAGTCAGTCGCCTTCATTTCAGCTTCCGCGGAGCCGGCGAACGCATAGCTGCCAGTTGCCAATGACTGTATTCCATTAAGCACGCGCGCCTGCGGAACGATAACTGATATGCTACGAAGCCCGGGCACAGCCGTGGTGGCGTCCATCAGCGCTACGCGCAATGTGAGAACATCAGGACCAGGCTGATTGACGATCGTGAAGTTCTTCGAGAGATCCTCTTGCAACTTGTTGTACATGTAACTTGTAAGCATTTGCTGATCCGATTCCGAGACCTTGGTATCCGCCGCGGCCCAGAACTCTACCGGCATCAGCTGGATCTTCGTGTATTTGCTCCACTGTGCGTTCGGATCGATGTAGGCGAGTGCGGCACCGCCCTCGGGTCCGGGCTGCAGTTTGGACGCGTCGTCGCCGAAGAAGCTAGTCACCGCCGGTGGCAAAGTGCCGCCAGACTCTAGCTGCTTGGCAGCTTCGGGCTTACTCTCGACTGTCGTTGAGCAGCCCAATGCAGAGGCGCAGAATATTGCCGCCAACGCAACCGCCACAACTGTCCGTTTCATCTTCAAAGTACCTCCCGTTTGTTACCGCCCCCTGGAATGCATACCGACCGACAGTGATATCTCTGCCTGGGGTGAATGGTCGGCGCCAGCATTCCCGGCGTTTATTGCACTCAACAGACCCGTTTGACAAGCCTCTATTCGGTTAGCCGGCACGACCTGAGCGCGCTCATCGCACCGCTCGAGCTGACGCATGAACGGCCACGCAGAGCTTCCCAAAGGTGAGCGCCGCTCTTTCGGCGGCCTTGGGCGCCGAAGCGCACCATCTAACCGTAGACCAAAATAGTTGGCAATCGCAGCCAAGTCAGATTCGCCCGAAGCTGCTTCAAACACATCCGGGATAGACTCACGCAGATCCGCGACCTCTTCAAGTTCTCGCGCTATCGGGTGACTCCGGACGGGAAGCTGCACGGCGATCCCGAAGTTTGTTCGCAGCCAAACGCCAAAAGCGGAACGAAGAGAATGGACCCCGGGGGGCAGTGTCGAATAAGGAACTGGATTTCCGCTGCAGGTGACCGGGTGGACGAAAAGGCTGTGCATTCTTGAACAACTGATCGACTGCCTCTGGTCAATTTCCGAGACTATTCGTCGGAGCAAGATGGATTCGAACTGACAGATCCGATTCTTGGACAGCCCGAGGAAAGCAGGCTGTTCTGGGACCATCACTGAGAGCGGTCGTCACGAAGTTTCCGAAACAGCATTGAGAGTTCGAATGCATCCTGCTCCGCCAAGCAGTCGGGAGCGCGTCTTACCGTGTCTTCGATTCTCCCAACCGGGCACCGGAAGCATCTGCGTACTACCAACGTGGTCGAATCGGCGCTCGCTACCGTCTTCTGTTGTTCTGGAGTTCTCGAACCGAATCGGTCGATATGGTCTGTGTAAAGTTGCGCATCCGCTCGGGCTGCGTCGCGCCGGACTTCTGCTGTGTGGGCAATTGATTGGGGTCGCGCGTAGTCGCTTGCGGCGGCTTGCCGATTCTTCCCTTACCATCGCTTCCATGGCGTGTGCCGCTTCTTTGATCTAAGAAGGCAAAGAGCACAATTTGCGAATGCTGTGCAAACCCGATCTTAAACGGATGCGACGCATCCGCCCCCGTTACCCAATCGGCACAGCGCGAGCCCCTGTATTGATGGCTGCGATTACTTCAAGAAACGTCAAAGAGCCGCTCGACGCGATCCACACCACGAAGTGCTCTGCGCCTAAGGCGCAGACGGCGCACAATCGCGAACCGGATCAAACAGGACTATAGATTGGGTCGAGGCGAATCGGCCCGAGGAGCACATCGCATGAATTTCGAAACGCTTGCAACCGGCTACGGATTGGTAGAAGGACCTCGCATCGACGATAAGAATCGGCTCTACTACAGCGATCTTCGCGGCAATGGCTGCGTCTACAGGCGCAGTCCGGACGGCAAAATTGAAACCCTGATCTCGGGCCGCCCTTTTGTCGGAGGCATCGCACTCAACCAGGATGGCGGCCTTGTTGTCAGCGGCCGGACCCTCGCGAAGTGGGATGAGAAGTCGGGTGCACTGCGGGACCTCTTTGCCGAATGGGATGGCAAACCGCTCTTCGGTATCAACGACCTTACCGTCGATGATCAGGGCAGCATTTGGTTTGGAACCTTCGGCTTCGACATTCAGGCAGGCATCGACTTCAAGAGCAAACTACCGGTCGGCGCCCTATTCCGCATCGATCCGCCGGGCAAGGTGGTCAAGCTCTCGGAGGGCGTCGAGATCACGAACGGACTTGGTTTCAGCCCCGATCGCAAACTGCTCTACCATAGTGACTCTAATTCGGGCGTGTGGGTCTATGAGGTGCGCGCGGATCGCACCGTCAGCGATCGGCGGCTATTCGCGAAAGTTCCGGAAGGAAATCCCGACGGCATGACGGTCGACGCGGAGGGATGTGTCTGGGCCGCGATCGTGATGGGTCCTGGTGAAATCGTTCGCTTCAAGCCCGACGGCTCCATCGATCGCAGAATCAAAGTGCCAGCCAAATCAGTTACCAGCGTCGCTTTCGGTGGCCCGGATATGTGCGATCTGTATGCGGTGACCGCCAACAACACTAACGATCGAGCGCTGAAAGGTTCGGTGTTCCGCGCTCGCTCTGACATTCCTGGGTTGCCGGTGCCGAAGTCGCGCTTCTGAAACAATGCCGACGGTCCCGATCATAGGAAGAATAGGAGTGCTGCTATGAATGCAAGTGACGTGGATTTAGCGAATCCTGACCTTTACGTCACTGGTGTGCCGCACGAAGTCTTTACCTGGCTCCGACACGAAGACCCTGTGCATTGGAACGCGGTTACAAGCGGCCGCGGCTTCTGGTCCATCACTAAGTATGACGACATCGTGGCGATCTCGAAGAACCCGGAGGTCTTTTCTTCGGCCCGCGAGCACGGTGGGCATCGGATTTACGACGAAAACATAGTTGGCACCGCCGGCATGGGAGCGGAGGAAACCGACGCCCCATTCATAAGTATGGATCCGCCTGAGCATAACCAATATCGGCGCATGATCTCGCCGGGCTTCGGCCCCTCCCGGCTGAAGGCGCTGGAGGGACAAATCCACGATCGGGTGTGCAACATCCTCGACCGCCTCGGAGCGCGGAAGGAATGCGAGTTTGTCACGGAAGTGGCGGCCGAGTTGCCGATCCAGGTACTCGCGGAGTTGCTCGGCATCCCGCAGGCAGACCGTCTCAAACTGTTCGACTGGTCGAACTCCATGATCGCCGAAGATGATCCAGAACTCCGCAAAGGCCCAGAGGAGACTGCGGCTGACGTCCGCGCGATGATCGAGTATTCCGGGCGCCTGTGGGACGAGCGTGTGGCTAATCCCGGCCCCGATCTAATCAGCATGCTCATCCATCCTGACGCTGACGGCGAAGTAATGAGCAAGGAGCGGTATCTTGGAACGTTCATCCTGCTGGTTGCGGCAGGCAACGAAACAACACGCAACTCGATTTCGGGCGGACTGATCACGCTCGCCCGGTTTCCCGAAGAACGCCAACGGCTGGCCGACGATCCCACTCTCTATGGCACTGCTGCTGCTGAGATCATTCGTTACGTAAGCCCGATCATGCATATGCGGCGCACGGCTCTCGCTGACAGCGTGGTGCGCGGCAAGACCATATGCCGTGGCGATAAAGTGATCATGTGGTATGTGTCGGGGAACCGCGACGAGCAGATTTTCACTAATCCTTTCGGCTTCGACCCCACTCGAGCGGAGGCCACGCAGCTAGGTTTCGGCGTCGGCCAGCATTTCTGCTTGGGCGCCCGCCTGGCCGAGCTGCAATTGCGGATCTTTTTCACCGAGTTTCTGCGGCGTTATCCCAAAGCGGAGCCGAGCGGACCAATCCGGCGAATGCGCTCGAACTTCGTTGCCGGCATCAAGGAGATGCCGGTCCGGCTTCACTGAGAGGGGCACCACTCGAGGACTTCGCGATGTCATCACCAGCAACCAAAAAAAGCGGCGAAGCTCTCGAAGCGGCGATGACCGCCGCGGAGATCCGTGCGAATGCGCGCGCCTTGAGCGGCTTTTTGCGCGACAAATCCGACGCGATCGAAGAAGCGCGCCGCTTGCCTAGTGAGGTGGCTGCGCGTTTGCGGCAAGCAGGGATGTTTCGCCTGATGATGCCGCAAGAGTGGGGTGGGCCGGAAATGCGTCCAGCTGAGCAGGTCGAAGTGATCGAGGAACTCGCCAAAGCCAATGCTTCCGCCGCTTGGTGCGTGATGATCGGATGCGATTCCGGGTTTTTTGCGGGGTTCCTGGAAGACGGGGCCGCGCGCGAGATTTATCCGCGCCTCGATATGATCACCGCCGGCAGCGCAACGCCCTCCGGACGCGCCGAGCGCGTTGCGGGCGGATATCGAGTCACAGGAAAGTGGTCATTCGGTTCCGGCGTGACACATGCCGATGTCGTCGAGCTCGCGTGCGTGCTCTATGAAAATGGTGCGCCGGTCGCGAAAGGCCAGGGTACACCGGTGACCTGCGGGTTCCTGACCCCGGCTGCCAACGTAGAGGTCGTGGACAACTGGCGCACGACCGGGATGCGTGGGACCGGCAGCTGCGATTACAGCGTAAAGGACTTGTTGGTGCCCGAACGATTCCTCTGCAACATCCGGCCGCCCGCGCGCCGTCCGGGTGTGCTCTGGCGCCGCTCCACGAATTTCTTGCCCAAGGTCTCCGGGGTGCCGCTCGGGATGGCGCGCGCCGCAATCGATTATGCAGTCGAGACAGTAAAAAATCAGGCGGAGACCCCCTCGGGCCGCCCCTTGAAAGACAGCGAACGCATTCAAAGTGTAATCGGCACTGCGGAGATGCTGCTCGGCGCCGCTCGTTCCTACGTATTCGTGGCGATGGAACGTGAATGGGCACGCCTCGAGAGCAACGAGCAACCCACCCTTCGCGAACGCGCGGATTCGTGGTTGTCGCGGGTGAATGCCGCGCAAGCGGCACGTGAGATCGTAAGAATGCTCTACGACGCGCTGGGGTCGGTCTCCATTTACTCGGAGCGGAGCCCACTCGATCGGGCACTGCGTGATGCGGAGACAGTTTGCCAGCATGTCGTGATGCAACACAAAACGCTCGCGATGGCGGGAGCGATGCTGCTCGAAGCCGACACTCGGATGCTACCCTACATCTGAGCGGTCAGCTGACAGTGGCCATCGGCCTAACTCCTCAGAAAGATGGTGGACGGAGGAAGAGGGACCCTGGCCGGCCCACCGCTCTTCAAAACAAATTATTTCCCACGGCGGGCAAACGGGCCAGCAAAAGCAATACCTTGGGAAAAGAAGGTCTCCTAAAATCTCGGAATGCTTTTTCTTTCCGGCCGAAAAGGCTGCAGTCTGGCTTATCAGAATCTCTAGAATCTGCAGATAGTTACCTGCAATTTGAGAATCAAACGGTGTGACAAAGAGTGGTCCTGAGTAGAAAAGGGTCGCCGTTTGTCAGTAGCAAATAATGCGAGAATCTAACATGTCAGAATCTCTCTCGATCAGTTATCGGGCAATAACTTTGGACGTACCCATGAGCTGATTATACTGGCGAAAACTTTTTTCGCAGCTTTGGTGGCCGAATTCATGTGCTTGCCGACACTTCATTAGCAGAATCGTGTAGAGCTCGTTCTTATTCGGAGTGGAGGGTTGCTATTCGCCGAACGCTACGGAGCCAACAAGCGCAGCAGTTTCCTGGTCGTCAAATCAAGACTAACGAGTTTACATTTTCACAAGTGACATGGTGTTTTCCTGCGACGACGACCAACAATCGCGGACTGTTGTCCGACGCCCTGTCACTTCTGCTCAATCTAAGATCCGTCGAGTTTCCCGAGGGCAGCGCTCATGGAAAGCTAGTCTCCGAATCCGAAAGTCCCGCCGATGCGAGGATTTTAAGGATGGTACGAGCACCCTCTATCAACGAAGCGAAAGCGCGTCGTCAACTTTACACGTTTGCTCCTTGTATTCGTTACTCTTCTCTTAGGGTGCGGGTAGAAGCGCAATTTGTAACTCAACGGACTACTGCACTTTTGACCGCGACCATGACGCTGTCCACAGCGAACAGCTCGTTCAAATACATTGTCCACAAGACAGGGTAGTGTGGCTCAATCTCGCGAGCGGCGTTTGTCAATTTAAGGGCCACGATGGTACGCAAACACTAATCATGGTGCATTCGTCTGCGAAAAAGAGGCTGATGAAACGGGTGCTCGAGCCACCGAAAACGGACAGCAGTCTCCGCCTCGGCGCTGGTTCGACGCGCGATGCCATTTTCCTGAAACACGCGGTCAGATCGTCATCGAATCGAAAGACGACGCGCAAACGAGGTGTAAAGTCAGCCGATCGGGCCGAGGCGATCATGCTGGCCTTTTCCGATCGATGCCGAGCGAGCATCTCGCGCTACTACCAGCATCAGGTCGAACGTGCGGTCGCCAGGCGCAACGACCCGAACCGCGAGATGCCTAAGTTCGCGCCCAGCGGCAAACGCACGGAATCCGTGCTCGAGGTGAATCGCCAGTATCGGCCAGACCTGCAGCAAGATGAGGTCGACAAGCTGATGAAAGTATACGAAGACGTGCGAAGAGAGGTGAGGAACGGAGAGCCGTGGTGACTCATGGTGCTCCAGATCAGCAGTGATCGCACCGATGCAACGCCGGCATGTCCCGTTTGCACTTGGCCGGGGGCGCCAACTAGTCGTATTCGGCAATCACTATAGCCGTCAGTTCGACTGCGTCAATCTCAGCGTGCAAAGTGCCATCGGCTGCGACAGTGAACTCCATCGCCGCGCCCTCGGGCGCCAGCCGCAATCGTTGGAACCGTCTGCCCGCCGGCGGCCGCAAGCTCAACCGAACTGCCACGGGCGCAGGCGGCAGCTCTTCCTGATAATTGAGGAAGCTCGCCATCACGCGCTGATGATCGCGCTGATCAAAAGTCGCCATCCAGACCGACGGGTGCGTGACTGCGCCACTCGAAAAGGTGCCGTCGAGTAGCGCACTGACAAGCCCAACGAACAAAGCGCGTGCGGCCTCGCCGTCGATGGCCTCGATTGAGGCGGCGGAATAGATTGCGCGTCCGCTGCCGAATTCGTTGACGATGATTGTTGGAAGGGCAAGCTGTTCCCATGGCGGCGAGGAATGAATGCTCGCCCACTGGTGGTCGTTCACCGAACCTCGCGATGGATATCCATAAGGGAGGGTGAGCGTCGCCAGCACCCGGCCCAAGCCGCTACGTAGCCGGGGCATTCCACACAAGGCCGATACTGGCCGAGTCGGATCTTTCGCAATCTTACAGCTCACGTGGCGCTGTGGCGCGATCCATGTCGCGAGCGTGTCATCGGCCGGCGTCAGATATACGAAAGCCCCTAGTTCCTCGGAATCGAAACTCGCACCGAATACATCGGCAAGCATGAAGTCGCGATGCCGGGCGCCGCTCTCCTCCACTAGCGAAGTGTATCGGCTCGCGTACAACCTGCCTCCAGCTTTCACATACTCGCGGAACGCTTCAATTTCCTCGCGATCCATTCGCAGGACGTTAGGAAGAACAATCGCTCGAAACCGGTGCAGCTCATCGAGCTGGCGGCGGGTGATTACACCGAACGGAATATGCGCGCGCTGAAGCGCGCGACAGGCGCCCCGGACCGCATCGAGATGAGGATACTTGCGCCGGGAAGTGAGAACGCCGGCAACCGGCGTTCCGTTCTCGGCGAAATCCATTTGCGAGTGGCCGGAAAAATAGACCACGACGTCCTCGATCGGATCGCCGCCCAGAAACGGTTCGTAGCGAGCGGTCGCGGCGAATACGCGTCCGACGCGCGCGTACCTCTCGGGATTTATAGTGCCAATTGGGTCGATGGCGTCGATGAACAGGAATGCCGACGACATCGCGGTCGCGGCCAACGCTTGCGCGCGCATTAGCTCCTCGTTCTTGAGCCGGACGTGATCGGAAAGATCGACGCATACGCTGGTCATAAATTCAGCGGGTCGCGTCTCCGACAGGTGAAGCAGCAGCTTCGAAACGACAAGCTGCTCGATGCGGTCGCCGTATAGATCGCCGGCAACGAAACTGTCGTGGATTGACGCGCCGAGTGGCTGGCCCAGTACCCAGTTGGCGAGCGCCGGCGCAAGATTGTGCGTGAGGCCGAGATTTGGCTGAACCGACTTAGCCTTCGCCATCAGGTCGCCTGTGAATTCAAAGGCCCAGCGCTCGCGCGCAGCCTGGAAGCGGCACCATGCGGGCGAATTCCAGTCCACTGTCACTGGAATGTCGGCATCGGCCTCCTTGCGAAAGCGCGCGCGGCAATGCTCGCATCCGCAGATCAATGGCCAGAAGATCATGTCCAGGAACAAGGCATCGAATTCGTAGCGCGAAAGCAGGTCGTCGAGCTGCGCCATCTCGTAGGCTCGGTACTCGGGATGATTCATGCAGCAAGTGCCGTAGCGGATGGTGCTGTTGAAGTCAGTGGCGTTGATGGTTCGCTGGCGCCAGTCGGGATGCGTTTCGATCGCCCAGTTGTCGAACACGATGCTGTAATAGGCGCAGGCCGCGATATTGCGCGAACGCAGTTCCGTGAGCATAGCGCCAACCACATCGCATCCGACGAGGCCGCTGTGCGTCTTGCCGGCTTTGGTCGGCCAGTAGCACAGTCCTACGTGCGACTTGCAGTAGAGCATGGCGCCGGTGAGATTCGCCTGTTCGAACTGCCAAGCCATCGCTGCCGGGTCATAACGTGAAAGAAACGCCTGGTCCCAATCGGGGATGTGCATATCAAGCAGCATCCGGCGATAGCTTTGCTGATACTTCGACGTCATTGCGTTCACCACGTGCAGTACACTGACATGGACTGCTCCCATCCGGACAAGTTCACGGGATCGGCTGAGAGGACTCTAAGACAATGCCCCGACAATTGCATCAAGGATACTTAAGCCCGTCATCGATCGTGTGTTTCATTCGATCAAATTGTCGACGGGTACCGCTATCTCGAAGCCAGCCGACAGTTCGGAAAGATCGTCGTCACCATTTGACCCTGAGAGCACGGCTACAGCTGATGGGAGGATTCAGCTAAGCCTGTTCCTTCGTCCAAAGCTCAAACTAGGACTATTGATGGCGCAGCCCGCCGAGAATCGAGATCGCTACGATGACGCCGACCATCGGTGAGCGACGAGGAGTTTGGCGCGTCTTTTACACCGGCAGGTGACGTTTTGAGAATCTGCCGCCGGTGCCCCTCACCCGACACCACCACGTGGTCAAGGCATTGGCGCCGGAGCGAGCCGCTCAGCCGCTCGACGGTTCCGTTTGAGAGGTTCTTCCCCTAAGAAGATAATGCCAAAAGAATTGCCGCAGCAGAACGCGTGGAGCCGCTATGGCCCTCGGGAGACAGTTATGAAGGGTGATGCTCAGTGCATGAAGCCCTGCAGGAGCGGGCCGATCATCGATGTCAGCGGACTGCCTGCTGCGCCGTTGGGGTTGGCTGCGCCGCTGGAACCGGGTGCGCCGTTCTGCGCTCCCATTCCGATGAGGGAGCCGAGTAGGGAGCCTGAGCCGCTCGGAGCTGAGCTGCCGCCATTCGCCGCACCGTATCCTTGCGCACTGTACCCTTGCGGTGCGCCATATCCCTGCGGCGCGCCCGCGCCGTAGCCGTTACCCTGGTTCATGTATTGTGGTGTCGATCGATATGGCTCGGATGAGGGCTGGTTCTGGGAATAGCCGCTGCCCGAAGGCGCGCATCTATTGGGGCCGAGTTCGCCGATCTGCTGGTTAACGGAGTCAAGCTCGGAGGCGAGCTGCTGGGCGCTATTATAGTCGTGATAGTAGTCAGCCTGCGAAATCTGGTTGTTGAGGTCCTCGCGCTGCTGCATCAACTGGGCGACCTGAGGATCGCTAGCGCATCCATAAGCGCCGCCGGAGGCGGACGACCCTCGACCGTAGCCGCTGAAGTTCTGCGCCAGCGCCGCGACCGGCATCGCCAGCA
>JASHPB010000043.1 GCA_030038355.1 Candidatus Binataceae bacterium
CTCGACAGCTTGATTGACCAATCCGCCGCCGTGTTTGCCCCGTGGGCGAACGCGCAAGGAGTACAAAATGAAGGCAACGCAAAAACTTCGCGAGGCCGGTCAGAGCATCTGGCTCGACAACATCACGCGGGGACTGCTGACCAGCGGCACCCTCAAGCGCTATATCGACGAACTTTCCGTCACCGGCCTGACCTCCAATCCCACCATCTTCGACCTTGCGATTAAAGGCAGCAGCGATTACGACGCATCCATCAAGAAAAACGCATCCGGCAAAGACCGCGAGGAGGTTTTCTTCGACCTCGCGCTGGCCGACCTGACCGAGGCCGCCGATCTATTCCGCAAGATTCACGACAACTCGAACGCGGTGGATGGATGGGTCTCGCTCGAGGTGTCGCCCAAGCTCGCCTACGACACCAACAACACCGTGGCCGCAGCCGTCGATCTCCACAAACGCGCGGCGCGCCCGAACCTGTTCATCAAGATTCCGGGGACGCGCGAGGGCCTGCCCGCGATCGAGGAGGCCATTTTCCGCGGCGTCCCAGTCAACGTGACGCTGCTTTTCTCGCGCGAGCAATATCTAGCTGCCGCCAATGCGTACATCCGCGGCATCGAGCGCCGGCTCGAGGTGGGTCTCAATCCGCGCATTTGCTCGGTCGCGTCGGTATTCGTGAGCCGCTGGGATGTGGCGGTCTCGGGTAAAGTGCCGGAGGCGTTGCGCGAGAAGCTCGGCATCGCCATCGCACGCCGCATCTACAAAGCCTATCGCGAGTTGCTCGCGTCCGACCGATGGCTCCGACTGCTCAACTACGGTGCGCGATCGCAGCGCTTGCTATGGGCCAGCACGGGGACCAAGGATCCAAAGGCGTCAGACGTCCTCTACGTCAAGTCGCTCGCCGCGCCACATACGGTGAATACGATGCCCGAGAAGACCCTGCTTGCGCTCGCGGATCATGGCGAGATCGGCGCGATGCTGCCCCACGACGGCGGCAACGCCGAGCAGGAGCTGGCGGAATTTAAGAAGGCGGGGGTCGATATCGACGCGCTCGGCGAGCAACTGCAACGCGAGGGCGCCGAATCCTTCGTCAAGTCGTGGGATGATTTGATGAATCAGATCGACTCCAGGAGCGCGCAACTGAAGAAGGCGAGCTGAGCCGAAATCGACAGTTGAGTTAGCTTGCGCATCTGGATTATTGGTGCCCATGGCCAATAATCCGCGATGGACCGCGCAGGATCTTCCTGACCTGAGCGCTAAGACGATCGTCATCACCGGCGGCAACAGCGGGATCGGATTCGAAGCGGCACTCGAGTTGGCGCGCGTCAATGCCGACGTCGTGCTTGCATGCCGCCGTCCCGACAGCGCGAACGATGCGGTTGGCGCGATCCGCCGGGAGCATCCGAACGCACGCGTGGACTTCATGCAGCTCGATCTATCGAGCCTCGCTTCGGTGCGCCAATTCGCCGACGCGTTTCGCCGAAACCACCCAGCGCTTCATGTGCTGTGCAACAATGCCGGCGTCATGGCCATACCGTACCGGCGCACAACGGACGGCTTCGAGATGCAGTTCGGAACGAATCATCTCGGGCACTTCGCGCTGACGGGTCTGCTCCTGGAGCCGCTGATCGCAAGCGGCGGCGCGCGGGTCGTCACCGTGAGCAGCGGCGCCCATCGCATCGGCGGGATTCGATTTGAGGATCTCAACTGGGAGCGCGGTTACCGCAAATGGCTCGCCTACGGTCAGAGCAAACTCGCCAACCTGCTCTTCATGTTCGAATTGCAGCGCCGCGTGGAGCAGGCGGGCGCGCCGATCAACAGCTTTGCGTGTCACCCCGGCTACGCTGCGACCAATCTACAGTATGCTGGCGCGCGGATGGCGGGATCATCGTTGATGGAGCAGTTCTGGGGCGCGATGAATCGCGTGTTCGCGCAGAGCGCGGCAATGGGAGCGTTGCCAACGCTCTATGCGGCAACATCGCTCGATGTCCACGGCGGCGATTACATCGGACCAGACGGTTTCCAAGAAGGATGGGGATATCCGAAGAAAGTTTCGTGCAGCGGTGCGGCGCAGGATGCTGCGACGGCGGCTCGGCTTTGGGAAATCTCTGTCCAGATGACCGGGGTGAGATACGAGGCGCTCGCACCTAGAGCATCGAGCGCTGAGCGCGAATCTACTGCGTAACGGCGGAAGATAAGGTGGCTTAGGCATTGCGCTCGGGCAACGCGCCGTTCGGGGTCGTCGCATTGCCGCTGGTCTCCCGCAAGAGAAATATTCCCGCCCGATCGATGTGCTCGGATCCGCGAGCTGGCCCGAGAACCGGTCCATGATTGCCGGCCCATAGGTCCTGATGCCCCATTCAGACGCGGTTGCCGCGGATGCGCAGCAAGTCAGGATTAGCGCGGCGATCGAGGAGCCGCTGCGGAGAATCCGATTGTAGGTATCGCGGGTCCATCGCCTTCCCCGGGTCGCCAGTGACCTACACGCGGCGCTGCGATTTGGCGCGCAAGTTCAGCGCCACGCCGACGGCGATGAGGCGCATCGTTGATGAAACAGATTCATGATCGGCAGTGCCGATCGAAGAAGGCTCGCGCGCGATCTGTGCCGAAGTGGCTACGTCTCAATCAAAGACATACAGATTTGTGACACCGCTTCGATCGGCCACTCGACGCGCTCGCACGTAACCACGCGGGCCGCTAGGCTGCGAGTCATGGCACAACGATTCGACTTTCCGGACGGATTTTCGTGGGGCACGGCGACCGCTGCCCACCAGGTCGAAGGCAACAACGTCAACAGCGACTATTGGGCGATCGAACACACGCCGCGCACGCCGTTCGTCGAGCCTTCCGGCGACGCATGCGATCAGTACCATCTATATTCCGAGGATATAGCGATGCTCGCCCGGCTCGGCTTCAACAGCTACCGCTTCTCGATCGAATGGGCACGTATCGAGCCCGAAGAAGGGCACTTCTCGCGCGCCGAGCTCGATCATTATCGCCGCGTGCTCGCGACGTGTCACGAGCATCGCGTCGCACCGATGGTGACGTTTCATCACTTCACCTCGCCGCGATGGGTGGCCGCGGATGGTGGATGGAATGATCGGAAGACTGCCGACCGCTTCGCCCGCTATTGCGAGCACGCCGCCAAGTATCTCGGCGACATGATCGGCAGCGCGTGCACGATCAACGAGGCGAACCTCGGCGCCTATCAATACCTGATCGGCATGACGCGCGAGCGCATCGATCCGGCGCGCTCACGATGGTTCTGCGAGGCGGCGCGCAGAATCGGCGCCGATCCGAATCGCTTCGCGCCATTCCTGATGTGCGATCACATGAAAGCGCGTGACACGATGCTCGAGGCGCATCGGCTGGCCGCGTCGGCAATCAAGGCATGCGGCCGCAGCTTCCCCGTCGGCATCACGCTTGCGCTTGGCGATTTCCAGGCCGTGCCGGGCGGTGAGGAGCGTCTCAAGAAAATCCGCGGCGAATGCCAGGACATCTTCTTTGAGGCTGCTCGAGATGACGATTTCGTCGGCGTCCAGAACTACACCCGCGATCGAATCGGACCTGACGGCGCGTTGCCGCCGGAGCCCGGCGTCGAAAAGACGATGATGGGCTACGAGTTCTGGCCGGAGGCGCTCGAAGGAACGATCCGCTACGCAAGCGCGATTACCAAGCTTCCCCTGATCGTCACCGAGAACGGCATTGCCGCTACCGACGACAGCCGCCGAATCGAATACGTGCGGCGCGCGCTCATGGGTGTCGCTCGCTGCATCCAGGATGGAGTCGACGTGCGCGGGTATATCTACTGGTCGATGCTTGACAACTACGAGTGGAACTCAGGTTATCGGCCCACGTTCGGACTCGTAGCGGTCGATCGCAGGTCGCAGGAGCGGACGATACGGCCGAGCGCGCGATGGTTAGGAGAGGTCGCGCGTAACAACGCGATCGAGATGTGAAGGGTCAGTTGGAAAGGAACGCCGACACGTCCATGATAATGTGACGTGCCGGCGGTTTGAGGTTGATATCAACGCATCGATAAGGGGCGATTGCCGCTATCATGATGCGTGCTTACTTCCTGGTCTCGCGTCGCGACGGACTCGTGATTATCACGGTCGCCATCGCAATCGCTGCCAGCAAGGTAATGGTACCCATGCTAAACATGGCTCCTCCTTGTTGCTGCGCCGCCGACGCTGATCACAACGTCACGCGGGCTATGTTGTTTTGCGGTTGAGGTGGCGCGTCAGCCGAGCACTTGGCGCTCAGGTTCCTGTGGCGGTCTCATCCCATCGTCGCCGCTCTCTGACTGCGAGAGCGGCACGCAATGTCGATGAGCGAGCAGATCCATGGTCTTTCGAGGATTGACGCGGCGCCTTTAGGCAAGGCCGACCAGCGACAGAACCACGTAAGCCAAGGTCAGGAACGCGAACGTCATACCCGGCAACTCGCTGAGCAGTACGCTCTGAGCCGCGCGGACAGCAGCCGTCGACTCCATCTGCTCAACCTGATTCAGCCCAACCTTCGTCCCATTAGCAGTGGTAGTAGCGTTCATTGTCGTCGCCTCCCG
This sequence comes from Candidatus Binataceae bacterium, assembly GCA_030038355.1. GTDB lineage: Bacteria > Desulfobacterota > Binatia > Binatales > Binataceae > JASHPB01. The sequence continues at coordinate 4,560 of JASHPB010000043.1, forward strand.
AGCAGTTGATGCAGGGCTGTAGAGCAAGTGCAATGCCAGCGAGAAAGTCCGCATGTTCATTGAATAGTTTTGCGAAGTGACAATTTCTGGAATTCGCGATTCGCAAACCCCGAATGCTACCTGCGAGAAAAGCAAGCGCTTTGCAGCGATTTCCGATTCGCTCTAGATTTCGCGGCACAGCATCGCGCGCATTGCATGCAGCATCGATACGGCTGCGCCGGCCAATCTGGATTATCGACGGTCTTTAACGCTGCGGTAAGGTTCACGCGCGTGACACAGATTGCGATTCTCGAATCGTTTGGCAGTGGACGCGGCGCGGGTGAGATGAGCGTGGCGATTCAAAGCCAGACCCAGACTGGTGGCGTCCACTTTGGTTTTTTCACGGTGGATGATCTTGATCGCTATCGCGACGCATCTCATCACGCTCGCCCCAGACGGTCTTCTCACGAGCAGTCGAGCGGAGCGATCCCTTCGCTGTTCCACCGAGCGGCGGCGTCCGACGGACGCCGCGATCTCTCCACTTCCGCTGAGAGGGGAGATGGCTCGCTCATTTAACTAGGAACGAGCCATCGCCACACCTGACTCGCGCTTGGCCGATCGCTTCTCGCGTCATGTAACACTCCTGTGATTTGATCCTTTAACGGCCGTGTTTAGACTGAGGTTCCCTAGGCACTGCGCAGAGGTTTGAAATGGCGAAGCCCCTCGACGATCGAATGCTCCACCTGATGGACGCATATTGGCGCGCGTCCAACTATCTAACCGTCGGCCAGATATACCTGCGCGAGAATCCTCTCCTCCGCGAGCCACTCAAGACTGATCACATCAAGCCGCGCCTACTTGGTCACTGGGGAACTTCGTCCGGACAGAACTTCATATATACGCACCTGAACCGCCTCATCGTCGAGAACGATGTTGATATGATTTATCTCTCAGGCCCTGGTCACGGCGGACCGGCACTGGTCGCGCAGACGTGGCTCGAAGGGACGTACTCCGAGGTCTATCCGGACGTCGGGCAGGACATCCACGGGATGGCGCGGTTGTTTCGCCAATTCTCGTCGCCCGGCGGCGTGCCGAGTCACGCGGGCCCGCACCTCCCGGGCTCGATTCACGAGGGCGGCGAGCTTGGCTACTCGCTCGTGCATGCGTTCGGCGCGGCCTTCGACAATCCAAACCTGGTCGTCGCGTGCGTGATTGGCGACGGCGAGGCCGAGACGGGACCGCTCGAAGGGGGATGGAAGGGAATCAAGTTCCTCAATCCGGCGCGCGATGGCTCCGTGCTGCCGATACTTCATCTGAACGGGTACAAGATTGCGGGGCCGACAGTCCTCGGGCGCGACGACGACGCAGACATCGGCCGCCTGCTCGAAGGGCACGGCTACGAGGTTCATTTCCTGGAGGGCGACCAGCCGGCGAGAATGCATCGCGATTTCGCCGCGTTGCTCGATAAATGCTACGCGACGATCCGCGCGACCCAGGACGCGGCCCGCCGCCACTCCAATCGCACGCGGCCGCGATGGCCCGCGATCGTGCTTCGAACGCCGAAAGGATGGACCGGGCCGAAAGTCGTTGATGGCGTCAAGATTGAAGGCACCTTCCGCGCGCACCAGGTGCCGCTTGCCGCGGTGCGCGAGAACCCCGAACACCTCAAACTCCTCGAGCAATGGATGCACAGTTATCGGCCCGAGGAACTGTTCGATCAAAACGGTGAGCTGATCGCGGAGTTGCGCGCGATCGCGCCCAAAGGTCCGCGCCGGATGGGCGCGAATCCTCACGCAAATGGCGGCACGCTTACTATCTCGCTCGACATCCCTTCGTTCGTCGACTACGCAGTGCCGGTCGAGGTTCCGGGCGCGCCGCAGGTCGAATCAACGCGGCCTCTCGGTTCGATGCTGCGCGACATCTTCCGGCGCAACGCGCGCCAGGCGAACTTCCGCCTTTTCTGTCCCGACGAGACCAACTCCAACCGGCTCGGTGACGTATTTGAGGTGGAAAATCGATGCCTCGTGAGCCGCGTCGAGCCCGACGACGATCACGTCTCGCCTAGCGGCCGCGTAATGGAGGTCCTGAGCGAACATTCGCATCAGGGATGGCTCGAAGGCTACACCCTCACCGGCCGCCACGGCCTGTTCGCCACTTACGAGGCGTTCGCGATGATCGTCGATTCGATGGTCACGCAGCACGCCAAGTGGCTGAAGACCTGCGTGACCGAACTGCACTGGCGGAGGCCCATCCCCTCGCTTAACTATCTGTTAACATCGACCTGCTGGCGCAACGATCACAACGGCTTCAGCCATCAAGGCCCTGGCTTCATCGATAATCTTCTGACCAAGCAGGGCATCATTTCGCGCATCTACCTCCCGCCCGATGCCAATTGCCTGCTGTCCGTGGCCGATCACTGCCTCAGGAGCCGCAACTACATCAATTTGATCGTGATCGACAAGCAGTTGCATCCGGTGTGGCTCGACATCGACGCGGCGCGGCATCACTGCTCGCTCGGCGCGAGCAACTGGCGATGGGCCGGGACCGAGGACGAGAGTAATGAGCCGGACGTCGTCCTGTGCGCGGCGGGCGACGTCGCAACCGAGGAAACAATCGCCGCGGCATGGCTCTTCCGAAAGCACTTTCCCGAGATGCGCGTGCGCGTCGTTAACATCGTAGACTTGATGCTGCTGTGGCCGCCCGACAAGCATCCGCACGGCATGACGGTCGATTACTTCGAGGAGCTATTCACGCTCGACAAGGACGTGATCTTCGCGTTCCACGGCTACCCGGGGGCGATTCATCAGATCCTGCATGGACGGCCAAATCCCGGGCGCTTCCACGTCCGCGGCTACGTCGAGGAAGGCACCACGACCACGCCATTCGATATGCTGGTGCTCAACAAGACGAGCCGCTACCACTTGTGTATCGAGGCCCTGCGCCGGCTGCCACGCTTGCAGGACAAGGCACGCGACCTCATCGACCGATGCAACGAAGCGCTCGATGCGCATCGCAAATTCGTCGTCGAACGTTTCGAGGACATGCCCGCGATTCGTAACTGGAAATGGGAACCGCTCTGAGCTGTCACGAGCGGAAGGGATTTGAGTCATGCGTGTTAGCCCGCTTGCCGGCAAGCCCGTCGTACCTTCGATGCTCGTCAATGTTCCGCGCCTGGTGACCGCGTACTACGCCGAGCGGCCTGATCCCTCGGTCGCGGCGGAACGCGTTGCGTTCGGCACCTCGGGACATCGCGGCTCGGCCTTCGATCGCGCGTTCAACGAGACGCACATCCTCGCCATCTGCCAGGCCATCTGTCTGCATCGCGAGCAAAATGGAATCGACGGCCCGCTGTTCATCGGCATGGACACGCACGCGCTCGCTGAGCCCGCCTTTGCAAGCGCGCTCGAGGTGCTGGCTGCCAACGGCGTGGAGACTCTTATCGACAAGGATCGCCTCTACACGCCGACGCCGGTCATTTCGCACGCGATCATGGTTTACAACCGCGGGCGCAAGTCAGGCCTCGCCGACGGAATCGTCATTACGCCCTCGCACAATCCTCCGCCCGACGGCGGCTTCAAATACAATCCGCCGAGCGCCGGCCCCGCGGACACTCACACGACGAGGTGGATCGAGGACAAGGCCAACGACTTTATCGTCAACGGCCTGAGTGGCGTCAAGCGTGTCCCGTTCGCGCGAGCGATGAAGGCCTCGACCACGCACAAGCATGATTACATCGCGACGTACACCGCAGATCTTGGCAACGTGATCGACATGAAGTCGATCGCCGCCGCCGGCGTGAAAGTCGGAATCGATCCACTGGGAGGCGCGGCGGTGCACTTTTGGCCGACGGTTATCGAGCGTTACCGGATCAACGCGACGCTGGTCAGCGATGCGGTCGATCCGACATTTCGTTTCATGACTGCCGATTGGGACGGCAAAATCCGGATGGATTGCTCATCGCCGTACGCGATGGTGCGGCTGGTCGGCCTCAAGGACAAATTTGACGTGGCCTTCGGCAACGATACCGACGCGGATCGCCACGGAATCGTGACGCGCTCGCACGGCCTCCTGAATCCGAATCATTATCTCGCCGTTGCAATCTCCTACCTTTACCGGAACCGTCCGCACTGGCGCACCGACGCCGCCGTCGGCAAGACTCTGGTCAGCAGCAGCATCATTGACCGCGTGGCGAAAAAGCTCGGCCGAAAGCTGGTCGAAGTGCCGGTCGGTTTCAAATGGTTCGTTGACGGTCTGATCGACGGTTCAATCGGATTCGGCGGCGAGGAAAGCGCGGGCGCGTCATTCCTTCGCACCGACGGCAGCGCGTGGACGACAGACAAAGACGGTTTGATCCTAGGACTGCTCGCAGCAGAAATCACCGCGCGTACGAATCACAACCCGGGCGAGATTTATGCGCAGCTCACCGGCGAGTTCGGCGCACCCGCCTACGAACGAATCGATGCGCCGGCGACGGCAGCGGAGAAAGCGGCGCTGACCAGGCTCAGCGCGAAGAGTCTTAATGCGAGCGCTCTCGCCGGCGAGGAAATCCGCCAGGTTCTCACTACCGCACCCGGCAACGGCGAACCCTTCGGCGGCATCAAGGTAATCGCCGACAACGCCTGGTTCGCAGCGCGGCCCTCAGGCACCGAAGAGGTTTACAAGATCTACGCGGAGAGTTTTCGCGGCCTCGATCATCTGCGCGCGGTGCAGAGCGAGGCGCAGACTATTATCTCGCGCGCGTTCAAGCCGGCCGCCGGCCGGGGCTGATCCGCTTGGCCGACGAGCGCGTCATACTCTGTCTCAACGTCGGCTCATCGTCGTGCAAATTCGGCCTGTTCGGCCAGAGCGACCGCTCGATCGCTTCAGGAGAGGTCGAGCGAATCCGACTGAGCGGCGGCCTCCTCGCGATACGCGCCGCGGACGGCACCATGCTCGCCGAGAAGCACCGCGATTTCAAACATCGGCGCGACGCGATCGCAGCGCTCTTCGATGAAATCGCCGCCGCCCGACTGCCCGCACCGTCGGCCGTAGGTCATCGGATTGTCCATGGGGGACCGAATCACGTGGCGCCCGAGCGCGTCACGCCCGAGCTCATCGCCGATCTTCGCCGCCTGATTCCGTTCGCTCCCGTTCACATGCCCGGCGCGATCGAGGGCCTCGAGGCTGCGGCCGAGCGCGCGGCGAATCTTCCGCAAGTGGTCTGCTTCGACACTGCGTTCCATCGTCATATGCCGAAGGTCGCCGAGCGTTTCGCACTCCCCGCGAACCTCTACGACGAGGGAGTGCGACGATACGGCTTCCATGGAATCTCTTACGAGTACATCATGATGACGCTTGGCGGGGCGCGGCCCTCGCGAATCGTGATCGCGCATCTCGGCAACGGCGCGAGCATGGCCGCCGTGCGCGACGGCGTGGGTATCGACACCACGATGGGCCTGACGCCGACAGGAGGATTCATGATGGGCACCCGCAGCGGCGACCTCGATCCGAGCGTGTTGCTCTTCCTGATGAATACGCGGCACTCGAGCGCCGAGGATCTGGAAAAGCTTCTTGACCGCGAGTCCGGACTGCTCGGTGTCTCGGGTTTGAGCTCCGACATGAAAACGCTGCTCGAACGGCGCGCGAGCGATTCCAAGGCGGCGTTCGCGATCGAGATGTTCTGCTACCAGCTCCGCAAGCAAGTCGGTGCCTTCGCCGGGGCGCTCGGCGGCCTCGATCTGCTGGTGTTCACCGGCGGAATGGGTGAGCGTGCCGCGCCGATCAGGATGGAGGTGTGCGCTGGACTTGCACATCTCGGAATCGAGATCGATGCCGAGCGCAATGGCGCGCATGCGGATCTGATCTCGCGCGATTCGAGCCGCGTCGGGGTGCGCGTAATTCCGACCAATGAAAACCTGATGATCGCCCGCCACACACGCGAGCTGGTTTTGGGCGCGGACTGAAGAGGGGAGGGGAAGCCTGCATGCGTCACGCTGAACCTTTGGCCACACAGCTTCATGGCGTTGAGCTGCTATCCGAACTTGCGCTCGAACTTCGCGCCTCATGGGATCATTCCACCGACGATGTATGGCGCCGTATCGATCCTGAGCTCTGGGAGCTGACGCGCAATCCGTGGGTCGTGCTGCAGTCGGCATCGGAGACCAAGCTCAAGGAACTTGCCGCTGATACGAGCTTTCGGCGCCGGGTCGAGGATCTGGTGCTCGCGCGCCGCGGCTACGAATCGAGCCCCGCCTGGTTTCAGCGCGAGCATCGCCAAGCTCCGCTCTCGGGCGTCGCCTATTTCAGCATGGAATTTGGCTTGAGCGAGGCGCTGCCGATTTATTCTGGAGGTCTCGGCAACGTCGCCGGCGATCAGCTCAAGGCGGCAAGCGATCTGGGCGTGCCGATCGTGGGAATCGGTCTCCTCTATCAGCAGGGCTACTTCCGCCAGGTGATCGACGCGCACGGCCAGCAAATCGAGCTCTATCCGTACAATTCGCCGATCCAGCTTCCGATCTCGCCGGTGCGCGATAGCGCAGGTGAGCTGGTGCGGATCGAGTTCGCATTTCCTGGCTACAAGGTGTGGGTGCGGGCGTGGCAGGCCAAGGTCGGCCGCGTGCGGCTCTATTTGCTCGACAGCAACGATCCTGCCAATCCTCCCGCGATGCGCGGGATCACGAGCGAATTGTACGGCGGCGGCCCGGAACTTCGTCTGCAGCAGGAGTTGGTGCTCGGCATCGGCGGCTGGCGCCTGCTGAAACGCCTCGGCCTCGAACCCGAGGTATGTCATCTGAATGAAGGACACGCGGCGTTTGCCGTGGTCGAGCGCGCGCGCGATTTCATGGAAATGACCGGGCAGCCGTTTGAGGTGGCTCTCGCGGTGACGCGCGCCGGCAATCTCTTCACCACGCACACGCCGGTAGCGGCAGGCTTTGATCATTTCGATCCCGATCTGATCAGGATTTATCTCGAGGCGCGCGCGACCAACTTTCTCCGCATCAGCCTTCATGACCTGCTCGCGCTCGGGCGGCTCGATCCCGCCGACGATCGGGAGCCATTCAATATGGCCTACCTCGCCATGCGCGGCAGTGCGGCGCTCAACGGCGTCAGCAAGCTCCACGGCGAAGTCAGCCGCCGGATTTTCGCACCACTCTTTCCGCGCTGGCCAATAGGCGAAATTCCGATCGGCCACGTCACCAATGGTGTCCATACACCGTCCTGGGACTCCGTCTATGCAGACAGGTAGTGGACAGACACCGCGGGACCCGAGCGCTGGCTCGATAAAATGGAAGCCACCGGTGACTCGATCCGCAAAGTCTCTGACGATCTTCTTTGGGGTCTGCGCACCGCCAATCGGCGCGAGCTGGTGACCTACACTCGCGAGCGTCTGGCGCGCATGATCGCATTTAGCGGTGGCAGCGAGGAGGAAATCACCAGGGCGAGTAACGTTTTTGATCCGAACGCGCTGACCTTGGGTTTCGCGCGCCGCTTCGCGACCTACAAGCGGCCCGCGCTGTTGCTGCACGATCCAGAGCGGCTCGCGCGCATCCTGAACCAGCCGAAGTATCCTGTGCAACTTGCAATCGCAGGCAAGGCGCATCCGGCCGATGGCGCGGGCAAGGCTCTTATTCATCAGTGGATTCAATTCGTCCGGCGACCCGATATCCGGCCGCACGCGGTTTTCCTCAGCGACTACGATCTGCAGCTTGCGGAGCACCTGGTGCAGGGCGTCGATGTCTGGATCAACAATCCGCGCCGTCCATGGGAAGCGAGCGGTACCTCCGGAATGAAGGTGCTCGTCAACGGAGGGTTGAATCTTTCGGAGCTCGACGGCTGGTGGGCGGAGGCGTACACGCCCGAGGTTGGATGGGCGCTCGGCGACGGGCTCGAGCATGGCGACGACCCGGCATGGGACGCGGCCGAAGCCGAGCAGCTCTACCAGCGCCTAGAGCAGGAAGTGATTCCGATGTTCTACGATCGGGACGCCGAGGGTCTGCCGCGCGCCTGGATCGCCAGGATGCGCGAAAGCATGGCGCGCCTCACCCCGGAGTTCTCGGCGAACCGCACGGTGCGCGAATACACCGAGAAGTACTACATCCCAGCAGCGGCCGCTTATCGCAAACGCGAGGGCGACGCGGGCGCGGTCGGAGTGCAGATTCGCAACTGGCGGCACATGATCGTGAATCATTGGTCTCGGCTTCGGCTGGGTGACCTGCGCGTCGAGACCGAGGGCGATGAACTCGTCTTCTCGTTGCAGGTTTATCTCGACGAAATCGATCCGGACGCAGTGCGCGCCGAGCTGTTCGTGCAGGGATCGAACGGCGATCAGCCGCAGTTGATTCCGATGCTCCGCGATCAGCCTTTGGTCGGTGCGGTCAACGGCTTCAATTACGTGGCGCGAGTACCGGCGTCGCGGGCGGCGACCGACTACACGCCGCGCCTGGTGCCTTATCATCGCGACGCTCGCGTGCCGCTGGAAGCCAACGAAATCCTCTGGCAGCGGTGACGATCGGCCGCGGAAGAAGTTGTACTGAAACCCTGAAGCGATTTTCAGCTCCATAGGCTAGAGTTCGCCCTTGCGATGTGCGGGAGATTCACCCTGACGCGGCGCGATGGCCGCGAGATTGCCGAGTTGCTCGGGATCGACCCGCGCGAGTTTCGCGACCATCTGCCGCGCTACAACGTCGCGCCGACGCAGCACCACTATCTCGTCACTACCGAGTACGAGAATCGGCGCGTGACGCTGGCAAAGTGGGGCCTCGTCAATTCGTGGGCTAAGGATGCAAGCCGCGCCGCCCAGCAGATCAACGCCAAGGCCGAGACTATTGAGACCAGGGGCGCGTTCAAGGACGCGTTCCACCAGCGCCGATGTGTCATCCCCGCCGACGGCTTCTACGAATGGACCGGACCGAAAGCGAAGCGTATGCCGCTTTGGATTCATCGACCCGACCGCGGGCTTATCCTGTTCGCGGGTCTCTACGAATCCTGGTACCCGGAGCGCGGCCGACCTGAGCTCACTTTCACGATTATCACCAGCGCCGCCAACGCGTCGCTCGCGCCGATTCACGATCGGATGCCGGTGATTCTCTCCGATCGTGATGCCGACGACTGGATGAACCCGCGCGAGCCCGATCCGCACACGCTGAAACGGCTACTGGTGCCGGCGGCCGCCGATTTGCTCGTGATGATGCCCGTGTCGCCGCTCGCCAACAACGCGAAAAACGAAGGGCCGGAGCTGCTCGCGATGCCGGCTTGATGACCGCGCCGGCCGATTCCGCGATCGGCAAAATCTTGCCGCCGCCTCGTCATCGGACTCTCCTCATCGCCCGAAACAACCCTCCTCGATTCCACTCCTATGAGTTGCTTTTTTTCTGCCACGTCAGTCATTGCCAGTCTGACATCTAGCTCGTCGGACCGGCTGATTTTCCTAGGTCCGTGGCATGCGATTTGGATTGCCAGCCATGAAAACGATTCTCGAAGTTGAAGCCTAGAGCGTATCTCGATCGCGGACTAGGGCGCGATTCCTCGAAATTTCGGATTCGCTGCAACAACTCTGCTGGCGCGTCGCACCGCCCTTATCCTGGAAGGAGAGCTGCGTCACGAGTGATGACCGCAGGCTCGGATAGCCGGTGGATATCCTGCTGGTCGAGGACAACCCCGGCGACGTGCGTCGGCTAACGGAGCTGCTCAAGGAAGGCAAGGTGTAGAAATCGAATCGCAGTTGCGGGCGACGGCGTCGAGGCGCTCGATTACCCACCCAGTGCTTTCCGCCCCGATCTCGTGCTGCTGGATCTCAACCTGCCGCGCAAGGACGGCCGCGACGTGCTGGCCGAGATCAGGCACCACGCCGAGCTGAGCCGAATTCCCCCGTCATGGTGCTGACCAGGTCGGCTGCCGATCAGGACGTGCGACGAAGTTACGACCTTGGCGCCGCGAGTGAGGTCACCCAAGCCGCTCAACGTTGAGCAGCTCATGGGCATCGTCCAGCAGTCCACAACTTCTGGCTGACGCTCGTCGCGGCGCTGATGCATGACGCAAGATGACCTCGCAATCAGGGTATTGCTGGTCGAAGACAATCCTGGCGACGGGCGCCTGGTCGAGCTTGCGCTCACCGAGAGCCCCGCCGAGCCGTTCGACGTGAGCAGGGTGAACCGGCTCTCAGAAGCGCTCGATGCTCTCGCTCGCGCGCAGTACGACGTGGTGCTCCCCGATCTGACACTTCCAGATTGTCCGCCTGAGGTGACGGTCGCGCGCGTTGCCGCTGCTTCGCCTCTGTGCCGATGGTTGTGCTCACCGGCTACGAAGACGAGCTCTTCAGCCGCGAGGTAGTGAAGCACGGCGCAAAGGACTACCTGGTCAAGGGCCAGCATCCGATAACGGTCCGCTTGCGCGTTCACTCTTTACGCGATGGAGCGCAAAAGACCCAACTCGAAGTTGCCAGGCTCGCGATTTAGCGATCGCGGCGGGCGACCTTAAGACCCGATTCCTCGCCAACACGAGACAAGCGATCCGCACGCCGATCAACGCGATTATCGGCATGACGCGGATTCGTGCGCCCCATGATTGCCGTTTTCCTGCCCGACCTCAACGAACGTTAGAGATCGATCCGCGACGCGTACGCCACTGTCGATGGGTCGGGAATGCGGCAGGCGGCGCAGGCGCTGAAGGACAGTTGCAGCCATTTCGGCGCCAAGGCTCTTATGGGGATCTGCACCGATATTGAGCGCGCAAGCCGCGCCGGCGAAATTGCAAAATTCAGTGTCGTGCTCGATCGGCTGCTCAGCGAGGCGGCGCGCATGCGCCAAGCGCTCGAATCATGGCTTGGCCCCGGCGCATCGCGCGGCTGATCGTGAGCGGCGGAGTGCCTGCGCAGTACCCATAATTGATGCTGCCGGTATGGCGTGATAGAGACTTGAAGCTGCTTCACGAGCAACCCTCGACAAGGCGGCGTACCCAAGTGGTTAAGGGAGAGGTCTGCAAAACCTCCATGCATCGGTTCGAATCCGATCGCCGCCTCCAAAAAGCTGTTCGCCGCCATCGATAGCTATCCTGCCTGTTA
>JASHPB010000337.1 GCA_030038355.1 Candidatus Binataceae bacterium
AATCGTTCTCGGCGAGGCATTCCTGCTGACCGAGACGGTTTATCTATCGGCCGGGCTGCATGGGGGTTTTGTCCTCGGCAGCAAGCTCTGGCCGCAGCTGATTGAGAACCGCGCGGCGATCCCTTGGTGGCTCGGCGGTGCGGGACCGGTGCCGCTAATCGGCGGCGCAGCGGCCTGGCTCGTGGCGCTCGTGCTGCTCGCACTCATGCCGGTGCTGAGCGGCCCACGATCGTCCGCTCAAACCTAACCCCTGGCGCGCGCGCAAAATTTTTTCCCGACATCGGCGATCGGTGACCCAGGTTTTATCGCGGGCGGATAAAGTCTGCCATGCTGTCAAACGGAATATTTCTCGCCGCCTGATTGCCTGCGATCACGCCGGCTGTTAGCCCTGCTCGCCTGCATCCAGAATCGGAGGTGCGCGATGAATGATTCCCCGTATCTCTGCCGCGGCTTCGAGCCGCTCAGAACGGAGTACTCAGACCTTGAGCTCAGCATCGAGGGCGAGATTCCTCGAGAGCTGAACGGAACCTACTACCGCATCGGACCGAGCCCGCAATTTCCGCCGCGCGGCAACTACAATCCGCTGCAGGGCGACGGCATGATGCACGCCTTCAATCTTCGCGACGGAAGGGTCCTCTACCGCAATCGATGGGTGCGGACCGAGCAGTGGAAGCTCGAGCATGAGGCCGGGCGCGCGCTGTTCGGAACCTCGGGGATACCCGCTGATTCGGATCCGAGCGTCGCAGGAATGCGAACCAACGGTGTCGCGAACACCAACCTCGTGTGGCACGGCGGAAAGATGCTCGCGCTGGAAGAGGGACACGCGCCGATCGAAATTGATCCCGAGTCGCTCGAGACCATCGGTGCCTGGAACTTCGCGAACCGATTGCCGCGTAACATGACGGCGCATCCCAAGATCGATCCGCGCACCGGCGAGATGATTTTCTTCGCGAATTTTCCGAGCGGACGAATCAACGGCGACGTCGAACTGTATTTCGCAAACGCTTCGGGCAAGATCACGCGATCGCAGATCATCCACGGCCCTTTTGCCGCGCTGATTCACGACTTCGCGATCACTGAGGATTTCATCGTCGTCTTTTTCTGCCCCGTAACGGTTTCCATCAAGCGCGCGATCGCCGGCGGTCCACCAATCGCCTGGGAGCCGGATTACGGAACGCAGGTCGCCGTGCTCCGGCGCGACTGCGAGGACGAGGTGCGATGGTTCAGCGGAGCCGCCTCGATGGCCTGGCATTCGATGAACGCGTTCGACCAAGGCGATCGAATCGTCGTCGATGTCTGCCCACAGCAGACGGCGGTTTTCCCGCGCGCCGACGGTTCAGCAAACGACGCGCGCCGCACCGCGCAATTCCTTGCGCGATGGACCTTCAATTGGGGGCGGCCGGGAGCGTTCTACGCCGAGCGGCTAAGCGAATCGATTTGCGAATATCCACGAATCGACGAGCGCTACCTCAGCCGGCCTTATCGCTATGGTTTCGTGGCATCTATGGGCGGACCGGGGACGCAGGACATCTTTCATCGCGGCATAGGCCGTTTCGATCACGAACGCCGCGAGATGAAGGTATATGCGGCTGGTTCGAATTGCGCGGTCGCCGAGCCGGTGTTCGCCGCGCAAACGCTCGATGCGCTCGAAGGCGAGGGCTACGTCTTAACAAACATCTTCGACGAGGCGCGCGGCGCTAGCGATCTCGCGATTTTCGAGGCCGAAAAGGTTGAGCAAGGACCAATCGCACGAGCGCACCTTGAGCATCGCGTGCCGGTCGGATTCCACGGAATCTGGAGGCCTCGAAGTTAGCTGTCGTAGACGGGTGGCATGCCACGCGGGCGAGTGCGGTAGCGCCGATGAATCCAGAGGAACTGCTCCGGATACTTCCGCACGATTTCCTCAACCGCTTTGACGAAGTGGGCCGTGTTCTCGTGCCAGTCTGCGTCCGCATCCGAGCTCCGCTGCTGCGGCACCTCGTCAAATATCTCGATCTTGTGCGAGCGCATATCAGGCTGCCGCACGATGAAAACCGGCATCACGGGCGCGCCCGAGATTCTCGCAACACGCGCGAGGCCGGTGATGGTCGCGGCCGGCTCGCTGAAGAACGGGACCCAGGTCGCCTCGGAGCGCTTCGCATTCTGGTCGAAGGGGATTCCGATCAGCTCGCCACGATGCAGCCCGCGAAGCACTGCCCGCGCCGCGGAGTGCTTGCGGATGATCTCGACGCCCGCGCGCTCACGGATAAACGTCATCAGCGCATCACCGGCGAGGAAGCGCTGCGTGTGATGCACCAGCGCGATCTGGTAGCCGTGCAACGCGTGCGCCGCCGGCAACAACTCGAAGTTGCCGAAGTGCGCAGTCAGCACGAGGATTCCCTGGCCGCGATACTTGTGTTGCAGCCCGACCCATCCTTCGAAATTGCTGTAAGTCACGCGCCGTTTGAGCCGCCGCCAGAAAAATCCGCCGAGGCGGGTGTATTCCGCGCCAGTGCGGCCCAGGTTTCGATATGACTCGCGCAGGATTTGCGCACGCTCCGCTTCGGATTTTTCGGGGAACGCAATCGAGAGATTCTTCATCCCGATGCGGACGTGGCGATGGTCGTAGCGATAGAGCAGGGTGCCGGCGAGCACTCCCAGCCGATAGAGGATGAAATCCGGCAGTAGGCTCACGACGTGCATCGTCGCGACCATCAGCCAGAAGAGCAGCTTGTCCTTGAGGCCGAGCTTCAGGTCTGAGCGGCGAATCGGACGCCAGAGCGACTCCGGCATCGGCTCAAGCTCAGGATCGCCCGCGTGGCCGTTGAGGTTCGAGCGGCGCAGAACGTCGCCGCTTTGGTACTCTGGTTGAATGCTCGAGTCGATTCTATGTTCCGCGGGCTCGCTTGCCATCAGAGAACTGAACGCTCGCGCTTGGGACCTTTTGGAATCACCACCAACCCCGACTCGGTTACGAAGAACCGCTGGCGATCGCGCTCGAGGTCGTAACCGATTTCCTCGCCCTCCGGCACGTAGACGTTCTTGTCGATGATCGCCCGGCGAATCCGCGCATGCCTCCCAATCTCCACGTAGTCCATTACGACGGAGTCCTCAACCGCGCTGTACGAATGTATGAACACCGAGCGGCCGAGGACAGAATTGCGGACCGAGCCACCCGACACAATACATCCCTCCGAGACCACGGAATGCGCCGCGATTCCGCGCCGTCCGCTCTCGTCGAACACGAACTTGGCGGGAGGCTGATCGTAGTACGCGGTGCGCAGCGGCCAGTACGGATTGTAGAGATTCAGATGCGGCCGCGCGTCGCGGAGATCCATGTTGGCTTCGTAGTAGGCATCGATCGTCCCGACGTCGCGCCAGTAGCTCAGGTTGACTTCCGAGTCACCGCGGATCGTGTTGGTCATGAAGTTGTAGGCATAGACCGGGACGCGGTCGATGAGACTCGGCAGCAAGTCGCGGCCGAAGTCGTGATGGCTGCCCTCCCTGATCGAATCCTCGATTAGCGCCTCGCGCAGGACGTCTGGATTAAACAGGTAATTGCCCATCGACGCGAGGCATTTGCCGGGCGCGCCGGGCATCGCACGCGGCGCGGACGGCTTTTCGTCAAAGCCAGCGACCCTGAGGCCAGAATCGACGTCGAGGATTCCGAACTGGTTGCCTTCCTCGACCGGCACCGGCAGCGTCGCGACCGTCACAGCGGCTTTGCGCTCGAGGTGAAACTCGATCATCTGCTGGATATCCATCCGATAGATGTGATCGGCGCCGAAAACCGCAACCAGGTCGGGCTTGGTATCATCGATCAGGTTGAGGTTCTGGAAGATGGCATCTGCGGTGCCCTGGTACCACGTTTCGCCCATCCGCATCTGCGCGGGAACCGGAATGACGAAATGGTCGGGCAGCATCCCGCCAAACTGCCAACCGTCCTTGAGATGCTCGATCAACGACTGCGAACGCCACTGCACGAGTACGTAGATCGAGTAGATGCCCGAGTTCACAAGGTTGGAGAGAACAAAGTCGATGATTCGGTACTTGCCGCCGAAGGGCACTGCAGGCTTGGCGCGGTCGCGGGTCAACGGATGCAGCCGCGTTCCCTGTCCCCCGGCCATCACCAGCGCAAGTGTTCTCATGCAGTTATGCCCTGGCCGGGAAGCCTGAAGATCGGCCCGGTTTGGGTCGCGCAGAGTATAAGCCGCGCGAAATCGAGCGGAAAGGCTCCCGCGCCGGACGCCGATCAAGCGTAAATTCACGAAAATCGGGGAGGGGCTGACGCAAAAACAGCAAGAAAAATGGCGCTCCGACGCAGATCAGATACAGGCCGCGGCTCTGATCAAGGGCGATTTTCCTTGATTTTAGTACCTTTCGAAAGCGCTGGCTATTCTGTGGGCAAGGCACGGCGTTTGCTTGAAACTTTGGCCTAGGTTTGACGTCTAAGAAATTGGCGTCGGTTGTGGTTAGAGACCGATTTGGTGGCCAGGAAGGAGAACTAAGATGCAAGCAGCTGTCAGCAAACATGAATCCGGTGAAAGCCGAGGCATCGTCTATCGCACGACCTGCCAGAACCCCGGCTGCGGCTTTCAATTCGACCTCAGGATTACGCCTGCGAATGCCAGCCTGCTCAGCGGCTCGATGCCCTGTCCGCGATGCAAGCGTCACGGTGGCTTCCTCAAGCCTCAAGGACGCATCGGAGAAAAGCTATTCGCGGCCAAGCTTCTGTTCCGCATGACCGGAGTTGGCCCGAGCATCCGCGACGAGGAAGATCTGCTCGGTGGCGAAAGCCGCTATTAATTGGCCGGGCGATCCGCTAGTCTCGGCAATCCGTCACTCCATCCGTTAACCCATCAGTAACGCGACGCGCCGCCTGATTAATCGGGCGGCGCGTCAATTTTTTGCCTTTTCACCGCTCGCGCGGCACGTCCTCAACCGCCGAGTACCGCCTCCGCCGCAACGCCCTGCAAGCCCTGGATACTGGGCCGCTCCTGCATTCGCTTCAACCACCCGTCGACGTTCATGCGATTGTTGCCGGCTAGGTCGATGCCAATGTCCCTGAGCACGAGCAGCCGCGGCGCGAAACCGATATCCGCAACCGAGAACTCACTCGCCAGGAACTGCTGACCCTTGAGTTCGTTGTTCAGGTAATCGAGCACGCGCTCGACCGACTGATGCAGCCGTTGCAGGCGATTTTGATCACGCTCGGCCTCGGCTTTCGACGCTTCGGCGATCAGTTGCCCGACCTGCGGCGTGAACGAGGTATCGGCAAAGTCTTCGAAGATCCGCGCCCGCGCACGCAACGCGCTCGAGCCGACCGGCGGCAGCACTGGGGGCTCGGGGTACTCGTCTTCGAGGTATTCATTGATGATGGTTGAGTCGTAGATCGTCGTGTCCTCATCGACTAGCACCGGCACACGGCCGAACGGATTTAGGCGCAGAAAATCGGGGCGCCGATGCTCATTCTGGGTGAGGTCGACGTTGACCAAATCGTAGCTGAGACTCTTTTCGGCCAGCACGATTCGGACCTTCTGGCCGTAGGGGCAAGAGAGGAAGTCGTAGAGTTTGATCATTGTCCTGGAACAGTCCTTATTCCGCTTGCGCCGCCACCACTACTTTCAAGCTCGCCTCGACCTCGGCCTCCAGCTTGATCGGCACGTTGTAGTCTCCGACCGCCTTGATCGGCTCGGGCAGCACGATCTTGCGCCGCTCGATTGCAAAGCCCTTTTCGCGCAGTGCCCGTTCGAGATCGATATTGGTCACTGAGCCGAAGAGCTTGCCCTCTTCGCCGGCGCGCGCTTCGACCGTGAGAGTAATGGCCTCGATCCGCTCCTTGGCTGACATCGCCGCGATTCGCTGCGCCTCGCGCTTGCGCATCGCGATCCCCTTCTGATGCTCGAAGGCGCGGATGTTCTTTTCGTCGGCCTCGCTCGCGAGCTTTCGCGGCAGCAGGTAATTGCGCGCGTAGCCGGCGCGCACCTTGACCACGTCGCCGGTGCGACCCAGATTGGGCACATCTTCGTTTAGAATCACTTGCACATTCATCGTCTTTAACCGCCTTCAGCTACCCGCTAGAAGAAGTCGCCGAAACTGCCGGCCTCCTGGCTTGGCGGCTTGAGCCGCCGAAAATCGATCCACATGTCGAACACGCCCGCGATACACACCAGCGCCGCCACGACCACATGAGCCAGCAGGAAGTAAATGAGAATCCGCACAATCGCCGGCACGCCGAGGGTCTGGAAATAGAAGCGGATGATCGCGAGGCCCTGGCAGAAGTAGATTGCCGCCGTGCAGATAAACGCGTTGAGCGCGATATCGCTCGCCGCGTTGACCGGGATGAACATCCCAAACCCGGCGGCGAGCAGCAGCCACACCAGCCACTCCGGCGCCGACCATCGCGCGAGATCCGGAAACAGACTGTAGGTGAGCCGCTGCGGCCCCGCCCATCGCCAAAACAGCCTGAGATTGACCAATACCGCCAGCGCAGCAATCACGAGTGTGAATGCCGGCGTCAAGCGCATCGTGAGGGAGATGACGCTCGCCTGCGTGTCGGCCGGAATCGTCGCGTCGATTCCGACATACTTGTAGAGTTCTTGGCCGTGCTTCATCGCTTGCGCGAGCTGGGTGCGAATCGCGGCGACTAGCGCGTCCGGCCCGCCCATGGTCAGCACCGCGGTCGCTGCGATCGCGGCGAACATCACGCCCGCGGTAACGGCGACTATCAGCTCGAACGAGTATCGGCGCTCCAGCATGTAGCAGATGATCGCGGTGCCAATCCCAAATGATGCGAGGTAAGCCGCTCCGCCGTAAGGTCCCGCGGCCACGCCGACCAGCGCGGTTGTGAGAAACACCGAGAGAATCGCGCGCAGAGTCGGCCGCGAACGGCCGACTGCGTAGATGATGATCGGCGCGGGCGCGAAAATCAGCGCAAGACCGCCCAACACGGGGATCGCACCGCCGGCAAGAAACAGCGCAGCAGCCAAAGCGACGGCGCGAATCATCCCGACTATGGCCTTGCGCGACACGACCTTTGTCAGACTCCGAGCGTCGAAAACGGCAGCAGCGCGATCACTCGCGCGCGTTTGACCGCCACCGCCAGTTGGCGCTGATGCTTGGCGCA
>JASHPB010000338.1 GCA_030038355.1 Candidatus Binataceae bacterium
CGCGCAGCTGCTTTGCGCTGATCGGTGACGGCTTGCCGCCGAGCTGTGCAAGTCCGAGCGCATCGCGAAGCCGCCGCGCTGGATCGACAGTTATGGCAACGGTGTCGAGGCCTTCGGCCGCGGCGGCCACACCGAGCGCCGCAGCCACAGTGGTTTTGCCGACTCCGCCGGTGCCGAGCAGGATAAGAATCGAGCCCCTCTTCAACAGGTTCTTCAAGCTTTGGTCCTCGATCCGCTCCACAATAGCAGGACGGCAGCATGCTCGCATCGAAGGTTGGTTGTTCAGCAGCCCGCCGAGCGCGATTAGACCATTGCCCCGTCTAGGCATAGAATCTCGGGTGGGGTCGGATGGTGGAGGTGGAACATGATGGCAGTGGTGATCGCGCTCGTTTGTGCTGCGGTGGGCGTCGGGATTGGATTGCTTCTGGCGTCCTCGCGAACGGCGGCGGCGAAAGCCAACGCCTTGGTGCTTCGGGTTGAAGTCGAATCACGCAGGAGTGAAGTTGCCGATCTTCAGGTTGAAGTGCGCAGGGCCGAGATAGCTCGCGCCGAGGCCGAGGAGCGCGCGCGCCAGACCGGGCATCGCCTCGACGAACAGCGCCTGCTGTTGCAGGAGGCGGAGCTCAAGCTGGCAGATGCGTTCAAATCACTCGCTGCGGATGCTCTCCGCGCCAACACCGAAGATTTCCTGAGACGCGCCGACGAAAAACTTAAAGCAGATCGTGAAGTTGCTCAGCAGGCGTTCGATGCGCGGCAAAAGGCGATCGATGAGCTCGTTCGCCCGGCGCGCGATTCGCTCGAAAAGCTCGACGCTGAGCTCAGGAAGATCGAAGCCGAGCGGCGCGGATCCCAAGGCGAACTTAAAGTTCAACTTGAAAATCTGGGATCGCAGACTGGTCGACTGGTTGACGCGCTAAGACGGCCTGCCGTGCGCGGCCGCTGGGGTGAGCATCAGCTACGCAACGTCGTCGAGACCGCCGGCATGCTGGAGCACTGCGATTTTCTGGATCAGGCGACGATCGTTGGCGACGACGCGCGCTACCGCCCCGACATGATCGTGCACCTTCCCGGCGGAAAAAAAGTGGTCGTCGATTCGAAGGCTCCCATGCAGGCGTATCTCGACTCGCTCGACCTGCCCGACGGAGCCACGCGCGCGGCCAAGCTCGGCGAACACGTGGGTCAAATTCGCCAGCACGTCGAGCAGCTCGCGTCGAAGGCTTACTGGAGCGCGCTCGCAACGACCCCTGAGATGGTCGTGATGTTTTTGCCCGGAGAGATGTTCTTCAGCGCCGCACTGCAGCAGGATCCGACACTGATCGAGGACGCGGCGAAGAGGAAGGTCGTGCTCGCTTCGCCGACGACGCTGATCGCGCTGCTGAAGGCGATAGCGTACGGATGGCGCCAAGAGCAGCTGGCCGAAAACGCGGAACGAATTTCTGAACTCGGCCAGGAGCTGCACGAACGTCTCGCCACGATGGCGACACATTTCACGAGGCTCGGAAATGCGCTTCGCAACTCGGTTGAGGCATTCAACGGCACGGTCGCATCGTTAGAGACGCGGGTGATGCCGTCGGCGCGAAGGTTCCGCGAGCTGGGCATCGGCGGCAGGAAGGAGATTGAAGAGAGCGATCCGATCGACGCGCGGCCGCGCGAGCTCGCGATCGCGGCCAACGTGATCGCGATCGAATCCAAGCGCGAAGCGTGAACCGACGGATTGAATCGGTCGCCTGGGCCCGAAGCTGCTGGTTCACGACGTTTAGAGCAACGAAACGGCTGAAGTCTCGATCGCCTGACCAGAGCTCGCGAACACCATGATGAATGCGTAGTGCCGCGACCTGCGCGTCGTCCACCTGCGCCGCCACCACTCGGCTGCTCAACAGCAAAGAACGCACTCTCGTCCAGTAGCCTTTGTGTTTCCAATAGGAGCGTGAGTGAAGGCGACTCGAACCACGACTCGACTTGCTCCAGCGCCTTATTGAGAGGAGCCTAGACGCGCGGGTGAGTCACAATCGCAACGAATTCATGATGACACGGGCATGGGATCGCTCAAGTCGTGGGTCCCTCGACCGATTCTATCACTCGGGCGGAGGCGGTTTCGTGAAATGGCGAATCCTCCGTGCGCTCAAATCAGGATGTTGGTGTCGACCGCGATCATGAGCCTCGCCCCGAGTAGCTCAGGTCACGTACCCTCGGCCGTGAGGCGTTTCGGAAGTCCGCTTGCAGTCCTTTGCCTTTGAAGGTCGCGTTCCGCAGCTTAAAGGGCTTCTTGTTCTTTGATTCGTCGAGGACGCGCCGCAGTCCCCTTCCATCAGGGTCGGCAACGTAACACCCTCTCGATTGGCAAGCTTACGAGCCTCGCCCACCAAGAACTCAGAAATCTCAACCGTGGTCTTCATGTGGCCATCAATACCGGCAGATTGAAACGGCTAGCCACGCTCTCCTGCCGACAGGGTAGCAAGCGAGCGACCGGGAATCCGGACCGCGACGCGGAATTGGGTTTGTCGCCTACTGTGATTCTTCGTCGCTTGGCGGCGGAGGTTTGAGCTGGCTGCGTTCGTTGCCGGCCTGGATCCAGCGCTCGATCTCGCGCCGCTCGCGCTTTAGGAAATCGCCGATCGCCTTGCGCAGTCCAGGATGCGTGATGAAGTGGACGCTTCGCGTGAGCGCTGGATCGAACCCGCGAAGCCATTTGTACTCGCCGCCCGCGCCGGGCTCGTAGCGCTGGATTCCGTTCGCGATGGCGTGCTCGATTCCCGCGTAGTAGCAGACGTTGAAGTGCAGGAAGCGCTCCTCGCGGAAGCATCCCCAATAGCGGCCGTAGAGCACGCCGGCCTTCTGCAGGTTGATCGCGCCCGCGATCAGCTCGCGCCCGGAGTAAGCGCCGATAAACGCCATGTTGCGCTTGAAGTTCTTGCGCAGGAGGTCGAAGAACTCCTCATTTAGATATTGACGCCCCCAGTAGAGCTTCTCGATCGTCGAGAGGTAGATCTGGAACATCCGCTCGAACATCGGATCGGCGATTTCGTCGCCCGCATCGACGCGAATCTCGATGCCCTGCTCGACGAGGGCGCCGCGCTCATGGCGTACCGCGGTGCGGCGCTTGTGCTTGAGACGACTCAGGTAATCGTCGAACCTGTGAAAGCCGGCGTTGTGCCAGTGGTACTGATATCCGAGGCGCTCGAGGAATCCGATCGACGCGAGCGCCGCTGCCTCATCGGGCTCGCAGAAGTTGACGTGCACGCCCGAGAGTTTGTTCTCGGTGCAAATTGTCGTGAGCGCGTGACCGACGAGATTCGTAAGCATCGAGCGATTCGCGCGCGAAGCCGTCAGGATTCGCCGACCGGTATGCGGCGTAAACGGCACGCCCACCAGCAACTTCGGGAAGTATCGAATTCCCGCCTGCTCAGCAGCGTCGGCCCATCCGTGATCGAACACGAACTCGCCCATGCTGTGCGTTTTGAGATAGAGCGGGCAGGCGGCGAGGAGATTTTTGCGTGCCCGGTCGCGAATCAGCAGATGATACGGCGCCCATCCGGTCTTGCGTACGGCGCATCGCGATCCTTCCATCGCATGCAGCCAATCCCATTCGACGAACGGAGAATCGTCGGGTGCGAGCAACGCATCCCACGCATCGCGCGGGACTTTCTCGATTCCCTCGGCGATCTCGACTTCGACTCGTTCCGCAGCGTCATTCATCTGAATGGGCGCATCGGCCGCCTCGCGACCGGCGATCGTGCGCGCCAAGCTTAACATGCTTGCTGAGGAGTGGAATGGAGGCTGCGAAGGCAGCGGCTGGATGCCGCAAAGTCTGCTCCCTTCTCCTGCGCCGGATTTGCTATCCTTAAGAAGGGCGGGATCAGCGAGTGAGCGACAGTGATTATATTTATCGGCGAGTGGCGATTGCGCGGATCGCCGGCGGCGGTGATGGCTCCGACGACGACATCGTAACCGAGCGCAAGACGCGCACCAAGGCGAAAACCGCCAAGCCGCCGCTCTACAAGGTGATCCTGCTGAACGACGATTACACGCCGATGGAATTCGTGGTCGAAGTGCTTAAGGCTGTCTTCCATCGGCCGCACGCCGAGGCGACCCGGATCATGCTGCACGTGCATCAAAATGGCATGGGCGTGGCGGGCGTTT
>JASHPB010000044.1 GCA_030038355.1 Candidatus Binataceae bacterium
AGCATTAGGAGTCGAAACTCGGACTGCTGCTGCCGCGATCGTTCTGGAAAATCGAATCCCAAGTTTAGGCTAATGCTGTGGTTGCACGCGGCGGCGTGCCCGATCTCTTGTGCCATCTTCGATCTTACTCCGGGGGTCGTGTTTTTAACCTTGGTGAGCACGTCGAACTTGTCATCGTGCGGCCCGGCCTGGACGCAAGTCCTAGTGTTCACCAACGCGCGCGCCGGAGGGTGAGGTTACTTGGTTGCTTGGTCAGCCTCGGGCCGATTTTTCGAGGTCGTTTTGTGGGAGACGCCAACACGCGCTGCGTGGTCGGTCAGAAATGGAAGACAGGCCCCCCTACCCGCCTCCGAGGTGTCGCTTACCGCCTAATTCCAACCCGTCCCGACTGGCCTTGGGCGCGACCGCGATAGCGTTCTCCGCTGGGCGACTGAACCTGCTCCCGCCCAGAACCCCGGACGTATGCAGCCGATTTTTTTACCCTGGCTAGGTAAAAGTGTTTGAATTTCTTGGATTATTGGCGCGCCCTGAGGGATTTGAACCCCCGACCCATAGATCCGTAGTCTATTGCTCTAATCCGCTGAGCTAAGGGCGCGCTCGGAATTATCAAGCGTCCCACAACCGCGCCCGCCTATCAAGTTCCTGCGCCGTTCTGCGACCCCGACGGTATCCAGACCGTCACCGTCGTCCCCTCGCGGAGCCGGCTTTCGATCTTTAGCGCCCCGTGATGCAACTGCACGATGTGCTTGACGATCGCGAGCCCAAGCCCCGTGCCGCCCAGCTCACGCGAGCGCGCACGATCGACGCGGTAAAAGCGTTCCGTGAGCCGCGGGATATCTGCAGCCGGAATCCCCTCGCCCGTGTCCGACACGATAAGCGCAACGCCTTCCTCTCCCGCCGCGCCGTCGATTCCAAGCATCGCGCGCGCCTCGGCCGTCACGAAACCCTCGCGCGGCGTGTACTTGATAGCGTTGTCCATCAGGTTGACCAACACCTGGTGCAGCCGGTCGCGATCGCCGAGCAGGTTGGGCACCCCCTCAGGACATTTGACCTCGAGATGGATTCCCCGCCGGGCCGCCTGCTCCTGCATCAGCTCGCCCGCCTCCTCGATTACGCGGCGCGGCTCCAGCTGCTCGAGCTTGAGCGGAGTGAGACCGCGCTCCAGGTCTGACAGCGAGACGAGATCATCGAGCAAACGCGCAAGGCGGCGCGCCTGGCGCTCGATGATGCTGAGAAAGCGCAGCGACGTCTCGCGATCTTCGACGCCCTGCGTGAGCGTTTCGGCGTAGCCGTAGAGCGCGCTCAAGGGAGTGCGCAGTTCGTGCGTCAGGTTCGAGATAAAATCGGCGCGGAGCGTCTCGTAGGATTTGAGCCGCGTGATGTCGTGGAACACCAGCACGTAAGATGCGCCGCGCGCAGTACGAATCTGCACCGCACTCGCACCCAGTTGCAGAACCGCGGGGTTCTGGATCGCGATCTCGGCGCTGTACACCTCGCCATCCACCGCCGGGCGCATCGACTGCTCGACGAAGTTCTGCAGGCGCGGATCGCGGCACATCTCGATAAACGGGCGGCCGCGGTAATCACTCTCGGTGTCGAGCGCGAACATCTTGCGCGCCGCGCCGTTCAGCAGAATCACCTCGCCGCGCTGGCCGGTGACGACGACGGCCTCGGTCATGCTGCGCAGGATCGCCTCGAGCTCGTCACGCTGCTCGATGAGCGAGTCGAACTGGTCGATTACTTTGTCGGCTGCATCGAGGAGACGATGCTCTGCGCGGCCCATGGTATCGCGATCATCGGGCAGCACGTGCGGGGGCATTCGGCGCTCTTCGAGAGCCTTGGCCACTGAGTCAAGGCGCTCGGCACGCCGCGCCCATCCGCTCCCGAGCGCCACGGCGAAAGTGATGCCGACAGCGAGGCCAAGAACGATCGCGAGCGTGATCCACCAAGGTGAGACCGCACCCTCCGCACCAAGAACAATCAGCAGGACCGCCGCCGGCGCGAGCCCGAGCAAAACGGCGGCGGCGATACGGAAGGTCGGAGCTTTAACCAAGCGCTTCGGGGTTGAAGCGGTAGCCGACGCTGCGAACGGTAAGGATAAGCTCAGGATTGGAGTCGTCGCGCTCGATATGCTGGCGGAGGCGGCGCACGTGAACGTCGACGGTGCGCGGTTCGACGAACGTGTCACGGCCCCAGACCATATCGAGCAACTGTTCGCGCGCATACACGCGCATCGGATGCTGGACGAAGAACTTGAGAAGCTCGAACTCGCGCAGCGCGAGATCCTTGCGCTTGCCTTCGACGAATACCTGGTAGGTGCCGAAGTCCATCTTGAGCCGCCCCTTCTCGAACACCCCACCCGACTCAGGCTCGGTGAGCGCGTTGGCGCGGCGCAGCAGAGCCTTGACGCGCGCGATAAGTTCGCGCGGGCTGAAGGGCTTCACGACGTAATCGTCGGCGCCCATTTCGAGGCCCAGGACTTTGTCCACTTCAGTACCCTTGGCGGTGACGATCAGAATTGGCAGATGCGCTGTGTCGTGCGAATTGCGCATCGTGCGGCAGATCTCGAGCCCCGGCATCCCGGGCAGCATCAGGTCGAGCACCATCAGGTCGGGGACGCGGCGCTTCACGCGCTCGAGCGCCTGCGCGCCATCGACGGCCTCTTCGACGATAAAACCTTCCTGGCTCAGGTTGTAACGGATAAGCTCGCGAATGTCGGCGTCGTCCTCGACAATCAGGATCCGATAACGAATGCCGCGTTGGGATTCCTGCACAACTTGCGTCGATACCTGCGTCATGATGCCTCCCTCGCCTCCCTCTTCCTCGTCTCGACGTGCTTGATCATCTTGCCCTTGACCATGTACACGACCATCTCCGCGATGTTCGTTGCATGGTCGGCGATACGTTCGAGGTACTTCGACACGAAAAGGAGCCGCGTCGCGGAGCTAATCGTGTGCGGGTCCTCCGCCATGTAGCTCAAGAGCTCGCGATAGACTTGGTAATTGAGCATGTCGACTTCGTCGTCGCGGTCGATCACCTGGTCGGCGAGGTCGGTATCGTCGCGCATGAAGGCGTCGATACTGTCCTTCACCATCGTCTGTGCAATCTCAGCCATGCGGGGCAAATCGATGTAGGGCTTCAGCTGCGGAACTTCGTTCAGTTCCAGGGCGCGCTCGCAGATGTTAACGGCGTTGTCGCCGATGCGCTCGAGATCGGTCGTGATCTTGAGTCCTGTCGTGATGAAGCGGAGGTCGCTCGCGGTCGGTTGATGCAACGCGAGCAGGCGGATGCATTGTTCGTCGTTTTCGATATCGAGGCGATTCACTTCCTGGTCGCGCTCGATCACTTCACGGGCGTGGTCGCTGTCACGATTTACCAATGCCTCGATCGCCTCGGCGATTTGGCGCTCGACCAGGCCGCCCATCTTGAGCAGACCTGCGCGCAGGCCGCGCAAATCTTCTTCATATTGCCGATTGGTATGCTGCGGCTGCTGGGTATGATCCATTTAGTGCTCCACGGGCTTAGCCGAAGCGCCCCGTTATATAATCTTCGGTCTCGCGGCGGGTGGGGTTGGTGAAAATCTGCTTGGTCTCGCCGTATTCGATAAGGTTGCCGGTGTACATGAAAGCCGTCATGTCAGAGCAACGCGCAGCCTGCTGCATATTGTGCGTCACTATTACGATAGTGAACTCTGCCTTGAGTTCCAGCAAGAGTTCTTCAATGCGCGCGGTGGATATTGGATCGAGCGCGGAGCACGGCTCGTCCATCAGGAGCACTTCCGGCTTGACCGCGAGCGCGCGCGCGACGCATAGGCGCTGCTGCTGGCCGCCCGAGAGGCTCGCTCCGGGACGGCGCAACCGATCCTTCACTTCTTCCCAGAGAGCAGCCTGGCGAAGGCTTCGCTCGACGATTTGGTCGCGTTCTGCGCGGCTAATGCTGGCTCCGTTGAGCGTTAGTCCCGCTGCGACATTGTCCTCGATCGACATCGTCGGGAAGGGCGTCGGTTTCTGAAAGACCATTCCGATTCGCCGTCGCACCTGCACCGGGTCGATGTCGTCGCCGTAGATATTTTCACCGTCCAGGAGGACCTCGCCATTGGCGCGGGCGCCGGGTACAACTTCGTGCATCCTGTTCAGGCAGCGGACCAGCGTCGATTTGCCGCATCCCGAGGGCCCGATGATCGCCGCTACACGCTTATCGGCGAACGATAGCGTTACATCGTGCAGGGCATGATGCTTGTTAAAGTAGGCATTGAGCTTCTTGACGATAAGTTTTTCGGCCGTATCAGCCATAGTTACTTAGCAGCCTTCGCGGACCCTCCCGTGACCCATCGCACACCGAGCTCGAGGGCCAGGACAAGAGCGGTGAGAACTAATGCTCCCGCCCACGCTTGGCGCTGCCAGTCAGCAAACGGCGAAATTGCGT
Organism: Candidatus Binataceae bacterium; assembly: GCA_030038355.1. Lineage (GTDB taxonomy): Bacteria > Desulfobacterota > Binatia > Binatales > Binataceae > JASHPB01. Next base: position 4,426 of record JASHPB010000044.1, read on the forward strand.
AGGTATAGACCTGCACCGTGAGCGTGTTGATCGGATGAAACAACGACGTCGACCAGAAGCGGTTGCCGAAGGAGGTGAACAGCAAGGGCGCCGTTTCACCCGCGACTCGAGCCACGGCGAGGATCACGCCGGTGGCGATACCGGCGAGTGCGGTACGCGCAACGATGGCGAGGGTGGTCTTCCACTGCGGCACACCGAGCGCCAATGAAGCCTCGCGAAGTTCAGGCGGCACCAGCACCACCATCTCTTCGGTTGTGCGTGTCACGAGCGGAATCATGATTGCAGCGAGCGCGACTGAGCCTGCCAGCGTAGAGAACCCGCCCATCGGGCGGACGACGACCGCGTAGGCGAAGATACCAACAACAATCGAGGGCACGCCCATCATGACGTCAGCACAAAAGCGCACGGTGTTGGCGAAAGTATCGGCGCGATGGCTCGCGAGATAAAGCCCCGCGCCCACGCCGATCGGAACGCCGATCAGAATCGCAATGCCAACGACCTCGAGCGTGCCGACGATCGCGTTGGCCATGCCGCCGCCGGGCTCGCCGACTGGCGCCGGCATATGCGTGAAAAACGCCCAGTTGACGCTCGAGAAGCCTTTGGTGAGCAGATAACCGAGCACCAGGAAGAGCGGGATCAGGGTGAGGATCGTGGCGCCAACGGTCACGGTCATCATGAAGTCGCTTTTGAATTTGCGATATCGATAGCTGGTCTCGCGACCGATACCAATTACTCCGGCAGCCACTCAGTCGCCCCCTTCGAAGCGCCGCGCCGAGACACCGAGCACGAGAGCGCGCGCCACCACGTTCAGTACGATTCCCAAAACCAGGAGCACGAATCCGAGCTCCACCAACGCGGCCACATGCAAGTCTGACGTCGCCTCGGCGAATTCGTTGGCGATTACGCTTGCGAGGGTAGCGCTGGGGTGGAACAGCGAAAGCGAAATTTCCGATGAGTTGCCGATTATCATCGCAACCGCGATTGTTTCGCCGAGTGCCCGGCCGAGGCCCAGGATCACGGCGCCAATCACGCCGGTGAAGCCGTATGGAATTACAGCGGTCTTCACCGTCTCCCACTTTGTCGCGCCGAGCGCCAGCGCCGCTTCGCGTTGAAAATGTGGCACGACACGGAACACATCGGTACACACCGACGAGATGTACGGGATGATCATGATGGCGAGAATTACGGCGGCGGAAAGCATACCTACCGCTATCTTCGGACCAGTGAAGAAGGGCGTCCATCCGAGCCCGAACTGCAGCAGCGGTTCGACGTGATCGCGAAGCCAGGGGCCCATCACGAAAATCGCCCACAGGCCATAGACCACGCTCGGAATCGCGGCCAGCAAATCCACCAGGAAGCCAAGGCGCATGCTCAGCCAGTCGGGCGCCATTTCGCTGAGGCATAGCGCCACGCCGAGGCTCAGCGGCACGGCGATCAGCAAGGCGAGCATCGATGACACGAACGTACCGTAGATAAAAGGCAGCGCGCCGTACTCGTCGCTGACGGGATCCCACTCGCGGCTGATGACGAACGAGAAGCCGAACTGCTTGATGGCGGGGAGACTGTCGTAGATAAGCGCGATCGCGAGGCCCAGCAGGAGGACCAGAATCAACAGCGCCAGCAGGAAGGTAGTGATGTTGAAGACGCGGTCGCCGAAGAGTCTCGCGCCGGCATGCGTGGCTCTCTCACGCTTCACCACCGCGAGCTTTTCCGCCACCGAGCTCTCTAGATCTGCCAAGCGGGCTTCCCTCAAGGGCATTCCTCCCGCGACTTACACTAAAGCGTCGCAGGAACTTGAGCCTGTCAGAAATATTAGTCGGTGAATGTTTCCATAATGTTACCAACGATAAAACTGGCAATGAAACCCCGTGTTAAAGTATGAAACAAGGATATTTCTGCAGGATTTCATTGCCTTTAATCACCAAAATCGGTCCAACTTCGATCAGGATCTTGCGATCCGCTCGGCGCTGTCCATGTACGCCCGCAGCACCTTGGGAATCGTCACGCTGCCATCCTCGTTCTGGTAATTCTCAAGGATCGAGATGACAGTGCGCGGCAGCGCAAGACCGGAGCCGTTCAACGTGTGCACCAGCTCGGGCCTGCCGCCCTTCTTCGGCCGATATCGAATCTGGGCGCGACGCGCCTGGAAGTCGGTGCAATTGGATACCGAGCTGACCTCGAGCCACTCGCCGCATCCTGGCGCCCACATCTCGAGATCGTAAGTGACAGCGCTGCTAAAGCTCAGGTCCGAGGTGCACAGCTCGACGACGCGGTAGGGGATCTCGAGGCGCTGGCAGATTTCCTCGGCATTGGCCACCATCTTATGGAACTCGTTATCGGAGGTCTCCGGCATCACCAGCTTGACCATCTCGACCTTGTCGAATTGATGCCCGCGCTTGATTCCGCGGACGTCGCGCCCGGCCGACATCTTCTCGCGACGAAAACATGGAGTGTACGCGGTAAGATAGATCGGCAGCTGCCTCTCATCGAGAATCTCCTCGCGGTAGAGACTCGTGAGCGGCACCTCGGCGGTCGGGATGAACCAGTAGTCCTCCTCGATGTCGCGATACATCGTGTCGGCGTTCTTCGGATAGTGCCCGGTGCTGGTGACGGTCGCGGTATTGACCATCAGCGGCGGCAGAATCTCGCGATAGCCTTGCTCCTTGATTTTGACATCGAGCATCCAGCTGATCAGCGCGCGCTCGAGCCGCGCGCCGAGCCCACTCATCACATAGAAGCGCGTGCCCGAGAGCTTCACGCCACGATCGAAGTCGATGATGCCGAGCTTCTCGCCAATCTCCCAGTGCGCGAGCGGCTTGAACGATGTGAACTGGAGCGGCTCGCCGATCGTGCGAATCACGCGGTTGTCGGCCTCGCTCGAACCAACGACGACGTAGGGCCGCGGAAGGTTGCGGATGCCGAGCATCAGCTCGCTCAGCGTGCGCTCCAGCTCGGCGAATTCCTTCTCGCCAGCGCCGATCTGATCGCCGAGCGCGCGCATCTCGGCGCGCTTCTTATCTCGCTCCTCGGGGCTCGCCTTGCCAAGCTCCTTCGATTCACGAGTGCGCCGCGCGCGCAGCTCGTCGAGCTCGAACTGAAGCTTTCGGCGGCGCGAATCGGTCTCGAGCACGCGACCGATTTCTGCGGGATCGACGCCGGCTTTAGCCAGTTCGGCTTTGACGAAATCGGGCTGTTCGCGAATCAACTTGATATCGAGCATCGGCTAGAAAGCATCCTTAATCCGTTCGAGCTTCATCTTCTGTCATCGAGAGTAATTGCGACCAGCTCGAATCTCATCGCGCGATCGGACACGCGTCGCCGCACCGCAAACGCCTCGCCCGCCCGCCGCATCCGCTCCTCTTTGCGTCCGTCCACCGAGTCGGCCGGCTCACCCGCGCCGACACCGCTTCGCGTCTTCACCTCGATGAACACGACTGTCTCGCCGTCGATCGCGACAAAATCGATCTCGGCGCCCGCGGCGCGAATGTTACGGGCCAAAATAAGTTATCGGCGCCGCCGCTTCGGATGGCGTTCCACGGCGCGCTCGCCGCGCCGCCCGAGTGGAACCGCCTCGACAAATCGGGCGATCGATGCCTAAAGCAGCGCCCGCATCCGTCCGCGGCGGGGTTTTATCTTAGCCAAGACGCCCCCCTGCTCGCGAGATGGCCAGGTCGAGCCACGAGAGGTATTCAATATCGCCGCCGCGCATCAGAGAAGAGCGGTTTGGCAGTGGCGCGTCGCTCCCCTGACACGCCGCGCGCGGGATGTTACCATCACGAGTTCGCACGGACGCGCGGCTTAAGAACATGGCGGAGAACAAGATTACCCTCGAGATGGTCAAACACGTTGCCCGGCTCGCGCACCTTCAACTGAGCGACGTCGAACAGGAGCGCCTGCGAGCAGACATGGACCAAATGCTCGGCTATGTTGACAAGCTCAACGAGCTCGACACCTCGAAGGTGCCGCCCACCGCGCAAGTCGGCGAGGCCGGCACGCCCATGCGCCCCGACGAGGTCAGCAATCCGTCGGCGCAAGAGGCGATGCTCGCGAATGCGCCCGCGGCTGAACGCGGCTACTTCAAGGTGCCAAAAATCATCGAATAGGTACTAAGTAACTATTGGCTTAGTATTCGATTGAGTATTGAAGCAGGACCACGATGTCATCCGGACTGAACCGACTGACTATCGCCGAAGCGTCGGCGAGATTGCATCGGCGCGAATTCTCCGCACTCGAGCTGACACGCGCCTGCCTCGCACGGATCGAAGCCGTCGAACCACAGCTCAACGCCTTCATCACCGTATCCGAGAAAGAAGCGAATGAGCAGGCGGTCGAGGCCGATCGCAGGATCGCCGCGGGCGACGCCCCCGCCCTTTGCGGTATCCCCCTCGGCATCAAGGATATCTACAACACGTGCGGCGTGCGCACGACTTGCGCCTCGCGCATCCTCGAGAATTTCATCTCGCCGTACGATGCGACCGCGATCGCCAAGCTTCGAGCGGACGGCGCCGTGTTCGTCGGCAAGGCGAACATGGATGAATTCGCGATGGGCTCGTCAACGGAGAACTCAGCCTTCGGCCCGACCAAAAATCCGTACGACCTCGAGCGGGTCTCTGGCGGATCGTCGGGCGGCTCCGCCGCCGCCGTCGCGGCGCATCAATGCCTCGGCGCGCTCGGCACCGACACCGGGGGATCGATCCGCGAGCCCGCGTCGTTCTGCGGCGTGGTCGGAATCAAGCCGACCTACAGCCGCGTGAGCCGCTTCGGCGTGATAGCGTACGCGTCGTCGCTCGACCAGGTTGGGCCATTCACCAAAAGCGTGCGCGACGCGGCGATAATGCTGCGGACATTGGCCGGCATCGATCGCCTCGACTCCACCTGCTCGGCCCGTCCCGTGCCGGACTATGAAAAGGCGCTGAGAGGTGAGGTCAAAGGACTCCGGGTCGGGGTCCCGAAGGAATATTTCATCGACGGCATGGCCCCCGAGGTCGAGAGCGCCGTTCGCGCGGCGTTGAAACAGTATCAAGCGCTCGGCGCGAGCGTGCACGAAATCTCGCTGCCGCACGCGAGCTACGCGATCGCCGCGTACTACTTGATCGCGACCGCCGAGGCGAGCGCGAACCTGGCGCGCTACGACGGTATCCGCTACGGGCTCCGCGTCGACGCTGAGGATCACAATTCGCTGTACGACCTGACGCGCGCGCTAGGCTTCGGCACCGAGGTGAAGCGGCGCATCATGCTCGGCACCTTCGCGTTGTCGGCGGGCTACTATGACGCCTATTACCTGAAGGCGCAGAAGGTGCGCACGCTCATCCGACGCGACTTCGAGAACGCCTTCGAGACTTGCGACGTCATCGCCACGCCGGTCGCGCCAACCACCGCTTTCAAGATTGGCGAAAAGATGGATGATCCGCTGACGATGTACCTGTCGGACATCTTCACGATTTCGGTGAATCTCGCGGGCCTGCCCGGGATGTCGATTCCGTGCGGATATGACAGCAACGGCCTGCCGATCGGAATGCAACTCATCGGGCCGCCGTTCAGCGAGGAAATGATTTTGCGCGCCGGCGACGCATACGAGCGTTCGGGTGCATTCACGCGGCGTGAGCCGGCAATCTGAATTGTGTTGCTGAACTATTGTTGAGCGAGAGCTATGGCGACGATTAATCGCGAAAAATATGAAGCCGTCATCGGACTCGAAATCCACACCCATCTGCTGACCAAGTCGAAGATGTTCTGCGGATGCTCGACTGAGTTCGGCGGCGTGCCCAACGATCACACCTGTCCGATTTGCACCGCGATGCCAGGGGCACTGCCCGTCCTCAATCAGCACGTGATCGAAATCGCCGTCCGCGCCGGGCTCGCCGCGCACTGCGAAGTCGCGCCCTACTCCATCTTCGACCGCAAGAGTTATTTCTACCCTGACCTGCCGAAGGGCTATCAGATCAGTCAGTACGGCACTCCGGTCTGCAAAGGTGGCTATATCGACTTGCCGCCGGATAAGAACGGTGCGCCGCACCGCGTGCGGCTGGTGAGAATCCATCTCGAGGAAGACGCCGGCAAGAATATCCACGAGGGCGGCCATAGCCTGGTCGATCTCAACCGCTCGGGCGTGCCGCTGCTCGAAATCGTTTCCGAGCCCGATATCCGCTCGGGCGCCGAAGCTGCAGCCTACGTGCAGGAGATGCGCGCGATACTTCGTTACATCGACGCGTCCGACGGCCGCATGGAAGAGGGCAGCCTCCGATGCGATTGCAACGTGTCGGTCCGCCCGCGCGGGCACAAGGAATTCGGCGTCAAGACCGAGATCAAGAATCTCAATTCATTTCGCTTCGTCGAAAAGGCAATTGAGTATGAGATCGATCGGCAAATAGACATTCTCGAATCCGGCGGAAAAATCACGCAGGAAACCCACTTGTGGGATCCCGTGCGCGAAGTGACGCGGGCGATGCGCTCGAAGGAATATGCCAATGACTATCGCTACTTCCCCGAGCCCGACCTGCCGCCGCTAATCGTGCCTCCGGATCTCGTCGAAGCGATTCGAGGTGAGATGCCCGAGCTGCCGGCGGATCGCCGCGCCCGCTATATAAGGGAGTTCGGCCTTACCCCTTATGAAGCCGACGTGTTGACCGCCGAGCGCGAAGTCTCCGATTACTTCGAGGCCACGCTATCGGGACTCAAAAATCGCAAGACCGCGGCTAACTGGGTGATGACCGAGGTTTTGCGAATTGTGCGCGAGAGCGGCAAGTCGCTCGCCGAAGCAGTTCCCGCGCCAACCGAAGTCGGCGCGCTCCTCATTATGATCGAAGATTTGAAGATCAGTCTGAACGCGGCGAAGACCGCATTCGCCACGATGGTGAAGAGCGGAAAGTCGGCGGAAGGCACGGTCGCCGAACTCGGCCTCGCTCAGGTCTCTGACGAAGGCGCGATCGCGGAGGCGATAGACAGGATCCTCGCCGCCGAGACCGAGAAAGTGAATGAGTACCGCGCAGGACGTGACAAGCTGTTCGGTTTCTTCGTCGGTCAAGCCATGAAGGCAATGGGCGGGAAGGCGAATCCCAAAGTGATTAACGATTTGCTGCGCAAAAAGCTCTCCGGCTGATCACTCCATCCTCGGCTCGTATCGGGCCTGGTCAGCTCTGAAATCCTTTACCACTTCACGATCTCGCTAACGCGGGAGGCGCGCAGGCGTAAAACTTTTTTTGCGGTCTAACCGGACGCGATTTGCGTTGAAAACTCGCGCCTTTTCGAGACTTTCCGCCGTCGGCACACCAATTGCCTTGTCATTCTGCTGGAACGCGAAGAAACATGCCTGCCGGCATCGTTTGTCGGCAATCGTAGGCAATTAGGTGTGAGCTATGGAAAAAAATGTCAAAACATTGTTGATAAGTGCATTTTTCGGCATTGCGACGCTTGGTTTGCTGGGATGCGCCGATACCGAGAATAATTCGGCGCCTTATGCAACTCCGGCGACCACCGCAAACGACTATTCGTCCAGCTCTACCTACTCGACGACCACGCCTTACAGCACTACCTACACGACGACGACGACTACGCCGAGTACGACGGTGACAACTTATCCGACGACCTCCAGCACCACCTATCCGTCAACCACCACTGTCACCAAGCGGACGACGACCGACTACACGCCCTCGTATGATTCTGGCTACTCATACAGCTCCAACGAACCGTCCTACACTACGACTGTAGTTCAGAATCCTCCGATTGAGGCGCCCGCCATGACTACCACGCGCACGACTACCACCACCACCACCAACAACGACGGCACAATCCGCAAAGAAACCACGATTACTACGTCGCCGAACTACTAGCGCATCGTCTCGGTCATGGGCTGACGCTTCTGACCGACCTTGCCGCGCCGCCTTCGAGATTTGCGGCGCCGCAGGTCGGCATGGTTTGAAAGCCAGCTTGAGCTAACCAGTGGCCGGCGGGGACGGCTCAAGCGACCGCATCACATAGCGATCGAGAACCTCGAGCGGGACCAGTCCCTGTAGCGGGCTCGTGTACATCCCGGAGTTGACGACGACCACTAAATCGAGTGCGGGAACTACGAATAGTCGCTGTCCGCCGAGCCCGACAGCGGCGGGCCAGTGGATTTCCTTTCCATCGACCAGCGAGCGGCCAAGCCAGAATTGGTATCCGTAGAAGAAGAGCGCCTCACCCATCAGATGCGGCGCCGTAGCCTCAGCGATCCATGCGGCGGGCACGATCTGCGATCCGTTCCATGAACCGTGCTGAAGAATGAGCTGTCCAATCTTCGCGAGATCGCGAGGGCGCAATCTCAGCCCACCGGCCGCGTGCGGGCTAAGGTTGGAATGCTTGTACCAGGTGAAATCCGTGATTCCGAGCGGCGCGAATAGCAGCGTGCCTGCTAGCTCGTCCACGCCTTGCCCGGTTGCCTTCTTCAATATCGCACCCAGCAGTTCGGTCGAGCCTGAGTTGTAATTCCATATCTGACCGGGAGCCGCGACGATCGGCGGCGCCAACGCAGCGCGCAACGGATCTGACGATGTGTCCATTATGATTTCGCTGTTGTCGGGGCTGGTGTAGGGAACGTCTTCCTCATGCCACTCGATCCCCGACGACATGGTCAGCAGATCGCGAATCGTGATGCGGCTTTTCTGCGGCGTGGCGAGGTTCGCGTACTCGGGGAAAAAGGACAACACCGGTTCGTCGATGCTTTTGACCCATCCACGATCGATGGCGATTCCCATCACCAGCGCGACGACGCTCTTGCTCACCGACCGCTCGTCATGCCGAACCGTTGGCCCAAACGTCACATTTCCAACCGCGCGCCCCAGATGCTCGTCGGCGCCCGTGAAGTATTGCTCGAACACCAGCTTGCCGTGGCGAACCACGAGGACAGCATGTACGTTGTCGAGCTTCGATTCGGCGAGCCACTTGACCATCGGGCATAGAACAGCCCGGGAGAGACCGACGCTCTCGGGCGTCGCGATTTGCCAACTATCGATACCGCCGATGGGGTCGCCGCATGCGTTCGGGTCAGCATGCAGCGCCGGCGCCTCTGCGCGCTTGCAACCTCCCATCGCTAGCGCCGCCATCAAGCTGATTAGAATGATCGCTATCCTGACCACTTGGTCCTGTGACGCTACCTTCGATCGAATTGACGATCTCATTCTATAGCTTGGTGAATCCGTCGCGGCTCCAATTCTCGGAGCCAACTCCGTTGTGGACGATGAATAGTCCGTCAGGATCGTAGTTCGCTTTGATCTGTGCAAGGCGAGGATAGTTGTTCCCCCAGTAGGCCTGCTGAAATCCCTTCTGAAAATAGTTGCTCTCGCTCACGTATGCGCCATCTTCCGCAGTGATGGCGCGGAGTTCGTTGAGGCATTGGTCTATGCGCCGCGATGCCTGTCGGCCTTGGTCGACTGAAGGCTCATGCCCCGGAATTCCAGGGTAAGCGGGACCTTGGGCATCGGCCGCGATCAACAGGGCGAAGGCCCTCGTAACTGCTGGATTAGTGGCCGTGTCCTTTGTCGCCGCGATTGCCTCAGGCGGCCCTCCTGCCAGCCCCTTGTTGAAATGCAATTCGAAGCCGGAATGCCGCGAACCGGCGAATAAGGCGTTGGCGAGGCGCTCCTGCGCGTTGCTTTCGAGCAGCGACTCGGGCAGCCAGAGCGACTCATAACTCCAGATGTACCAGCCGCACTCTCCGGTGTTGCCCTTCCACCACGCGTTGTCGGATCCGGCACCCGATCGATTGTCATACGCCAAAAGAGGTTGAGGAATCACGTGGACGAGGACATCGTCGATCAGCGTCTGCAGACGACTGCCGTTTGGAGGGAAAATTGCCTGCGGCCAGTGCTCCATCCACCACTGTACGTCCCAGAAATGCCGCGCCGGAACGCTTCCGATGGTTACCGGCCATTTTACTGAGTAGTCGGTGGAGCGCCTGGCCCAGTCGAGGAACGGCTGCCAGACCATCTTTGGTTCATCGGCGTCCAATCCGTGAGAGAGCATCGAGATTTCGAACGTATTGTCGGGATACACGCGCGCCTGCTCGCCCCAGTGATCGTTGAACAGATTCTCCTTGTAGAAACTTACGAACTCGCGGATGAGCCGCCGATACGCTTCATCTGACGACGCCACGACTTTGAAGTTGACAATGCCGAAGTACTCCGGAAGTTCGTGAGCTCTCACCGTCAACTTGCTCACGACTCCGAAGGTGCCGCCGCCGCCACCCTTCAGCGCCCAGAACAAATCGGGATTGGTGCAGGTATTCGCGATTCGAATCTGGCCGTCAGCAGTGACAACCTCTGCTTCGAGCAAGCTCGCTGCGGCGGTGCCATAGTGCTTCGAGAAACTTCCGAAACCGCCCCCCTGGATGAGACCGGCGAGGCCGACGGTCAGGCATCCTCCCCCCTGAATGTATTTGCCTGCCTCGGTGCAAACCGCCTCGTATGCCTGAAGGTCGATCGTGCCCGCGCCGAGCGTCACCGCCGGTTGAGGCTTCAAAGTTTGTTCGCATCCCCGCGGCACGAACGCATCGTGCATCTGGATATCGTGCATCTGCCGCGTCCAGATGAGCAGCGAATCGGGCGCGTTGGATGTGCCCTGGTAGCTGTGGCCACCTCCTTTGACCGCGAGCCGCAAATTGTTTTCGCGAGCGAAGTTAACAGCGGCGGCGATATCCTGCGCGTTCCTCGCCGCAACTGCGTAAACGCTTGGTTTAGTGTCCCATCCATCGACCCAGCCCAGCGTCTCCGTGAGCCCCGGACTATCGCCGATGAAGTACGGGTTCTTGAGATTCCTCCAGAGTTGTTTCGCCGCGTCGCTATTCGGGTCCTTGTGAAGCACCAAAATCGGAAAATCCACCGCAATCAGATTGCCGCCAACCGTTTCGTTGAGCTGCTTCCACGCAGTCTTCGATGGCCACGCCGCATCGGTGGGACGGCAACGACTGGATGACGGCGCCGCGCGCACCCCGCGCGGCATCATCGTAAGCAAGGCAGCTGCCCCAGACGCTGTGAGGAATTCTCTTCTATTCATCGACAATCCCTTGGGCGCAGTCTTATCGCGACAATTGCGGACGCAGACGGAGTATGCCGAATATCGCGATGATCACGGCAAACGCGAAAACGATCGCTGCGTCCGGAACCACTTCAAGTGCCGTCGCATGATCGAAGATCAAACCCAAATACGCTTCCATCGCCCACGAGGCAGGGGATAGATGAGCCAGGATCTTCATGAATGGCGGTACTACTTCGAGCGGCCACATGCATCCACCGAGCATTCCAAATGCAACGCCGATCCATGGACCGAGCGAAACCGCCTGCTGGCGGGTTTTGAATACCGTGCCCATCAAGAGGACAATCGCGACGCCGAGGCATACGACCGCGGCGGTAATGAGCAGGAGGCCTAGCGGGTCGCCCCAATGAACGCCGAAGAAAAGCCACGCGGCGACGATCATGAATACCGCCTCCGCAACCATTTGTTGCGCTGGCGCGACCGCGAGCATCCCGAGCAGTTCCCAGGTGCGGCGCGGTGCGGCCAGCAGGCGGCGCGAAAGCCCGCTTTCGCGGAGTTGAAGGATCGGCAGGGTCAGGACGAAACCATTAATCATCATGAACAGGACCAGGTTCGCCGGCGCCGTGTACGGGAAGCCCACGCGTGGCGAACCAGCGTGCCCTCCTGCGGGATAACGGATCGGAGTGTCGAGCGACTTGCCGCCGCGCGCCAAACCGCTTAGCTCGGCGTCGATGCCGGCTCGGACGATGGCGGCGGTGGAACTCGCGCTCGAAAGGTACACGGGAACGTTTCGGCCGCCGTGCCATCCGGGCGGAATCAGTATTCCGGCGTTCATCCGTCCCCTGAAAACGGCGATCCGAAGGCGCTCCGCGTTCGTATAGTCGCGGACGCGAAACTGCTCGTTGGCTTCGAGGCGGGCGATGAGCGCACGGCTCTCGCTGGTGTGCGCTCGGTCGAGGATGCCTACCACGAACGACGAGCTCACGTAACCGCCCATCGCAAATCCTACTACTGCCATAATGACCCCGGGCAGGAGGAACAAGGCCACCAGCCGCCTGCGATCGCGCGCCGCGGCCGCGCCGCTGGCCGCGGCCGCGCCGAAAATGACGTTGAGGCTACGTCGCATCACTTTAAGTCATCCTTTGAAGTGTTGCGTTCGCCCTGAGACCAGCGAGCGCAATCCCGATGAACCCGACGAGCGCTGTGACCGCGAGTGGCTCCGCTATCGTGAGCAAACTTCCATGCGCGCCTGCCGCCGAAAGATCCATGAATCCAAAGAACGACTGTCCATTCGGAGTTAGGCGACTGAGGGTCTCGAAGATGTCCGGAAGGCCTTGCGGCGGCAGAAACTGTCCACCGACGATTGAGAGGAGGACAATCACGAGCGTCGCCAGCGCGTTTCCCTGGTCCGCATTGCCTGCCAGGCTCATCAAGAACGCTGTCAGTCCGATCGCCATCAGCACGCTGGTGAAAACCAACGCGGCGGTCGCAAGCCGATTACCCCAATGGGTTCCGAACAGCAACGAGGTTGCCGCGATCATGGTGCCCATCTGCACGAGGCCGATGATGAGCAGAGCAGTGAACTTGCCCGCGACAATCGCATGCGGCCGGGCGGGAGAGGCAACCAGCCGAACGATGGTGCGCAAGTCAATCTCGGCTTGCAGCGCGCGGACACCAGACAGCACGCCAAAATTCAGAAACAGGACCGCCATCGACATCGCGAAGAAATCGACCACCCGCATCTGCCCGCCGGCCGTGACCGGAGCCACCTCGGGAGTGACGCGATCGCGAGGCATGGCTGCACGATTCATGAAATCGCGGAGAAGCCCTCGCGTCGCGAGCATGGCGAACTCTTCGCCTCGCGCGGCGAGAATCTCAACCGGCGGTTTGTCGCCGCTGATGAGCGCTTTTGCAAAGCCGGTGTTCATCACCACCGCGCACTCTGCCGCGTGTTCCTTGATCATCCGCTCGGCCGCGGCAAGCGAATCGACCGGCTCTATCAGGACTGTTCCTCGCGGTGATTGCTGCTCGACGAATCTGACGAATGCGGCGGACTCTTCTGAGTGGTCGAGATCCGCGATGCCAAGGCGCATCCCCGATCCTCCATGAGAACCGCCGAGCGCAAAGCCCATCAGCGCAGTCAGCGCGAGCGGCGCGACGATCGCGGTCAGAATCGCGGTTCGATCGCGCATCCTTTGGAGAAGGTCCTTGAGGCAAACCAGGATCGCGTATCGCATGTGAAGTTAGTCGCGCAGGGCGCGTCCCGTCATGCGCAGAAAAACGTCTTCGAGATTTGGCTCCACTACACGCACACTGTCCGCCACGGTGCCGGCGTTGAGAAGCGCCGTCAGCATCGCGGGCAATCGATTGGCTCCATGATCGGCGACTACATGAAGATGATCGTTCTCCACGGTTGCGAGCTGCACGCCCTCGAGCGCGCTGACGATTCGCTGCGCGCGTACGAGCGAGTCGCCACGTCCCACCCCAATCTCGATTCGCGTATCCTGTGCCAGGTTCCCGATCAGCTCGGCACGCGTGCCTTCGGCGATCAGGTGGCCTGAATCGATGATTCCGATGCGGGCGCAGAGGCGCTCCGCCTCTTCCATGTAGTGCGTCGTGTAAAGGATGGCGGTGCCAGCATCGCGGAGCCGCTCCACCAAATCGAAAATGGCGCTGCGACTCTGCGGATCCACGCCAACCGTCGGCTCGTCAAGAATGAGAAGCTTCGGCTGATGCAGAATGCCGGCCGCGAGATTCAAGCGCCGTTGCATTCCGCCCGAGTAGGTCCCGACAATGTCGTCGGCACGCTTGGTTAGACCTACAGCTTCGAGAGCGGTGTCGATCGCCGCCCGTAGCGCGGTGCCGCTGAGATCATACAAGCGCCCCCAAAAGTCGAGATTCTCGCGCGCGGTGAGATCGAGATAGAGAGTGATCGCCTGCGGTACGATTCCGATAAGTGCGCGCGCCGCGGGTCCAACGTCGATGTCGACGCCGTCGATCGTGATTTCGCCGCCGTCGCGTACGAGGATTCCGGCAATCATCGAGATCGAGGTGGTCTTGCCTGCACCGTTGGGTCCAAGCAAGCCGTAAATCTCCCCGGCCGCGATGCTGAATCCGATGCCTTCAACCGCGACTCGCGCGCCGAAGCTCTTGCTGAGCCCTCGCACGACCAGCATTGGCGCCGACGGTTCGCTGGCCGTCATTCCTATCGCCGGGGGCATGGTCTCGACCTTTGTTTCCATCGCCGATGGTGGATCTCTATTGCTTGGTGAATCCGTCGCGGCTCCACTGCTCCGAGCCGACTCCATTGTGAACGAAGAATAGCCCGTCGGGATCGTACTTCGCTTTGATCTGGGCCAAGCGCGGATGATTGCTGCCCCAGTACGCTTGCTGGAAGTTCTTCTCGAAGTAGTTGCTCTCGCTCCAATACGCGCCGGTGTCGCCGCTCACTGCGCGTAGCTGATCGACGCAATCGTCGACGCGTTTTCGAGCGGCGCGCCCTTCCACAACGTTGGGCTCATGACCTGGAATTCCGGGATAGGCTGAGTCCTGCGCGTCACCGACGATTGCAAGCGCAAATGCGTCCAGCACCGCGGGATTCGTCGCCGTGTCCTTCGCCGCTGCGATCACGTCAGGTGGCGCTCCCGCAAGTCCTTTGTTCAAGTGCAGCTCCAGCCCCGAATGGCGTGATGCCGCGAACAGCGCGTCTGCGAGTTTCTGCTGCGAAGCACTCGCGAGCAGGGACGCGGGAAGCCATAACGATTCCATTGCCCAGAGATACCAACCGCACTGAAAGGCATCGCCCTTCCACCATGCGTTACTTGGACTTGCACCCGGGCGCTCATCAAAATTCAAGGTCGGCTGCGGAATGATATCGACCAGGACGCGATCAAGAAGGCCGCTGAACACACCAGTGTTGGGGATTGCGATTTCGACGAAATGCTCCTTCCACCACTCAACGTCCCACCAGCGCTGGGCAGGCAGGCTTCCGATCGTCACACGCCCCTCGATTGAATAATCGTTGGATGAGTTCCTCACCCAATCGAGAAATGGCTTCCAGATCTTAGTCGCCTCATCGCGATCAAGTCCCTGCGAAACCATGTTGACTTCAAATATGTTGTCCGGCCGAAACCGCGGCTGCTCGCCCCAATGATCGTTGAAGAGATTCTCGCTGTAGAAGCTCACGAACTGGCGGATGAGCCGCCGATAAGCATCGTCCGACGATGCCTTGACCTTGAAGCTGGCGGCGCCGAAGTACTCCGGAAGATCATGCGTGCGCAGCGTCACCTTGCTGATCACGCCGTAGGTTCCGCCTCCACCGCCCTTCAGCGCCCAGAACAAATCCGAGTTGTTGCATGCGTTCGCCATCCGAACCTGGCCATCGGCGGTGACGACCTCGGCCTCGAGCAAACCCGCGGCCGCCGTGCCAAAGTGCTTTGAATAGCTTCCGAAGCCACCGCTCTGGATCAGGCCTGCGACTCCTACCGTGGTGCATCCTCCGCCCTGCACGTACTTCCCGCCCTTGGTGGTGACCGCCTGATACGCCTGCATCCAGATCGTTCCAGCGCCCAGCGTAACCGCGGGTTGCGGCTTCATGGTCTGCTCGCATCCCTGCGGCACGAATGCGTCGTGCATCTCGATATCGTGCATGTGCCGCGTCCAGATCAGCAGCGAGTCGGGTGCGTTGGAGGTCCCCTGATAGCTATGTCCTCCGCCCTTGACCACAAGGCGCAGATTGTTGTCGCGTGCGAATTTGACGGCAGCCGCAATATCCTGCGCGTTCCGCGCCGCGACCGCGTAAACACTCGGTTTAGTGTCCCACGCGTCGACCCATCCGAGCGTCTGCGTGAGGCCCGGCGTGTCGCCGATAAAGTACGGGTTCTTCAGATTCTTCCAAAGCTGCTTCGCCGCGTCGCTGTTTGGATCCTTGTGCAAAATCGAAAGTGGAAAATCGACCGGAATAAGATTACCGCCGACTGTTTCGTTAAGCTGCTTCCATGCGGTCTGCGACGGCCACGCCGCAGCGCCGGGACGACACCTGCTCGATGTCGGAGCGGCTCTCAAACCGCACGGCATCATCGAGAGGAGAGCGGCCGCACCCGACGCCTTCAGGAATGTTCGTCTGTTCATTTCACCCGCCTTTCAGCCGGCGCTCGCCGCGCTTTCACAACGCGCGAGCGGACGCGGTTTGCTCTGCTTCAAGCGCGCTCAGCTGTGCGACACCTTGTGAATCAGATGCGTTCGCACCTTCGAGCCGTGCGACGTTTTCGAGATGGGTGGAGCGGTCGATGTTGTAGACGAGCAGGACGGCAATCGCAATCGCGCTGAAAGTCGTAACCGTCGGCACGAATACCATTCCAAGGTGGTACAGAACGGCCGGGTCGACGTGACCTTGCTGCGCATGCTGCGGGAAGCTGACCCAGGCCAGGATGAGGCCGGAGAGGAACGTGCCTACTCCCGTCACGCACTTGGCGATAAGCCCATTGGCGGCGAACAGCAATCCTTCCGAACGCTGGCCCGTCGCGATCGCCGCGTCCTCAACCACGTCCGCCATCATCGAGCTCGCAATGATGAATCCCGTGAGACCGAGCGTCGCCGAGAGGAAGGTGAAGGCGAGGACGATGATGAACACTGCAGGCGTGCCGTTTGGCGGCAGCATTCCGACGAGGCGCATCGCGATCGGCGCGATCGAGGTAAACAGCGATGCGAAGAACACTCCGATCATCGCGGGCTTCTTGCCGAAGCGTTTCGAAATCGCGGGCGCCAGCCCAACTCCCGCGAATGCTGCAAACAGAGTGGCCACCGCAAGATACGACATCTGCGCCGGCGTGAGCTCGAAGAAATAGGCCGAGATGTAGAAGTCGAGGCTCTGCCTGAGGCCCATCGAAATCGCGCCGACAATTCCGGAAATCGTAAGCGCCAGGAACGAGCGGTTCGTCACGGTGACGCTCAACTCGCGAAACTTGTCGTGCCACGTGGTGCGGACCCTCGGCTCGCGCGCGACCGTTCGGATAAAGCGGTGCGTGCCGATGCACGAGATCATGATCGAAAAGAAAATTGCGATTCCCGCGCTGATCCCGATCGCGCGATAGCCCGCCGGATTCAACAAACCCAGTGGATGCGCCGCGTCCTTGCGCAGGAACACCTGCAGCGCGAGGAACGAAATCCCCGCGCCGCCTAGAGTGCCGAAGAAGAAGCGCGAGCTCATCAGGCTCGTGCGCTCGTCGTAATCGTAGGTCAGCTCCGGTCCCAGCGCAGAGCTCGGGATCTCGTAGAGGCTAAGCAATACCCGCACCGTCACCAGCATCACGCCCATATAGATGAGCAAGTGATCCTTCGACCATCCAAGCGGCGGTGCGAGCAGAAAGTAGAACGCGATTGCGGCTGGAAGCGCCGACGCGTACATGAACGGATGCCGCCGGCCCCACCCCGAGCGCGTGTGATCCGACCATTCGCCGATTAGCGGATCGCAGATCGCATCGAAGATCAGCGTCACCATCATCACCGCGCCGACCCACGCCGCCGGCAGTCCAACCACCTGGTTGAAGAACAACAGCAAGCCCGATGCTAACAGCGCCTGATGAACGCCGAAGGCAGCCGAGCCGACGCCATACAGGACGTTGGTCGAAAACGTCAGCCGCCGAGGCTTTGACGATGGTTGTTCAATGCTCACCAGGAACGCTCTTCACGCCGCGTGCACTCGACGCCGCCATCAACAAAAAGGACCTGTCCTGTCATCAAAGAGTTCTCCGGGCTGAGGCACCAGGCGATGATTGCGGCCATTTCATCCGGCCGTGCCGGATACTCCCCGCGCAGCGGAACCATCTGTCCCATGGCCGACCTGGTGTCGGGATTCGAGAGGATATAGGCGGCCGCCGGCGTATCGATAAATCCCGGCGCGAGCACGTTCAGCGTGATGCCAGCGCCTGCCCAATCGCCTGAGCCCGCCGCGCGGCGGCACCAGCAATTCAACGAATACTTGGCGTTGGCGTAGAGCGCCAATCCGACCTGCAAGCCTTGCTCCGGCGTCATCTTGTCGAGCGGCGCAATCTTCGAGGCGTATTTCCACGCGCCGTCGATCGCCGCCTCCTCGTCCATCTTGAGCATGGCACTGACCAGGCTCTCGTCGACGGGACTGAACGACGCTATCGATGAAACCGCGATCGCCCGCGGCGCAGGACTGGATTTGAGCAGCGGGCGCAAGCCTTCGAGCGTCGCGACCGCGCCGAAGAAGTTCAGTTGCAGACTGGTCTGCGGAGGGCCACCACCCGCGACCGCCGCGATGGCATCAATTCGACCACCGGAGAGTCGCGTCACGCCATCAACGAGCGCTTTGCGTCCTTCGTTCGTCGTGAGGTCGGCGACCACCTCAGCATCGCGGAGATCGGTGCCGATAACGCGCCCGCCCCGCTCCCGAAGCCATCGCGCGGTTGCCGCGCCGATTCCGGACGCAGCGCCCGTGACTACGAACGTTCGATCCATCATTGATACTCCCAGCATCGGCGATTCGGGTAGGAGCAACCGCGATGCCATCGATGAAGTCAGTTAAATGCAATAATTCCCATTCGCGCGAACGCAGTTACGGCGCTGCGCGCAGTGCCGCGCGTGCAGAGGTTCTCGATCTCGACGATCATCTTAATGCCGGCGTGACGATTCCAAGTTCGATCATCGTGCGGCCGGTTTCGAATAGTGTGTCATCTACCGGGCGTGACGTAAGGCCCAAGTCCTCGCGCGCATGATCGCAGTAGGCGCGCGGCGCGTCATACGGGCGGCCATACTTCGCGACTATCTCCTCGTATCCCTTCGGCGGGCCGCCGACGGCGACATGCGGGAAGAGGCGCGCGAGATGCTGCTGCAGCTCGGCGGCGTTCAGCTCGCCCGAGCGATCGGCCGCCGTCAATTGATAGCGCCCGCCGTTGGCGCAGTGGGCGCTTTCGATTATCAGCGCGTGGGCCTCGCCGACGTCGCGCACGTCCACGATATTCCATAGGTGCTGCCATCCGCGCCCGCACGGCTTTCCCATCAGCATCCGCCCGAGGAAGTATTGCCACGAGCCTGGCAGCTCATGCGCGCGAGAGAGCAGCGGCCCCAGTCCGACGCACGGACACACCGTGATCACGTCGAAGCGGCCGTGCTCCTCGGCGACGCGCCAAGCCAGCTGCTCGGTCGCGATCTTGCCCATCGCGTACGCGACGTCGCCGTTGGTCTCGATATTCTCCGGCGTCCAACTCGCATCCCTGCCGCGATTATCCGACGCCCAGTCCTTCTCAGTGAAGATGTATCCGGGCGCCGCCGGATGCGCGATCGCCGAGAACGAACTCGTGTATACGACGCGCCGCACGCTGCCCGACTTCTTCACCGACTCGAGCACGTTCATGGTACCGCTCACCGCGCCATCGTAAATCTGCCGCGGCTTGTTCACGTTGGCATAGCCCATGGGAGTGCCGACGTGCAGCACGGCCGCGCATCCGGCGAAGACCTCGTCGTAGCTCCCGGGCTCGAGCAGGTTGCCGGTTCGAAGTTCGACGCGGCCCGGATACACGCCGCTATTCATCGCGAGCAGATGCGCAGTCTTCTCCGGCTTGCTCTGATCCGTTACGCACGCGCGCACCGTGTGCCCGCGCTTCACCAGCGCCAGCACGACGTGCGAGCCGATATGACCTGACGCTCCGGTGACAGCAACGGGACCATCGGACGGTTTAACCTGGGGCATTTGGGCGTTCTCCGATTGCTATTTATCGACCGTGGCGGAGCACCTGGCCCGCGTGGACCCCGGTATGGCGGCCGTCGCGCAGGTTGACCTTGCCGTTGACGATGGTCGCCTTGTAGCCGACCGAGCGCTGGATAAATCGCGGCGCGCCGCCCGGAAAATCATTGACCAGCTCCGGCTGCCGCTCGGCGACCTGGTCCGCGTCGAACACGTTGACATCGGCGCGCATCCCGGGTTTAAGCGTCCCGCGATCCTTGAGGCCGATGACGCGCGCCGGTCCAGAGGTCAGGCGACGGATCGCCTCGGCCATCGAGTAGAGCCCGGTCTCGCGCACCCAGTACGACAGGACGAAGCTCGGCCATCCCGCGTCCATGATTTGCGAGACATGCGCGCCGGCGTCGCCGAGGCTCGGGAAGCAGTGCTCGCTCTTGAACAGGTCGCCGAGCGCCTTCAGGTTGCGATTGAACATCCTGAGGTTGAAGAGTGCCTTGCCGCCCGTCTCGCGCGTGAGGCGAAGGAAAGTATCCGCCCAATGCTCGCCGGCCCTGGCCGCCTTTGCCTTCAGATTGTTGTCCGACGCCGCCGTGTAGTCGGGCGAGACGCCCGCGCCGAGGTAGAAGACATGACTCATATCTATGAAGGTGGAATTCTCGCGTTTCGCCTCCTCGAGCAGTTTGGCGCTGAAATCGGAATCGTTGATCGCGGCGAGGCGCTCGCGAAAACTACGCGCGCGCAGCTCATGCCACGTCTCGCCCGCGACCGGCAAGTTTGACTGCAGCCCGAAGATGAAACCCGAGCCGCGCACCTGCGTGATCGCGGTGACGTCGCGATGGCTACAGAAGCGGTCGAGAAACTGGCGGCGCTGGATGCCCGAGTCGTCTTCCTCGCCCGCGCCGAAGCTGAACAGAATACGGCTCTTGCCCTCGTCCGCGATCGCCTTCATCACTTCGAGGTCGGCGCCGACGGCCTGCATCAGCGCGTCGCGTGGCGCGACCTGCTTCGCGATTTCGATAAGCTCGATCGGATCGGCAAACGTGCCGGGAATCGAACGACCGTCCGGCAGCTGGTGCGGCGCGTAGCGATTGGTCGAGAATCCGACCGCGCCGCGATCGATCGACTCGCCCACTATCTCGGCCATCCGGCGCCTCTCGGCTGCGGTCGCCTGCGCTTCGACCGCGCGCTCGCCCATCACGTAGAAGCGTACGGCGCAGTGCCCGACCATTCCGGCGACGTTGATTCCGGGGTTCAGCTTTTCGATCGCATCGAGGTAGCCGCCGTAACCCTCCCAGTTCCACGGGAGCCCGGTGAGGATTGCGTTGCGCGGGATATCCTCGACCGTCTCCATCATCGCGGCGAGCAGCTCGCGATCGGTGGGCCTGCAGGGCGCAAAGGTGACGCCGCAGTTGCCGAGCAGCGCGGTAGTCACGCCGTGCCAGCTCACGGGCGTGAGGTCGGGATCCCACCCGATTTGCGCGTCGAGATGGGTATGGACATCGACGAAGCCTGGCGTGACGATCAGGCCGCGCGCGTCGATTTCGTCGCCTCCGCCGCCTACCTCGTGGCCGATCGCCGTGATCCGGCCGTCATCGATCGCGAGGTCGGCGGCGAAAGGCTCGGCGCCCGTGCCGTCAACGATAGTGCCGCCCTTGATGACGATTTCATGCGACATTGTGCTCTCCGCTTCATGTGACATTGTGCTCTCCGCGCTCCGATGCGCATAATTGGCGCCGCCGGCGAGAAACGAACCCGTTGAGGATTACCGCGCTCTTGCCGGCGCTTGTTAGAACGGATATTCTAAAATAGCCGTTCGAGTCAAGCGTGGCGAAGAAGAATCTTGGAAGAGAAGTTTCAAAAGAAGCCGATGGTCTCGCGGCCGTCTAGGCGCGACCTAGCGGCGGCGGCCGCCGGTGATGCGATCCTTGGAGTCCGCGGCTATCGCATCCGCGATCTTGCCAAGGCCGAGGAGCGCCGCCGCGCGATCCTGCTCGGCGCGGCGCGAGCGTTCGCGAAGGGCGGCTACGACGCGACCAACATGGATCAGATCGCACGCGAATGCGGCCTCGCCAAGGGCCACATCTACCACTACTTCCGGAGCAAGGAAGATATCTTCACGGAAATCCGCTGCGAGGCCGTGACGCGGCTCCTAGAGCGCCTGACGGCGATTATCGACGAGACAGGAGACGACCCGGAGGCGGTCATCAGGCAAGCGATCGCGGCGGCGGTCGCGCGCGCCTTCAAGGAGGGCGAGCGCTACGAATCTGTCCTGCCAGACCCCGTGTCATTGAGCCCGGAGAATCGGCGGCGCATCCGCAGGCTCGGGCGCCGTTACGAGCAGCTGTTCTCGAATGTCATCGGCGATGGCATGGCCAAGGGCATTTTCGCCCACGGCGATCCGAAGCTCGTGACGTTCGTAGTTCTACGCGCCGCACTCACGGTGTCGAACTGGTACCGCGAAGGCGGCAAATGGAAACCCCGCTGGATCATCGACCAGGTGACCGAGCAGTTGGTGCGGAGCCTCCGCGCGCGGTAGCCGTGGGCGGATCCTACGCGAAATCTATCGGGCGGCCCTTTGATTCTCGCCGGTCAGGTTTCGAGTGGTTGGACGTCGCGATCGATCGCCGCCTGACGCTGACGGCGCGCGCTACGAATCTCGTAGGAGACCTGCAGAGGGAGCCAGAATTCCGCGTCGTTCCCGAAATACGCCCAAGCGGAGCGCACTGTCGGCGGTAATCGCGCGGCGGCCACCGATTATCTGGCAGATGCGCCTTTGCGGCACTCGCAGCGCCAGCGACAAGGGGCTCGAACCCGCGCGTGAGCGCCAGGTGATTGAGCGTCTCCTCGCTGACGACGTCGCCGATCGTTGCTTTGAAACCCCGATCCTCGATTTGATGTACGGATGGTGTCTGGGCCTCCGAGTCAGCCGGTCGGCCGACTCGCGGTCCGCCTCGACCGCGCAGACCCATCCCGGCGCATCCGCGCGAGCGCCAGCGTATGGTGTCCGTTCTTCGCGCCGATGTCGTGGCAACGATCCCCCTTGCGCGCCGCCGATAGCACGATCGGTCGAATCTCTCGCTCGGCGAGCCCCAGGGTAGGGGCGCGTATCGTGGCGGAAGTTGATGGGATAATCGCATCCGCGGATGATTCGTGCCGGTAAGCGCCGATAGGTGGCCTGGTCTGCCACCGCCGTGTTCTTGATTTTGCGGAGTGTTCCGCGCATCGGGACTGGCAACCTAAGCCGCGAACTGACCTGTCCGTCAACTCGATCGCGATGATTGCCCCATGGCATTCGAGCCATCGAGCAAGTAAGCATCAAAGCATGAGATCGTATCATCGAGCCGCGATTGCAATCGCGGTCTGCTACCTCATGTACCCGCCGTGGAACACGCAGAAGCAGGCGATCGATCCGAGCATGCCCATCCGTGACTGGTACCAGGTTGCGACTTTTTCCTCGTCATCCGAATGCCGGGCGCGGAGCTTTGAACTCCTGCGACAGATGGACGGACAGATAGCCCACTCCGATAGCTACAACGAAGACGAGCAGAGGCGGCTCCGCGCAGACGCGCAATGTATCGAGGAAAACGATCCTCGCCTGAGGACCACGCAGGTGCCAAAGCCCGACTGATTCGCCGGCAGCGCGAGCTGCGCCTCACCCCGCGGGCTCGTTCATCGCCTCGAGATCGACGCCGGCGGTCTCGATCCGGAATATCCAGGTCACGACGGCGCCTAACAGCGACGTTCCGATCAGGATGCAGAGCAACCTTGTAGTTCCGAGATCGACGAGCATGAGCGGAAACAGGTAAGCGGTCGAGACGGCGCCGATTTTTGCGAACGACGCGGCGAAGCCGGCGCCCTTGCCGCGAATGCGGGTCGGAAAGACCTCGCCCGCGAGCAGGTAGGTCTGCGCGTTCGGCCCCAGGTTGGTCATCAGATTGAACAACATTAAGCCGAGGAAAATCAGCGCGCTCCGCGTTTCGCCGCTATAGACGCCCGAGAGCGCGGCAAGCGTCAGCCCGCCGGCGCATCCGATGAAACCGACGACCTGCAATCGAATTCGCCCGACGCGATCGGAGACTAGCAGCGCGCCCCCAATACCCGCGATGAGCAGGATGTCGATCAATGCGGCGCCCCGCGAGGCCAGAATATCGCTGTTGATCAGGTCGGCCAGGTTGCGCGCGTGGGCCGTGTGATGGCCAAACGCCGTCACGAGAATCGTCGGCGTGAAGATACCGATGCCGTAGGTGCTCAGGTCCTGGAGGAACCACGGCACCGACGCCAGGATCGTTGCGCGCAGGTTCCACGCATCGAAGAGTGCGAAGAAACTGCCCTCGCGCGAACGCGCCCGTGTCTCAGTGCTGCCGAGCGTGACGAATCGCGGGTGCGGAGGGTCGCGCCTCAGCAGTCGCAGCGTGTGCTGCTCGGCCATCTTCACCATCCCGCGGGCGAAAAGCCACGGCGCACTCTCGGTCACCGAGAAGCGACCGACCGTCACGATCAAACCGGGCGCGAGTGCGGTCGCAAACATCCAGCGCCACGCGCCGGGCTCTGGCCTGTTGCTCAGCACGATGTATCCGATCACGGTGCCGGTCAGCGCGCCCACCGCCTGGCATCCGAAGGCCGCCAGCACCAGGCGGCCGCGGAGCCGGCTCGGCGTGCTCTCCGAGATGATCAGATGCGCGGTCGGATAATCGCATCCGAGCGCAATGCCAATGCCGAACAGATAGACGACGAGCAGCGTGTAGTTGGGACTGAAGACCAGCAGCGTGAGGAAGACCATGAAGATGAACATCTCGATGACGAACATCCGCTTGCGGCCGAAGTAATCCGAGAGACTGCCGAGGCCGGCCGCTCCAACCAGGATACCGGACAGGCTCGCCGCGCCGACGATGCCGTGGCGTGAGGGATCCATCCTGAATTCCTCGGCCATCAGCGGCATGGCGACACCGGTTATGAACACGACGAAGCCTTCGAAAAACTTGCCGGCGGCGGCGAGGGTCCAGATTCGCCACTGCATCGCGGTCATCGGCGCCGAGCGGAGTGTCGCCCCGTCGGACCACACCGGAGTCTCGTCGATATACTGTTGAACGGATCGCGGATGGACAGATCGTGAATCCGGTTGGGCGGCGCGATCTTCGGGCAGAGCTCTACCAATCGCCATTAGGTTAAGGCCCTCGCGGCAGCAAGCATAATAAGGGCGAGTTTCCGCAGTGATACCGACGCGTGCTGACTGCGTTAACAGAGCGTGTAGACCGGAGCGGGCGGGACGTCTGCCGCCACTCGAGCGCGGCTCGAGACTAATTTCGCACCGGCGCGAACTCCGCGCGGATACGATCGGTGTGGGCGCCGAGCGCTGGCGCGGCGCGGCGCGTCGTGCCGTCGGTAAGTCCGCTCATCTTGATTGGGTTGCCTGCCATCCGGATGTTGCCGGCGCTCACGAACATGTTGCGCTCCGCCAGCTGCGGAAGCTTCGTCATCTCCTCGACCGTGTTGACGAGGCTGCAGGGAACGTTGGCCTCGCTCAGAATCTCAATCCACTCGGCGGCGGGTCGCGTGCGCAGCGCGCGATCGAGCTCGACTTTGAGGCGCGAGTGATTT
The DNA here is from genome assembly GCA_030038355.1 of Candidatus Binataceae bacterium. Lineage (GTDB taxonomy): Bacteria > Desulfobacterota > Binatia > Binatales > Binataceae > JASHPB01. The sequence goes on from JASHPB010000044.1 coordinate 29,735, forward strand.
GCCACGCGGTTGGCGAGTTCCGCGAACCGCGCATCATGCACGAGATCCGGCCGCTCAACCAACTCGCAGAGGCGGGCGAACATCTCGTCGGTCGCCGCAATGATGTAAATGAGACGATCGGCGGCCAGGAACGCGTCGGACGGCGTAATCACCGGATGGCGGCTGCCGATTCGCGAAACCGGCGGCTCGCCGTTGAGCGCGCGCATGAGAGCCGCTTCGAGCACTGCAACCTGCGCATCGAGCATCGCGATATCGATCCGCGAGCCCTCACCCGTCCGCTCGCGCTCATACAGCGCAGCCTCAATACCGGCGAGGCAGAAGAGCCCGCTCATGTAATCCATCATCGAGGTGCCGACCTTGGTGGGCGGATCGTCGGGCTGGCCGTTGATGCTCATCATGCCGCCCATCGCCTGGATAATTGGATCGTAGGCGGGCTGGTTGCGAAGCGTGCCGTCCTGGCCGAAGCCGGAGATCGCCGCATAGATGATGCGCGGGTTGATCGCGCGCAGCGCCGGATAATCGAGGCCGAGATGCTGCAACGTCACGTAACGTAGATTCTCGACCACGACGTCGGCGCGCCGAATCATCTCGCAGAGCAGCGCATGATCGTCGGGCAGCTCACAGTCGATCACGATCGATTCCTTGCCGCGATTGATCGATGCGAAGTAGATCGACATGCCGTCGCGATCCGGTCCGAAGCGCCGCGTATCGTCGCCGTGACCCGCGTGCTCGACCTTGATCACGCGCGCGCCGAGCTCAGCCAGGAGCATCGTGCAGAAAGGACCCGACAGGACGTGAGTCAGATCGATAACCGTCACGTCAGATAACGGTGCGGCGCCCATGCTTTCCTCCCCCAGCGCGGCTACGACGCTGCCGCGATCAGCGAAGATACTGCACTAGTTCGGTAATTCTGGCGACGGGTGATTCAGCGGCCACCGCCGCCTGGGGCGAGCGGATCTGCAGACACCGCGCCATGTTTTGCGGGCTTCGGCATGTGGATGTACAAATCCTCCGCCGCGGGACGCTTGTCGGTATGCATCTTCGGCGGTCGCATCGCGTACTTCACTTCCTTGAAGTGCTCGTTGTACTGGCGCTCGGGGTTGTACACGCGGTTGAATTTCCAGAGCATCTTGAGGAAGTTGGTCTGCCCCTTGAGCGCGAGCTTGCCCGCGATCGTCGCGACTTCCTTCAGTGCCGCAAACCCGAGATGCTTCTTGTTGAGCACGTCCTGCGTCTTCACGAGCTGCCGGTAAAACTCGTCGAGCGGCAGCGTCGTCGGCAGTACGGCGTGCTGGATATCGAAAAGCCGGTAATCGAGCGTCGTCAGCTTGCGCGATTCGGTAAACCAGAGCTCGGTTCCCGGATACGGCGTTGCGACCGTGAGATGCACAATCTCCGGGATGCTCATGGCCCATTCGCGGATAATCTCGAAGCGGCGCGCGTCCCACGACGGGTCGGCGATCAGGTTGATTGCGACGGTCAGGCCGATATCGCGCGCGACTTCGAGCGCCTTGTTATTCACGCCCATCGACGAACGCTTGCGATGCAGCTTGAGCCCTTCCTCGTCGATCGCTTCGAGGCCGAGGAACATGTACTCGAGCCCGAGCTTGCGCCAATAGCGGAAGACCTCGGGGTTGCGGCATAGCACGTCGGAGCGAGTCTCGAGGTAGTAGCGCTTTTTGATGCGGCGCTTCTCGATCTCCTTGCCGATGGCGAAGCCGTGCTCGGGATGGATGAACGCAACGTCGTCGACAATGAAGACTCCAGATTCCTTGATCGACGCCATGTCTTCTGCCGCAGCCTCGGCTGTCGATTTGCGATAGCTGCGGCCGTAGAAGGTCCACGCGCTGCAGAACGAACAGTCCCACGGGCATCCACGGGTGAATTCGATCGACGCGGCGGGATCGAGGACGCCGATGAAATACTTGTTGCGGCGGCGGCCCAGATCGCGCGCCGGGAAAAATTTGTCGAGGTCGTCGAGCATTATTGGCGCGGGCCCGACGCCACGCGTTGTTACCGCTCCCGGCACCTTCGCGATCGAATCGGTGCCGACCGCTTGCAGCAGCATCACCGCCGCCGTCTCGCCCTCGCCGCGCAGCACGCAGTCGATGGCGCCCTCGGCGTGCTCGAGCAACTCGTCCGCCACGAACGATCCGCTATGTCCACCGCTGAAGACGAAACATTGAGGATCAAGCCGCTTGAGCTCCTTGGCTAGGTCAATCACCTCGGGCGCGTTGGCGAGATAGTTGAGCGAGAAGCCGACGGCCTGCGGCTTGAAGCCTTTGAGCTCCGCGAAGAGGTCGGGATGCTTGAAAATCTGGAGATCGATCATGCGGACATCGTGACCCGCGGCACGCACCGCCGCAGCGACGCGCTCCATCCCGAGCGGTTCCAGCCGCAGGTAGATTTCGCTGTACATGAGTGGGCTAGGATGGACGAAGAGAACGCGCATGACCCCTCCCGTCTAAGTCGCGCCGCGCGGGCGCGAACCAGAATTTCGCGACCAGGCGACCCTGACCAATCGGCCAGTCTATGACTATCGTAACCCTCACGTAACGCGAATAAAAGACGGCGTGCAAAATGAAATGCCCGCGTTTCCTGCGAAATCTGCCGCGCTGCTAAGATATGACCATGGCAGTCAGCAAAGGCCAGCACCAATTTCCGAGCAATCTCGTGCTCGCGATGATCCTCGTCTTCGCCCTGGTCGATGCCATCCTGATCGCTCATCTGCACGCGCGCTTCATCGTCGATCACGGCTACGATCTCCGCCCGCGCCATCCCGCGGTCGCGAAACCCGCACCGCCATCATGAGTCGGCCCCACATTTCAGCAGTCCCCTTGACAAGCTTCGGCAGCCGCCGGAGTTTGTGATCCAAGTTCCTTACATAACGAACATGCTTGTGGCGCGGACCGAATCGCCGCGCGATCGGAGTAATCATGAACTACACGAAACTCGGCAGGACAGGCGTGACCGTCTCGCGTATCTGCCTCGGATGCATGAGCTATGGCGACAAGAAGTGGCGCGACTGGGTGCTGACGATGGACGAAGCGCGCGAGCACTTCGCCGAATCGCTCGAAGCCGGCATCAACTTCTTCGATACGGCCAATGTTTATTCGGTTGGCGTGAGCGAAGAGATCACCGGGCGATGGCTCGGCGAGATGGCCAAGCGCGACGAGATCGTGATCGCGACCAAGGTGCACGGCCAGATGAGCTCGGGCCTCAACCGCGCCGGACTCTCGCGCAAGAACATCCTGCAGGCCTGCGACGCGTCGCTCAAACGGCTCAAGACCGATTTCATCGACCTCTACCAGATTCATCGTTTCGACTTCACGACTCCGCTCGAGGAAACGCTCGATGCGCTCGATTCGCTAGTCCGCGCGGGCAAGGTGCGCTACCTGGGCGCGAGCTCGATGGCGGCGTGGCAGTTCGCCAAGGCGCTGCATCTGCAGAAGGAAAACGGATGGCACCGATTCATTTCGATGCAGAATCACTACAACCTCGTCTATCGCGAAGAGGAGCGCGAGATGAATCCACTCTGCATCGATGAGGGCGTCGGGCTCATCCCGTGGAGTCCGCTGGCGCGCGGCTTCCTCGCGGGCAATCGCGAGAAGGGCGGCTCGGGCACGACGGCGCGCGCCAAGACCGACGACTTCGCGCGCAACATGTATTTCCGCGAATACGATTTCGAGGTGCTGACCGAGGTTGAGCGCATCGCGAAAGAGCGCGCAGTGACGCCGTCGCAGATCGCCTGCGCCTGGATCCTGCAAGCGCCGGGAGTCACCGCACCGATTATCGGCGCGACCAAGCTGAACCATCTTAAGGAATCGATCGCGGCGGTCGATATCAAGCTGACGCCGCCAGAGATCGAGGCGCTCGAGAAGCCGTACCGGCCGCATCCGATTCTCGGCCACACGCAGCCAGAGCCACGGCGGATGGCTCACGCCGGCCACTAGAGTTAGCGCGCGCGCAAGTTAAAGCGTTACTTTAAGCGGCGAGGCGGCACGCGACCGCCCGCCGACTGGGAGGATTGGTCGGATGGAAGTCAACGGCATGGCGCACGTGATGCTCACCGTCAGCAACTTCGAGAAGTGCCGAGCCTTCTACGAAAAACTGCTGCCGTTCCTCGGGCTGCGTCCCGTGATCAACAGCGACGAGATGTACTATTGCGTCGGCGGCCGCACCGCGGTCGGAATCATGCGCAGTGACGAGCAGTATCGCAGCGAGCGCTTCGTGCAGCGCCGCATCGGCCTGCATCATCTCTGTCTTCGCGCGCGCGAACGCGCGGATGTGGACGAAGCGCATCGCTTCCTGCAATCGATTGACGCGAAGATCGTTCATACACCCGAGGATGGTTCATGGGCGCGCGGCTACTACTCAGTGCTGTTCGAGGATCCCGATGGTATCCGAGTCGAAATCAATCACGTGCCGGGCAAAGGCCTGCTCGCGTAAACCTGCTACTTTGACGATTGCGAGTCCGCGCCGCTCCCGATTCCCGTTGGCAGGCCGTCGATGCTCGTGACGTTGTGCTGCTGTTGATACGGCGTTAGCGCGCCGTCGCCCTTGTTCTGCCAGTACTTGCGCAGCGTGTCGCGCTCCCTCGTGCCGTCGAACGGCACCGCGTAGCCGCATGAGGTCATGGCGGATTCGACATCGATTTCCATGATCTGACGCACGCCCGGCTCGGGCGGAAACATCGCGAGGTAGGCCTCCCACTTCTCATCGTCAGGATGAATCGTGCGGCCACGGCCGTAGATGCGCGCGATACGCGCGCTCTTGTCGAACGAGCAGAACATGATTGTGATGCGCCCATCGTCGAGCAGATGAGCCGCCGTTTCGTTGCCGCTGCCGGTAAGGTCGAGATAGATCGCGCGCCTCTCGCTGAGCACGCGAAAGGTGTCCATTCCCTTGGGCGAGAGGTTGATTCGTCCGACGCGCGGCGCAGTCGCGACGAAGAACATCTTCTGCTCCGCGATGAACTCCTTCAACTCGGGCGTGATGCTGTCGTGGAACTGCGACATCGGCGCACCTCGGTTGGGCGATGGTCTATAGGCACGCTACATGCGACGGCCTCGCCACGCAAAGCCGCAAGCCCAGCGCTGCCTACTCTCGATCGCAAGTGTCCGCTCCAGCTAGTCGCCAGCTGGACGCGCGATTCACCTAGCTATAAGGAGATCTTCGATGCCTGATGCGCAAACAATGAATCCCGAGCCGCCGGGCAATTTCAGTTTCCGGCGGATGCTGCCGACGCTCATCTACGACGTTGCGCTGCCGATCATCGCGTTCAATCTGCTCACCAAGTACGGTGTCTCGACGCTGCTCGCGCTGGTCGCGGGCGGAATCTTTCCCGCCGCCAACAACATCGTCACATTCGTCAAATCGCGGCGCCTGGAGCCGCTCGGCATCATCGTGATGATCTTCCTCGCGCTGGGCACCGCGGCCTCGCTGATTTCCGGCAGCGTATTCTTTGCACTGATCAAGGAATCTTTCCTGACCGCGACTTTCGGCCTGATCTGCCTCTTCTCTCTCCTCGCCGAGCGCCCGCTGATGTTCTACATCAACCGTCAATTCGTCGCGGGCGATGATCCGCTGCGGCTCGAATGGTGGAATGGCCTCTGGCAGTTCGAGAACTTTCGCGCTTCGCAGCGAATCGTGACGACGGTATGGGGCGTCTCCTACATCGTCGAGGCGCTAGTTCGGGTCGGACTGGCACTCACGCGGTCGCCCGCCGAGGTGGTCGCAATTTCGCCGCTGATGGCCTTTGGCGTGATGATCCTGCTCATCATCTGGACCCGGCGCTATATGAGCGCGATGCGCGAGCGGCGAGTCCGCGAGCTGCGAGCTAGAGCGGCGGGCTGACTTACGCGGCGACAGCCTTCGCCGGAATCAGCCGCGCCTGTTCAGATTCGAGTGACAAGCATCCGAGCGTCACGACTACGCCTAGCGCGGCGGCGACAATAAACGCATCGAAGGCAAACGAGTACGAGCCCATCACATCGAAGATTCGCCCTGCGGCGACCGGGCCGATCGCGGCGCCTACCGTCTGGAAAACGCCGCTGGTGCCGGCGATCGAGCCGAAACGCTTCAGCCCCAGCGACTCCACGGTGATCATCGGCAGCAGCACCAGCGGCGCGCCGAGCGAAAGACCGAAGATGAGCACGAACGGGACCAGCACTCCCATGTGGGCGTCACCGAATATCAGGAGAATGCCGACGCCCTGCGCGACGAAATTCCATGCCAGCGCGCGCCTTGCGCTGACGCGATCGGCGAACGCGCCCATCATCAGCTTGCCGAGTCCTGCCAGCACCAGCACCAGGCTCATCGTCCTGGCGGCAAACGCGGCGCTGTAGTGGAGGCCGATGAGGTAGGGAATCAGGTGCAGGCCGGCGCTCGCCGCGATGAACGCGTAAAGGAAGTTCGCCCCGCAGATCAGCCAGAACGAACGCGTGTGCGACGCCTCGCCGAGCTCGAAGCCCGGGAGGTCGATAGCGGGCTGCGTCGGCAGATCGGCCGGAGCGATCGTGGCGCGCACCTCGGGCGGGCGGCTGCGGACCATCAGGATCATGATCGGAATCGCGACCACGACCATCGGAATCGCGAGCGTGATGTAACCGCCGCGCCATCCGAAATGGGTGATCGCGAGATTGGCGACTATTGTCATGCCTGCGCCGCCGAGCGCCGTGCCCGAGAGCGTAAGGCCGAGCGCGATTCCGCGGTTGCCGCTGAACCAGTTCGATACGACCAGCGCAGCGGGCAACAGCGTCGCGCCGCCAATCCCAAATCCTAGTAGCAGGTAAGCGCCGAGCATCGGGCCGTACGAATGAACCTGGCTCGCGCCGAAATATGCGGCGCCCGCGAACAGCGCGCCAACTACCATCACCGCACGAGCTTCGATTCTATCCAGCAGCCATCCGATGAGCGGCGCCGAGATGCCGGCCGAGACCGCGAGGATGCTTTGGAGGCCAGAGACCTGCGCGCGACTCCATCCGAATTGTTTGATCAGTGGGGTAACGAAAACGCCGGCGACATTGTAGCCGCCGCCGAAGATAAGAAAGAGAACCACCCACAGGCTTGCAACGATCAACCATCCCTGGCGTTCGCGCGGCGTCATAAGTTTCTCCAGCGGAGCGTTGGTGTCTGGACTTATAGCCAGCGCGCCCGACGAGGTCGAGCGGAAATCGGGACGCGCTCGGCTACTCCATCGAAGACAGCGGGATAAAGCCCTCGAGACCGCTCCTCATCCTGATCTGCGCGTAGTTGAGGGAGATCGCGATCACGTGAACGTTGTGACCCTGGTGAACCTCGGAGAGCTTCTTGCTCCATTTGTTCGGCTTCTCGAGCACAGCGGCGTTGTGCGAAAGCTGGAAGATCTTGTCGATCGGCTTGAGGATGTCGACCGATGCCGGATCGATATAACCGGTCTCACCGTTCCTCAGATGAACACGCAGAAAGTAATGCGTTGAACCTGTCACGCGGACGAACTTGTCCGGCTGAAGTTGCTCGAGATGCTTGCTCGTCTTGACGGGCTCGCTGTAAACCCAGTCCACCTTGACCACCTTGACCACTGCGTCCGCAGATTCGACGTCGAAGTGCTTAGGCACCTCAGGTGCACGATGGGCAGACGCCATACGATGCGCCCCGGCACTTGCCGTTCCTGCCGGAGCGGGCGCCATGCCCGCTTCGGCGGGAGAAGGCGCGGCGGCTCCAGGAGAGGCCTGCGTCGCAGCCGGGCCGCCGCCGTCGGCCGGCACGATCGACGTTTCAGGAACGCCTTCGTCCGACGGCGCCGCCGACGGTCCGGCGGCACTTGCCGCGGGCGTCCACGCATATAGCGCCGCGCCCAGCACGCTTGCGCAAGCTGCGATCCGCACCCATGCAGAATTTCGATCGTTCATCATCGGCCTCCCCCTCCCCTCGGTACCTCTATGTCAGCAAGCGCCGCACACGGTGCATCGAGTTACGTCGCAAGGCGGGCTCTGATGCTCGAAGTGCGCCTTCTTCCGCTCGGACTCGAGGAACCACTTCTCGACATGATGGTCGATAAAGTCCCAAGGTAAAAGCTCGTCGCGCGCATACTCGCGCGTCACGAAGAACGTGGGATCAGGCAACTCGTTCGCCACACCCGAAGCGGTTTCGCGGCGGATCGCCTGCAACTCGTGCCAAATTTTCCCAGGCTCGTCGGCGCCAGCTGCCTGCAACCGCTCGAGAATTCGGGATACTCGGCGGTCGCCTCGCGAGACCATGGTTTGGAAGTACGCTTCGCGCGGAGATTCCGCATCCAGCTCGACCGGCCCCAGTTTGTTGAGAGCCGAGCGCAGCATTGCGATCTTTCGCTTCAAGTTTCGCGCGTCTTCCATCCGATCCCACTGAAACGGCGTCCACGGCTTGGGAACGAAGGGATTAAGCGAGACGGTAACGCTGGCAAGGCGTTGTCGGCGCTCGCGCGCGCCCGCGATTATCTTGCCGGTCAGGTCGGCGATCGCGAGCACGTCGTGATCGCGCTCCTCCGGCAGTCCAACCATAAAGTAAAGCTTTAGATTTGCAACGCCCTCGCCGAGCATCATGGCCGCCGCTTCGAGGATTTGTGCTTCGGTGAGATTCTTGTTGATGACCTTGCGCATCCGCTCGCTGCCCGCTTCGGGAGCGATCGTCACGCTATGCGCGCCGGTTTCGGCCAGCGCGGCCGCGAGTTTGGGCGAGATACAATCGGCTTTGAGGGAAGAGGGCGAGAGCCGGCCGCCGCGCTCCGCCACGTCGGTCGCGATTTCGGCGACTCCAGGCACACTCGCCATCTCGGCGCCGACGAGCCCAATGACTTTGCGCTCGGCTAGGCCGTGGCGCGCCTCGGCGATCAGATTTTCGGGTGAGCGATGGCGAATCGGCCGGTACATGAAGCCGGCCGCGCAAAAGCGGCATCCCCATTGGCATCCGCGGCTCGCCTCGACCAGGTACATGTCGCCGAAGACCGATTCCTCGGTGAGAATCAGCGACGCGGTCTTGAATTGATTGAGGTCGTCGATCAGCCGGCGATTGACGCGCGGCTTGGCAGGACCGCGATAGGCGAATGAACGGAGCCGTCCGCGTTCATCGTATGCAGGTGTGTAATGCTCGGGTACATACGCGCCTTCGACCTGGGCGAGCCGGTCGAGCAAATCGGTGTCGCCCCGATGCTCCGAAAAGCGCGCGAGGAACTCGGGTGCCATTTCCTCGCCCTCGCCAATCAGGAAGAGGTCGATAAGATCCGCGATCGGTTCGGGATTGAGGAACACCGCCGAGCCGCCCGCCACAATCAGCGGATATCCGCGGCCCTTGCGTGCGGCGCTGCGCGCGGGAATTCCGGCCAGCTCGAGCACCTGCAGGAGATTCAGATAGTCGGTCTCGAACGAAATCGAAAACGCGATGACGTCGAAATCGGACAGCGGGCGCGCGCGCTCGAACGAGACCAAGCGCTCGCCCGTCTTGCGCATCTGCGCGCGCTCATCGGCGTCGGGCAGGAATGCGCGCTCGGCAGCGACGCGAGAATCTGACTCGAAGATGTGGAACACGGCCTGGTAGCCGAGATTCGCCATTCCGAGCCGATAGATGTTTGGGTAAACGACGCAGACCGAGATGTCGCCGCCGGGGCTCCGCTCGTAGAGCAGCTTCTCGCGCGCGATTCGCTCCAGCGCGCGCTTACGGATAAACATCCGGCGTCTCCGTCATACGAGGATAGGTTAACGCCCTCTCGAGCGTCGTCCAAGCGGGCCGGCCAGCGTGAATATCGGCAGCTGAAAGTCGGTTACGCGATGACTCTCGACGGATGCGTATAGATATTGAAGCCACCTTCGCGGAGAAAGCCGATCAGCGTGAGGCCGAGTTCTGCGCCGAGTTGGACCGCGAGCGACGAGGGCGCGGACACCGCGGCGAGGATCGGCGCGCCGGCGGCGGCGGCCTTCTGCACGATCTCGAATGACAGGCGCCCGCTCACCATCATGACGCTGTCCGCCAGCGGCAACTGATCGTTCATCAGCGCGTGGCCCACAATCTTGTCGACCGCGTTATGACGGCCGATGTCCTCGCGAATCGCGAGCAGCTCGCCCGTCCGATCGAATCGCGCCGCGGCATGAAGGCCACCGGTGGAAGCGAACACTTGCTGCGCGCCGCGGAGTTTCGGCGCGATCGCGAGAATCGTCTCGGCGGGGAGGTGGATGGCATCGGTGAGCGGCGCGATGCGCCTGGTCAGCGACTCGATACTGGTGCGGCCGCAGATTCCGCAGCTCGAGTTGATGGTGAAATTGCGGCTGAGCCGCTCCCTTAGCCCCTCAGCCGGAACGTTGAGTACGATATCGAGCGCGTTGGGCTCCGGGCCACCCCGCGCGTCGCGCACGCGGCGAATCTCGCCAAGCTCGGCGCGCGAGTTGATGAATCCCTCGGCGTGTAGAAATCCGGCCGCGAGCTCTTCGTCGTCTCCCGGCGTGCGCATCGTGATCGTGAATCGGCGTCCGCCGAGCCGGATCTCGAGCGGTTCTTCGACCGCTACCGCGTCGGAAGCGGCGCGGGTTTCACCCGCTGACCATCTGAGCGGCGTGATTGGGAGTTGTTTTTTGACCCGCACTGGCACATCTCTACACTATCATTGGTGAGCCTCGGCGCGCAGTGCTGAGTGCGGGCTCTTCCCCGATGATCGGAGAGTTTGATGGCCAATCACTTCAGTCCCGACAGCGCAGCCAAACACTCGCGGCTTCGCGGCGCGGTCAAGAGTCACAGCGTCTGTCCCTACTGTGCGGTCGGATGCAGCCAGAACGTCTACACCAAGGCGGGCGAGCTGATCGATATCGAGGGCGCGCCCGAGAGTCCGATCAACGCCGGGCGGCTCTGCCCCAAGGGCGCCAACACGTTCCAGCTCGTCAGCAACCGCCATCGCGTAAAAAACGTGATGTATCGCGCGCCCTACTCCGATCATTGGGAGACGCGGCCGCTTAACTGGGCGATGGATCGGATCGCGGCGCTGACGAAAGCTGCGCGCGACGCCGACTTCGTAGAGCGCGACGCGACCGGACTCACGGTCAATCATCTGAAGACCCTCGCCCATCTCGGCGGCGCGACGCTCGACAACGAGGAAAACTACCTCATCAAGAAACTGTTAGCCGGAGGCCTGGGAATTCTCTCGATCGAGAACCAGGCGCGGATATGACACAGCTCATCGGTGCCCGGTCTGGGCGCCTCCTTTGGACGCGGTGCGGCGACGACGTTCCAGGCTGACCTGGCGGCGAGCGACTGCATCCTCATCATGGGCTCGAACATGGCGGAGGCACATCCGGTCGGATTTCGTTTTGTAGTTGAAGCGCGCGAGCGGGGCGCCGCGCTGATTCACGTCGACCCTCGCTTCACGCGGACCTCGGCCATGGCGAATCTTTTCGTGCCGATTCGAGCGGGCTCGGACCTCGCCTTCCTCGGCGGCATCATCAACTACATCGTCAGCAACGATCGTTGGTTCAAGGAATACGTCCTGCACTACAGCAACGCCTCGGCAATCGTGAACGAGGCGTTTGTCGATGCGGAGCAAAACAACGGCATCTTTCCGGGTTTGGATCCGGCGCGGCACGCTTACATGAAGGAAACCGGATCCTGGAATTACAGCACCCTCCCGGATGGAATCGGCGCAGTCGAGAGAGATCCGTCGCTGCAGCATCCGCGATGCGTTTTCCAGGTGCTGCGCCGTCATTTCGCACGCTACACACCCGAGATGGTTTCGCGCGTGTGCGGATGCAAGGCCGGCGATGTCGTGCGCGTGGCGGAGCTGCTCTGCCGCAATTCGGGACGCGAGCGCACGAGCGCAATCGTCTACGCGCTCGGCTGGACGCAGCACACGACGGGAGTACAGATGATCCGCGCCGCCGGGATCATCCAGCTATTGCTCGGCAACATAGGACGGCCGGGCGGCGGGATCATGGCGATGCGCGGTCATTGCAGCATCCAGGGTTCGACCGACGTTCCCACGATGTACAACCTGTTGCCGGGTTACTTGTCACATCCCGACGCCGTTCCTCAGAACGCTACCCTCGACGAATACATCAGGCACGGCAGGGGCTTCGCCAACGCGCGCAATTGCTCAGCGTCCGGGTTCTGGCAGGAAGAAGCCGTGCTCGGATATTGGTCCCACATCGGGAGCTTCATCGTGAGCCTGCTCAAGGCCTGGTATGGCGATGCGGCGACGCCCGACAACGAATTTGGATTCCAATGGCTGCCGAAGCTGGATGGCGACTATTCCGAGCTGCCGATGTTTTTTCAGATGCATCGCGGCGGCGTGAAGGGCCTCTTCCTCATCGGACAAAATCCCGCCGCCGGTGCGCCCAATGCCAGCCTGAATCGCGCCGCGCTGAGAAACCTGGATTGGATCGTGGTGCGGGACTGGTTCGAGCACGAGAGCGCTAATTTCTGGTATGCGGACCCGACGGCCGGCGATCCGAAGACGATCAAGACCGAGGTCTTCTTTCTGCCCGCTGCCACCAACATCGAAAAGGACGGCTCCTTCACCAACACCGAACGCTTGCTCCAGTGGCACGAAAAAGCGCTCGATCCTCCCGGCGATTGCCGTTCGGACACCTGGTTCATCTACCATCTCGGACAACGTCTGAAGAAACTCTACGCGCACTCGACACTCGAGCGCGACGCGCCAATCAAAAATCTCACTTGGAATTACTCGCGCACTTCGCCGGCCACTCTTCCCGACGGCTCGCAGAGCAGGATTGCGGACGAACCGGAAGTCGAAAAGGTGCTGCAGGAGATGAATGGGCGGCGCGTCGGCGGCGAGCTGCTGACGGGTTTCGGCGAGCTGAAGGCCGACGGCTCGACCGCTTGCGGCGTGTGGATTTACACGGGAGTCTTTCCCGCCGAAGGTGACAATCGTGCGCATTCGCGCAATCCTGCGCTGAACGGCGCGACCTATCCCGGATGGGGATTTGCCTGGCCGGCGAATCGCCGCACGCTATACAACCGCGCGTCCGCCGATCCCGCAGGTAAGCCTTGGTCCGAGCGCAAGAAACTCATCTGGTGGGACGAACAGCAATCGAAGTGGACCGGCTTCGACGTTCCCGACTTCGAGGCGGACAAGCATCCTTCGTATCGGCCCGCGATGGGCGCGCTCGGCATGGACGCGATCGCGGGAGATGCGCCGTTCATCATGCATCCCGACGGCCGCGGATGGTTGTTCGCGCCATTCGGCGTTCGTGATGGGCCATTGCCGACGCACTACGAGCCGCTCGAGTCAGTGGTCAAGAATCAGCTCTACGCGACACAGAACAGTCCGACGGTACGCGAGTTCCGCGCCGACCTGAATCTATTGGCGAAGGACGTCGATCCCGAGTTTCCCTGCGTGGCAACGACCTATCGCCTCACCGAGCACTATCTCTCCGGCCCGATGAGCCGTTTCAACAGTTGGCTAAATGAATTGCAGCCTGAGATGTTCGTCGAGATCGATCCCGAGCTCGCACTGGAACGCGGAATTGAAAATGGCGCCTGGGCCGTGGTGCGGTCGCGGCGCGGCGCGATCGAGGCGCGCGCGATGGTCACGCCGCGAATCAAGCCGCTCCTCGTCGATGGCAAGACGATTCACCAGGTCGGGCTGCCAATCCATTGGGGATATGCGGGAGAGACCGTCGGCGCGATGGCGAACGATTTGACGTCGCTCGTTGCGGATCTCAACGTGAGCATGCACGAGTCCAAGGCCTTCAGCGTTGATATCCGCGCGGGCCGCCTCGGCGCCGCCAGGGTCCCCAAAGCGATCGAGGCGGCGATACGACCCGCGGGCACCGATAATCCGATCCGTGATACTCCCGAGTTCGCGCAACCAGAGGGCCGTCAACAGCGGTGGGGGCTAAAGCGAGGCTAGTATTCGAATCGACATGGCGAACCTGCTCCGCGACCTGCTCTACCCGTTCACGCGTCCGACGCCGCCCGCCTCGCGCCGTGCTACCGGATTCTTCACCGACACCACGCTCTGCATCGGATGCAAGGCGTGCGAGGTTGCCTGCAAGCAGTGGAACCAACTTCCGTCGGACGGGTTCAACTTCACCGCCAACAGCTACGATAACACCGCGCAGCTATCGGCGACGACCTGGCGCCACGTCAAGTTCCTCGAGCAATTCCCGCCAAGCGACTCCGCGCCGCCATCGCCACCCGACATGAACCTCGATCTCAGGTCGCTCCTGATGGAAGCGCAAAACGGCCGCTGGCTGATGATGAGCGACGTCTGCAAGCATTGCAGCGCGGCGCCATGCCAGATGGCGTGTCCGACGGGCGCCATCATCCACAACGAGTTCGACGACGTTTACATCCAGAACGACATCTGCAACGGGTGCGGCTACTGCGTGGCGGCGTGCCCCTTCGGCGTTATCTCGCGCAGCGCCTTCGACGGCCACGCGCACAAGTGCACGCTATGCTACGACCGTCAGCGCGACGACCTAATGCCGGCGTGCGCGAAAGCCTGCCCGACTGAATCGATTAGGTTCGGCCCGCTCGACGAGCTGCACGAGCACGCGGTGGGAAGGCTCGAAGAGGTGAAGGCGCGCGGCTTCAAGGGCGCGCGACTCTATGGCGATCGCGCAAGCGATACTTACTCCGCGCTCGGAGCATTCTTCCTCTTGCTCGATGAACCATCGCGCTACGGCCTGCCAGACGATCCCGATACACCGCAGCGCCACATGATCGGCGACTATATCCGCGGCGCAGCGGGCACGCTGATCTGGGTCGCAATCCTTGCGATCGCGGTGATCGCTCGTGCCCCAGGCTGAATTATCAGCCGCGCGCGTCGTCACCAAGGCGCCGCCATGGCATAGGTCGGTCGCGATCGATCTCTTGTGCTCGTCGCTCGCGGCCGGCCTCTTCGCGGTTGCCGCCATCATCTATCTTCTCGGCGACGCTACCGATCGCGCGGTCGCGATGGTCGGCTTCGTGCTCGCCTTCCCGGTGATGATCGTCGATCTCGTGTGTCTCGTCATCGACCTCGGCGACCCGCTGCGATTCATGAACATGACGCGCGTCATTAAGCCCGGCTCGCCGATGTCGGTGGGAGTTTGGGGAATCGTGGTGTTCTCGTTGGTCTCATTCCTCTGCTTTGCGATCTCGCTTGTTGGAATAGGCGCCTACGCGCTTCCATTTCTTGCCTTGTTTGGATTTCCGTTCGCACTCGTCGTGGCCAACTACAAGGGCGTGCTCTTCAGCACGACGGCACAACCCGGATGGAGTTCGATGCGGTGGCTGGGTGCCCTGATCTCGATCTCGGCCGGCTCGATGGGCGTGGCGGTGCTGCTCGCCGCTGCGGCGCTCGCCGGGGTCGATGACCCTGCGGCGTTTCTGCGCACGGCTCTGGTTTGGATTCTTGTGGTCTACGCGATCGTGTTCGTCGCGCTACAGCGCGAAGGCGATCGATGGACGCGCGCTGCGCGGCGCACCTTTGCGGCGGGGATGTGGCTCACGGTACTGGTCGGAATCATCGTGCCGCTCGCCATCGCGCTGCTCGCTGCCGGTCCCGAGACCGATTGCGTCGCCGCGCTATGCGTGATTGCGGGCTCGGCCGCGTTTCGTGACGTGCTGGTAAAGATTCCTCATCGTCTGGACGCGAATTGATCGAGCAGCGCCCGGCTTCTGCCGATTTTGCAACTGGCGCTGAGCGCCGCGGTCAGAAATTTCTTCGCCTTGCGGACTGCGTCTTCGAGCGCGTCGCCACGCGCGAGATACGCCGCGATCGCCGCCGACAGAACACATCCGGTGCCATGAGCGCCACCGCCCGCGCTGCGCGCGCTCGTGAGCTCGACGAAGTCGCGGCCGTCATAGAAGATATCCGTCGCTTGCGCGCGATCCTCAAGATGTCCGCCCTTGAGGAGCACTGCACGGGCACCGATCGCAACGATCTTCCGCGCCGCTTCGCGGACCGACTCGCGGTCGCGAATCTTCACTCCTGTCAGTGCCGCGGCTTCGGGCGCATTTGGCGTGACGATACGCGCGAGTGGAATCAGGCGGTCGCGGAGGGCCGTTTCGGCGCTGCGCTCCAGTAAGCGCACGCCACTCGATGCGATCATCACCGGATCAACCACAGGGGCTGGCAACTTGAATTCCGTGATCGCATGGGCAACAACGCGAACGATCCTCGCGCTCGCGAGCGCGCCAGTTTTGAGCGCGACTGGCCGCGCCTCTTCGACGAGCACCTCGATCTGCGCGCTAACGAGCGCGGGCGAAACCGGCGACACGCGCGCCACGCGCGAGCTCGATTGCGCGATCACCGAGGTCAACACAGAGTAGCCATAGACCTCGAGTGCGGCGAAGGTTTTGATGTCGGATTGAAGGCCAGCGCCGCCGCCCGGATCGCTGCCCGCGATTGTCATCGCGACGGGAATTTTGCGGCGCTTCAAGACTGAAAAATAGTTTATCACAGACCGAAAAACGCCACGAGGGGAGCGGCAAAATTAAATTTCCCGATCCTTAGTTGTCGAAGATCGGCACCGGTAGTATCGTGCGCAGCAGGCGCTTGGTCGCGCCAACTTATGGCGGTCAGAGGACAAGACGAGTTCCTGAATCTTCCCTTCCAGGAGAAGCTCGAGTTCCTCTACGGCCTGCCCGCGCGCCAGAAACGCGACCTGATTCTCGCCGCACCCGAAGCGCAGCGGCTGGTGCAATCGTTCTCGCCCGAGACGCTCTTCTACACCGTCAAAGAGATTGGCAGCGCCGATGCGAGCGACCTCTTGAGCCTCGCGCTACCCGAGCAGGTCAAGTCGCTGTTCGATCTCGATTGCTGGGACAAGGATCGCCCGAACCTCGAGCGGATGCGCGAGTGGATCGAGGCGCTCGCCGAGGGCGGCCGCCGATGCCTCGCCGAGGGCCTGATGGAACTCGACCTGGAGCTCGTCTCGATCCTGCTCCGCGATTACATCAAGGTGCATCTACTGGATGATCCGGCATCCTCGCCCGACGCGCCGTCGAATCGCTACGCTCAGTTCGACGAGCACTACCTGATCGAGTTCACGCGCCAGGATCAGCTCTCACAGCACATCTCGGATTTCATCGAGGAGGTGTTCGAGCGCGATTACAAGTACTTCGCGGGACTGATGGACGAGTGCTATTGGGGCGTGAAGGCGGAACTCGAGGAACAGGCCTACCAGTTCCGAAGCGCGCGCCTCAACGATCGCGGCTTCCCGGACTACTACGACGCGCAGGACGTCTTCGCCTACATCAATCCGCGCAACTTCCTCGAAATACTTAAGCAGTACGAGCCCCCGAGCCGTGCCGAGCTGCTCGATCCGGCCGAGCTGGTGCCGCCGAGTTCTGCGCCCACGCTCGCGGGCGCCGACAATTCGCTCTTCAACACCGCGCTCACCGCGGGATTCGCAGCCGACGGCAAGCGACAGTTGCGGAGCGAGATGGCGATGGTGTCGAACCAGGTGCTGGTGGCGCGCTCAATCGATTTCGGTGATCTCGATGCAGTGCGAGTCGCCGTTGAGATGACACATGACTACCTGAATCTCGGGCTCGAGTATCTCGCGGCGGGCGACCTCGAAGCTGCAATCGAGCATCTGCGCGACACGCATTTGAAGCTGCTCTTTCGGCTTGGCGTGAGCCTCACGATCGATTTGCGAAAGCGCGCCGAAGCTACGATGCGCATGCTTGGGGTCGGGAATCTGCGGAGCGAAGTTTCCTATCTTGACAGCCCCTATCGCGAGGTGCTGGCGGGCTTCCTCGAATTGCAGCCACGCTTCTATTCGGCGCTCGACAAAGGCGGCGCGGTCGAGATGCGATGCTTTCGCGCGATTCGCGATATCCACCTTAGCTACGCGATTCTCGATCAAATCGATGCGATCGCTGAACTTTTCCGCACGCTGCTCACGATCGATATCGCGTCGCCGCGCTTTCGCTCTGCGGTGGCGGCGCGCGAGATTCACCTGAGCCAAATCCTCACCACTGCGATGGTGCGCAACTTCATCGACGGCCGGCTCGAGGCGGAACCTTTGGAAGAAAGCCGGCTTTCATCTATTCGCGCCGCTGTCGTCCTGCAGAACGGCACGCCAGCGCATCTTAGCGAAGAGTTCCGTCGCTCGGTCGAAGCCACACTCGCGGAACGGCTCGGCCAAGACGCCTTGCGGCGCACGAGCGACTTCGTCAATTCCTGTCTCAATCAGTTCGAGGATGAGTTCGGCGGTCTCAGCGTAAACTATCCGCTCGACCCGCGTTTCCTTTTGAGCGTGCTGATAAAGCGCGGCTAGCGACCGACTTCGCCATCAAGCGACAAGGTGCGCGAGAGCGCGCCGCGGCGGATTGTCAGCAGCAGCGGCGAGCTCCTGGCAACTGACGCGACGTCGGCGTTGAAATCGTCGAGCTGCTTCACCTCGCGACTACCGACCTTGGTGATGATATCACCGCGCGCTAGTCCGCAGCTCGCGGCGGCCGGATCGACTTCCGCCACCAGCACACCATGCGGCCGCACCATCCCAAAGTACTGCGCGATCTCGGGCGTGACCTGCTGCACCACTATTCCGAGCGCGCGCGCGGTGTCGGGGAGTTTGCCGTTAGTCGACGCGCCGACAGCGGGCGCCGTGTCGAAAAGTTTGTCGGAAACGTAAATTGGAGCGTGCACCTCACTGGCGAGCGCAATCGCGTCACTCGGGCGGCTGTCGACCGAGACGCGGCCGTGGTCCATGAAAATCTTGGCGTAGTATACGTCGTCGCGCAGGTCCCAGATCACGACTCGATCGACGCGGTTGCCGGTCTGCTGGATTACCGACTTGAGCAGATCATGCGTAAGTGGTCGAGGCGGCTGAATGTTATTGAGCGCGAGCTCAATCGCGTAGGCTTCGTTCGGTCCGATGTCGACGCGCAATTCGCGCGCCTCGTCCTTGTCGTCGAGAAGTACGTAGTGCGTGCCGGTGCTGTCGTCGAAGCCGACGTTGGTCACTTGAACGGGGATATCATGTATCGAGGGTTGCTCGAGTCGCGCGGGCTCGGTGGGTGATGAACGAGAGCAGGCGCAGGCGGCAGCGACTGCTGCCAATGCCAGCAGGCAGAGTTTCCTTCCGCCTACAGCGCTCATGGCAATAGAGACTACTGGTTTGACACGATCAGTGCCAAGCGTTCACCTCGGCCAGCCACACTTATCGAATGAAATCGCGGGCAATGACATAAAGTTCGGCCGAGCCGGGACGGCTTGCCTTGGTCCGCTTCACTTCAAGCTTGGCGAAATGCTCCTTGAATTTCCCCACCATCGCGTTGAACTCACCGCTCATGAAAATCTTCGCGATCATTGCGCCTCCCGGCGCAAGCGCGCGTATGGCGAAATCAAGCGCCGTCGCGACCAACTCGTGCGAGCGCGCTTCATCGCGAACCGCGATTCCTGAGAGCTTCGGCGCAACATCGCTGGTGACGAGATTCGCCTTACCGGCGAGGGCCGCCACAACTCGCTCCCTCACGGCAGGATCGAGGATATCGCCCGCAATCGTGGTGACGCCCCGCGGAGCGTTTTTGACTTCGGTCAAATCGACGCCGACGACGAGGCCGCCAGGTCCGACCGCGCGCGCAAGAATGGCGAGCCATCCGCCCGGCGCGCAGCCGAGGTCGACGATGCGCCCGCCCTTGCGCACCAGATCGCCGCGCGCGATCAACTCTTCGATCTTGAACGCCGCACGCGACGGCAATCCGAGCTCGCGAGCCTTGCGATAGAACTGGTCTCGTGGTTCATACGTGGCCATCGATCGTCAGTCCGCAAATGAAAGCATGTTCGAAAGTTGCGATCGAGGCGAGGCGTGCTTTTCGCGCCCGCGCCGAGCCGGTATCCTGAAAAGCTCCGTGCCTTTTTTTCGCGTGCAGTATCAACGATGGCAGCAGTACGAATCGGCGACCTGAATCCTGAACAGCAGGCCGCGGTGCTCGCACCCAAGGGCCCAATCTTGATCCTTGCGGGCGCGGGCTCCGGCAAGACTCGCGTGCTGACCTACCGTATCGCCCACCTTCTGTCGGAGCGCAAGGTCGACGTCGGCGAGGTGCTGGCGGTCACATTCACCAACAAGGCTGCCGGCGAGATGCGCGAGCGCGTCGCATCGCTGCTCGATGGCGAGACGCGACTTCCGTGGGTGAGCACGTTCCATTCGGCGTGCGCGCGAATCCTGCGGCAGGAGGCGGCGCGTATCGGCTACGAGCGTAATTTCTCGATCTTCGACGAGAGCGATTCGATGTCGATGATGCGGCGCGTGATCGAGGAGGCAAATCTTCCCGACTCTCCCCCTCCCGAGCAGGTGCGCGCGCGAATCGAGCAAGCGAAGAATGAGGCGGTCAGTCCGGAGGAGATGCTGACCACGGCGGAGGGCGGACGTGGGACTGCCATCGCGCATCTCTATCGCCTCTACCAGGAGCGGCTTCGCGCGATAAATGCGATGGACTTCAGCGACCTGCAGCTCCAGACGTATTTGCTGTTCACGCAGGATCCCGAGGTGCTCGCGCGATGGCAATCGCGCGCGGCGCATCTGCTGGTGGACGAGTACCAGGACACCAATCACGTGCAGTACCTCATCGTGCGCGCTCTCGCCGAGCGCACGCAGAATCTCTGCGTGGTGGGCGACGAAGATCAATCTATCTACCGATGGCGCGGCGCGGATATCCGCAACATCCTCGATTTCGAGCGCGATTACCCGAACGCGCACATCTTCAAGCTCGAACAGAATTACCGCTCGACCAAGACGATCCTCGCCGCGGCGGGAGCGGTGATCCGCAACAATACCGAGCGCAAGGCCAAAAATCTCTGGACCGAGAACGACGCGGGCGAGCCGGTCACCTATTATACTGGCGTAACCGAGCGCGACGAGGCTGACTTCATCGCGCGCAAAATCGCGAGCCTCGTCGCGACGCGCGGGATGCGCCCCGCCGACGTGGTCGTGTTCTACCGCGTCAACGCGCAGTCGCGCGTGCTCGAAGAGGCTCTCGTGCGACGCCGTATCGCCTACTACGTCGTGGGCGGGGTCCGCTTCTACGAGCAGCGCGATATCAAGGATCTGCTCGCATACTTCCGCGTCATCGCGAATCCTGCCGACGCCGTGAGTCTTGAACGGATGGTCGGCGTACCGCCGCGCGGAATTGGCGCCAAAACTTTCGAGGCGATCGCGGAAATCGCAGCCCAGGAAAACATTACGGCCTTCGAGGCGCTTGGCAGGATGGAGGCTCACTCCAAGGTCGCGCTTCGCATCGCCAAACAGGCAGGCGCGCTCTACGGATGGATGCGCGATCTGATGACGCGCGCGCAATCGACGCCGGTCAAGGAAATCCTCGACGCGGTGGTGGCAAACAGTGGATTCGAAGCCTACCTCGATACGCTCGCCGATGCGCCCGCGCGTAAGCAGAACCTGGCCGAGATGCTCGCGGCGGCAAGCGCCTTCGACGCGGAGCGCAGCGGCGGCGGTCTCGGCGAATTCCTCGAACGCGTCGCGCTCGTGAGCGATGCCGATCAAATCGATTCGCGGGGCGGTCGGGTCGCGTTGATGACGCTGCATACGTCGAAGGGCCTCGAGTATCCCGTCGTCTTCATCGCCGGGATGGAGGAAGGACTGTTTCCGCACAGCCGCTCGCAGGATAGTGGCGAGGAAATCGAAGAGGAGCGGCGCCTCTGCTACGTCGGAATGACGCGTGCGCGCAACCTGCTCTACTTGTCAAACACGCTTTCGCGCGAACTCTACGGTCAGCGCCAGGAGACTCGCCCGTCGCGATTCATGGCCGAAGTTGACCCCGGCCTCATCAAACGTATCGCGCCCGAAAGACCATCCGGACCGATTCGGCCACTGTCGCCGCGCGACTCTTACGTCGACTATACAGATAGCCAGTTGCCCGATGCTGAGAGTATGGGTGGCGGTGGTGGCGACGGCCTTCGCGTCGGCGCGCGCGTGATACATCCGGCGTTCGGCCGCGGCGTCATTCATCGCCGCGAAGGGCGCGGCGATGCGGCCAAGGCGTGGGTAAATTTTGAACGGGGCGGAGTCAAGTTACTGGTACTAAAGTTCGCTAATCTTCGGTTGATCGGAGATTAGGCGCGCGCGTATCATTTTGACGCTGAAAGCAGTGCAGTCGGTGGTGCGGATCCTCAAGCGGCGGTGGGCTCGTGAATCTATCCAAGCATAGTCGGCTATTGGCATTTTTCGTTGGCGTGGCACTACTCGCCGCTCTAACGATTTCCGTTCCGCGTTTTGCCGCGGCCTGGAGCGAGGACGAATTCGCTCGACGTCCGCTCTACGCCTATCCGTTGCCGCGGGGCAGAGACAACATCATCGGCAATCTCGTCACCTATCAGATACAGAAGGGTGACACGCTGCTCGATGTCGGCCGATGGTTCGGCGTGACCGCCAAGGAAATCTCAGATGCCAACGGCAAAATAGATTGGTGGGCGCCTCCCGTCGGCAAGCAGATCATCCTGCCCGACGAGCATATCCTGCCTGCTGCGCCGCACGAGGGAATCATCCTCAACATCCCCGAGATGCGGATTTACTATTATTATCCGTCGCCCATCGGCTCGATGCCGAAGAGCAAGATAAAAAAAATCGCCATGTCAACGCGGCACGAGGCCCACGGCGCGGTCACGCCGAGCGTGGTTTACACTTTTCCCGTTGGTCTCGGACGCTACGACTGGAAGACGCCAGTTGGCGACTGGCGCGTGCGCGGTAAGACTCACAATCCCACCTGGGTTGTGCCCGAGGACATCTACAAAGAGCATCTCGAGCGTGACGGCGAGGCCGACCACGTGGTGCCCGGCGGCGATCCGGACAATCCTCTTGGCCACTACCGAATCGAACTGACGCTGCCCGAGTATGCTCTGCACGGCACCGACGTTCCCTGGGGCGTCGGCATGACGGTCAGCCACGGATGCGTCCGCCTGTACCCCGAGGATATCGAGCGCCTTTACGACAAGGTGAAAGTCGGCACGCCTGGGATGTTCGTCTACGAGCCCGTCAAGTACGGTTATCGCGGCGGCGATATCTACGTCGAAGTCCACGAGGACCTTTATGGCCGCTATGCCGGACTCTGGGCGTACGCCGTCAAGCAGGCGCAGGAGCAGGGAATCGCCGATCAGATCGACATGCAGAAGCTCGAGAAGGCTGTCGAGCAGAGGACCGGCATCCCCAGCAACATTTCGCCGGGCTCCTCGACCGACGACGCCAGCTCAGATTAAAGCGCACGTGAAGCCTGATGTCCGGTGCGAAGCGCGCTCACACCACGGAGATGAGCGATGGCTCCGGTTCCGCACGATAGACGCAGATGATCCCAAGCTTGACGCTGAGCGTCGTCGCGTTGGCGATCGCCGGATGGTAGCCGCGAATCCTTTCGATGCTGCTGCGCACGGCGCGTGACACATTGACGCGCGCACGATGAATATCGCTTGCCGAGCGCCGATCGCGTCCACCTAAACCTAGAGCCCGAGTCAGCTCGCGAGTCAGAAATTCCAGCTCCTGCCCGATTCGCGACGCGGCGCGCTCCTCGCCCGATTGCTTCGCATCCTCGAGTTCGGCGCTGAGTCCGCCGAGTCGCTGGCGACATTCGGCCTTGGCACGCCAGTCCAGCAGCGGGCCCGCATCACTCGAACCAATGCGGCAAGGCTCCGCCGGTGCGAGCGCTTCGCCATCTGGAGCGGCTAGTCCGGCTCCGGTAATCGCGCCGGGCTGGCGCGACCGGCACCCTGCTTCGATCTCTGTCGCGTGAAATTCGCGGTCTGGATGCGTCGATAGTTGGACCAGGTAACCGAAGCCGCGGCTGTCACGGAGCCTGAAGACTTCGGCTTCGTGTTCCAGCGTCCAGTAGTCACCCTTGCCTTTGATGACGACGTGCCTCGCACGTCCATTGGAGGGCATCTCGGAGAGCGCCTCGACCGAGACCGCCGTGCATTGCCGGCGAGCGCCTGGCATATTGCCCGACCCGAGCACTGCAGCGCGGAATGACGGCCGATAGTAGCGTGAAACTCGATTCGACACTGACTCGACCTTGCAGGCCGCGCATCGACACGCATCGCGGCTTCGATCGCACCGACCAGCGCCGGGATATTGCCGACGAATGGAAAGTGCGACCTACCCTCGAGTGGCACCAGCCGGCTCTTGGGATAGCCGCCGCGAGCTCACGGCCTATCCGATAGCCGCATACACAATCGTGCGCGCGAGGAATCACCGTCGTTGCCGCAGTAACCGGTGGCAGCATCGCGGCCACGTCGAGCTTGTAGAGCAACCCGTCGCAGACCCGGACCGCGTTGTCGGCGCTCGTCGACCGAACATCAACTGCGCGAGCGCCGGGCGGGTGGCACCGTCGGCGTCAGGCGCACCAAGGCTGGTGAAGAATCTCGTAGCGATTGCCCAGTGATCGAGCATCAGTTCTCGAAACGCGTGTGGTAGAATCAAGCCTTTAGGCGCCTCCTGACCGCGGAGGCAAATGCGCAACAGGATAAGGTTCGCGCCCCGCTCCGGATGCTCGACCGCGTCGATCGCAACCGGGACCGGCGGTATCGAAGCCGAGCAACGAGAGACGATCGACCCCACGCGCGGCGCCGAGCTGATCGAGAATTCGCACTTCCGATCGGCGCGAAAACTCCTCGCGCCGCCAGTCCGGGACCTCAGTTCCGGCCGTTTCATTTTCACGATCTACTTGGATCGTCGACTGATCACTCCCTTGGAAGGCCTCGATCGGTAGATACCCGCGACTAACTTCCGGCAGCGAGCCCGGATCGGCGTAACCCTACGAACACCGATCCGGTCTTTGCGCGGGCGGCTTCAGCACCCCCCCCGAGCCGCCCTCTTATTTTTCAATCGATGGTGTGGACTCGCCGAGTGGTTCCGGATGCGACTTATTTGGCGACGGCGGGCTTTCCTTCCGCAGCACATACAGGTAGCGCGAGCCCAATCCGAATGGCCCCGGCCACTTGAACCGCTCGACCGCCTTGGTCCCGGGAATCGGGCCGCTCGCGATCGTGTACTGGTCAATTCCCGGCGACGTGATCATCGGGATCCCCGATTCCAGTTGCATGGTATCGATACCGTGCTTCGGGTAGCGATAAAGATCGTTGCCGTTGATTGAATAACCAGCGTCGATTGCCCAGCGCGGAACACCCTCGCGCTCGAGCGTATCCCGAACTGCAGCTACCGCCGCGATGCCACGCTGATAGGCGTACGCACCGCCAAGCGAGAGAGTCGCCATCAGCAGGGTAAGAGCTCCAGCAAGCGCAGGCGCGAATTTCCATTTCGGCCACGGCGCAATCGCGAGCAGCACGCAGCCTGCGGGCACCAGCACGATGTAGTAGCGATCGTTGAAGAACCAGAGCGGTATGGTCGCCGCCCAATAGAGGATCGCCGCGATCATAAGCGCCGCCGCCACGCGATCCAGCCGCGCGATCGCGTCGCGCGCTGCCATCAGGAGCCCCGCTGCACCGAGCGCTCCCAGAGCCATCCAGCAGTATTGCCAGCCGTTGCTCCAATAGAAGCGGTTCGCCATCCCGCGCAGGATCATGACGTTGTCCCAGCCGCCGAAGCAGCTATATTCAGGCGAGACCGGCAGCCGCGTATCGATGCGGCTCAGCACGAACGTCGCCGCGAAGAGTCCCGCACCCCAGGCAACCACCGCCCGCCTCCGCGCGCCGAGCAACTGCATCAGCGCCATCGGGCTAAGCACCGTGCCGAGGTAGAGCAACGGGCCGAGCACGCCGGCGCGCAGATAGTTGGTAAGCGGCGCGTCCATCAGATGCGAGAAGTGCCCGAGTGTAACCTGCAGATCCCACGGCCGCGGATTAATCACCGTCTCCCAGAGCCAGATCGTGACACACACCATCGAGGCGACCGCGAAAGGAAAGAGACGCCGCACCATGCGCCAAAGGTCGCGCCGCACACCGTTGAACAACCCCGCGCTGAAGATCACTTCCGCGCCGACGAATCCCACGATCATCATCGCCGCGAACGGCCGCACCAGGAAGCAAAGCACCGAAACGATCGCCAAGAGCCAGAGCCATTCCGCTTCGAAGCGGCCCGAGGCTTGTGCGTAGGCAAGACATGCGCCGAGCATCAGCATCAGGAAGGGAATCTCGGTCATGAAGGAGAAGCTGAGGAACGTGTAGCAGGGATTCCCGATGAGGCAGCCGGTCGCGATCACCCCGGCCGCAAGGCCAGCGCCCGAGCGGCGCGCGATACCATAGAGGAACATCGCGCCGAGCGCCGCCAATACGACGTCCGCGATCTCCAGGGACGCAGAACCGCCGCCAAAGAGTCGCGCCCATGCCGCGCCGTAGTAGACCTGCACAATCGGCATCGCCTGCGCGTAGCCGGCGAAGCGAACCTCTCCCGTCTGCAGGTAGCGGCGCACCGCCTCGCCGTAGAGCCAGCTATCCGCCACCGGCGCGTCGGCCAGTGGATGCAGCACCGCCCACGACAGGAGATACCAGGCCGCGATCGCGCCGCACACCACCCATCCCGCGCGCTTCAATTCAGACCGCCTTGCTCCGATTTCCAGCTATCCTCTATACTTCGCGAGGCGCCGCCGCACGAGTATCGACGAACTGTTTAGCCGGTTTTCCGCGGCGCGCAAAGAGAGCCTCCCTCGACCGCGTGATTCTCGACACATCCAAGCACGCTCGCGATATTGAAAGACCATAAGATGCGGCAAGTTGCCTTTCATCGTCCCGCAATCGGCCCTGAAGAGGAGCGCGAGGTGCTCGAAGCCCTGCGCTCCGGATGGATCACCACCGGGCCCAAGGCCAAGCGCTTCGAGCAGGAATTCGCCGCCTATGTCGGCGCGAAGCATGCCCTTGCGCTCGCGCACTGCACAGGCGCGCTCCATCTCGCGCTCTGGTCACTCGGCATCGGCCAGGGCGACGAGGTTATCACCACACCGTTCACCTTCACCGCGACCGCCGAGGTGATGGGTTATCTGGGCGCGCGGCCGGTTTTCGTGGACGTCGATCCCGGCACTTTCAATCTCAATCCCGCGCGCGTCGAGGAGGAGCTCGAGAGCGGCCGCCATAAGCGGGTGCGCGCGCTGCTGCCGGTCCATTTCGCGGGCCAGGTTTGCGATATGGATCGGCTGCTCAAGATCGTGCGCGACTACGATTTGAAAATCGTCGAAGACGCGGCCCACGCTGTCAGCGCCGCACGTCATATGGAGGGCCGCGGCATGGCCCAGGTCGGCACGATCGGCGACCTCACCTGCTTCAGTTTTTATGCGACCAAGAACTTCACCACTGCCGAGGGCGGGATGATCACGACCGCCGACGACGCGCTCGCCGACAAGATCGCCGTCGCGAGCCTGCATGGCATGAACAAGGACGCGTGGAAGCGCTACGACAAGAGCGGCTCGTGGTACTACGAAATCCATGACATGGGTTTCAAGTACAACCTGTCCGACGTGCACGCGGCGATCGGCCTCGCGCAACTGAAGCGGGCTGAGGACTTCAAACGCCGCCGCGCCGAGATCGCGCGCCGCTACGGCGAAGCGCTTCGCTCCGACGATGCACTCCAACCGCCGTACGTCGAGCCGGGCGTCGAGCACGCGTGGCACCTCTACGTGATGCGCCTGCGTCCCGAGAAGCTGCGCATCGGGCGCAACCAGTTCGTCGAGACGCTCCGCGAGCGCGGCGTCGGATGCTCAGTTCACTGCATCCCATTACATACGATGCATTACTACCAGCAGATGTATGGCTATCGGACTGGCGATTTTCCGGTCGCAGAAGATATATACAGTCGCTGTTTTTCATTACCCATTTACTATTCGATGTCCGATGAGGACGTGGACTACGTAATCGACACAGTATTGAAGATCGCGCGCGAAAACCGCCGCTGAGGATTGATACTCGGCCGAGGAGGAACGAAGTGCGTGCACTGGTAACCGGAGGCGCTGGATTTCTGGGTTCGCATCTATGCGAGCGGCTGCTGAAGGACGGCCACGAGGTAATCTGCCTGGATAACTTCTTCAGCGGCAAGCGCCTGAACGTCAAGCATCTCGTGCCGCATCCCAATTTCGAACTGATCCGCCATGACGTGGTCGAGCCGATCCTGCTCGAAGTTGACCGCATCTTTCATCTCGCCTGTCCCGCTTCCCCCGTTCACTACCAGTACAACCCGGTCAAGACGATAAAAACCAGCGTGATGGGCACGATCAACATGCTCGGCCTCGCCAAGCGCGTCCGCGCTCGAATTCTGCTCACCTCGACCAGTGAGGTTTACGGCGATCCCGAGGAGCATCCGCAGACCGAATCGTACTGGGGACACGTCAATCCGATCGGCGTGCGCTCATGCTACGACGAAGGCAAGCGCGTTGCCGAGTGCCTGATGATGGATTATCACCGGCAGAACAACGTCGATATTCGCATCGTGCGCATCTTCAACACCTACGGCCCGCGGATGGCGATCAACGACGGGCGCGTTGTCTCAAACTTCTGCGTCGCGGCGCTCCGCGGTGAGGACCTCGAGATCTTCGGCGACGGCGCGCAGACCCGCTCGTTCGCCTATGTTGACGACATCATCGACGCCCTGGTGCGCATGATGAATCAGGAGAAGCACAGCGGACCCGTCAATATCGGCAACCCGGACGAGTTCACGATCAAGGAGCTGGCGAAGATGGCGATCGATCTGACGCGCAGTTCCTCGAAGGTTGTCATCAAGCCCGCCCGCCCCGACGATCCGGTGCGACGCCGGCCGAACATCGAACTCGCGAAGAAGGTTCTCGGATGGCAACCGACGACGCCGCTGACGGTCGGCCTTAAAAGATCGCTCGATCACTTCCGCGACCAGTTAGGGATCAAAGAAGCGTGACCACGGCGCTTATCACCGGCGCCTCCAGCGGCCTCGGCGAGGAATTCGCATACCAGCTCGCGCGCGAGCGCTACGACCTGGCGCTCGTCGCACGCCGCAGGGATCGGCTCGAGCAGGTCGCTACCAAAGCACGCCAGCTCGGCGCGGCCAACGTCTCGATTTTCGCGAGCGATCTGTCCGCTCGCGGCGCCGCCGCTGCGCTGCATTCCGAGGTGACAAAGGCCGGCCTTGAAATCGGCTACCTCGTAAACAACGCCGGATTCGGCACGCGCGGCGCATTCGCCGAGTTGCCGATCGACCGCGAGCTCGAGGAGATCAACCTGAACGTCAGCGCACTCGTCACGCTGACGAGGCTCTTCGTGCCCGCGATGGTCGCGCGGAAAAGCGGCACGATTATCAACGTCGCATCGACCGCCGCGTTCCAGGCCGTGCCCTGGATGGCGACCTACGCCGCCACCAAGGCCTTCGTATTGAGCTTCTCCGAAGCGCTCGCGCGCGAGTTGAAGGACACGGGAGTGACTGTGCTCGCGCTTTGTCCGGGACCTACGCGCACCGAATTCCAGTCGGTCGCCGATACCGACAGCGCCAGCATGCCGAATTTCGCTTATATGGACGCGGCGACCGTCGTCGCCCAGGGCATCGAATCCGCGCGCCGCAAGAAGGCAGTCCGGATCAATGGCATCGCAAATTATCTGATGGCGCAATCGACGCGCCTTGCGCCGCGCGCTCTCGCCGCAATGATCGCGGGCGCAATGTTTCGCAAAGAGTGACGCGCCGGCGTCACGCTTGATACCGCATCGCATCCGCGCGACAATAGCGGCATTCAGTCCTGTCAGGCATCACGCGTCCTTTTCGGTCATGTGTAAGCTTGCTTCAACAGTGGCAGCTGTCACGCTTATCGCCGGCGCCTCGATACTCACGGGATGCGCTATCAAGCCGCCTCCGCTGCCTCCAGAGCCTCCGCCCGCAATCGTGCCGCAAGCCACGCTCATTGGACCGGAGGAACAGTCCAAACCTGACGAATGGAATCTATTCCCTGATCCCACCACCGGCGAAGTCGGCGTTTATCACGAGGGCAACTACGTCGGCTCTGTAACCGGCAACGAGCCCGAATCAGAAGACCCGCCGCTGCCGCATCCGACTCAAGCCGACAAGAACCGGGAACAAAACCAGAACGCTACTCCTTGAGGAGGTTGCGCGCGATCACGACGCGCTGAATCTGCGACGTGCCTTCGTATATCTGCAGCAGCTTGGCGTCGCGCATCAGTTTCTCTACTGGATACTCCTTCATATAGCCGTAGCCGCCAAAGATCTGCACCGCGTCAGTCGTGATTTTCATGCAAGCGTCTGCGCTGAACGCCTTCGCGTAGCTCGACACCACGTTCGGGCTCTCGCCGTGATCGACGAGCCAGGCCGCCTTATAGGTAAGCAAGCGCATCGCTTCGATCTCGATCGCCATGTCCGCCATCATGAACTGAATCGCCTGGAAGCTCGCGATCGGCTGTCCGAATGCGCTCCGCTGTTTCGAGTACTTGAGGCATTCATCGAGCGCGCGTTGCCCGACGCCGATTGCGATCGCGCCGATTTCGGGGCGGCTCTTGTCGAACGTTCCCATCGCATACTTGAAGCCTTCGCCCTCGCGCCCGACCGTCGCGCTCGCCGCAATCCGCGCGTCCTCGTAGAAAATCTCCGCCGTGTCGGCAGCGCGCTGACCGAGCTTGCCGTGCATCCTGCGCCGCGTTACGCCGGGAGTATCGGACGGAAACACGAAACAGCTGATGCCCTTGTGCTTGAGGCGTTTGTCCGAGGTCGCGAAGCTCACGATCCAGTCGGCGACCGATCCGTTCGAGATGAAGTGCTTGGTGCCGTTGAGGACAAACTCGTCGCCCTCGCGCCGATACGTCGTAGTCATCGATGCAACGTCGGAACCCGCACCCGGCTCGGTGATCGCGAAGGCGCAGAAGCTGAGTTGCTTGGTGAGCGCGCCGAGATAGCGCCGCTTCTGTTCATCGCTCGCCGCGATCAGGAGCGGCAAGGTCGCGAGATCGTTGGCCGCGATAGAATTCGTGATTCCCGCGCAGCCATAGTTCAGCTCCTCAGCCACCAGGCACGTCGTCAGGATATCGAGACCCGGGCCGCCGAGCTCGGTCGGCACGCCGAAGTTGATAAGCCCCGCGTCGAACGCCTTCTGCGCGACGTCGCGCGGAAAAATCTCCTGCTCGTCGTACTCGCGGGCGCGCGGGATAATTTCCTGCTCCGCAAACTTGTGCGCGAGCGCTTTCAGCTCGCGCTGCTCGTCGGTGATTTTAAAGCCCAGCATAGTTCATTTCTCCCACGCGCCCTCGCTCGGAATACATTGGCGAACGACTGATGATGGTTAACCGACGTCGCTCCGCGAGAAAAGAGCCTCGGCGTGACGTTCGGCCCCGCTGCGACGTTGTACGAGGATGGAGGCGCAGAATATGCCACCAATGGCGCGGCGAATGACGGTCCGTCCTCAGTTACTGATCGCGGTCCGCAATGTGAGGGCGAGCAGCAATTGGTATCAGCACTTGCTGGGACTCGAGGCGCTTCCCGAACATCGTCATCGCGACTTCTACGATCGTTTGCTCTGCAACGGCGAGTTGATCCTGCAGCTTCATGCCTGGGATGAGGAAAATCATCCAAACCTCGTCAACGCCGACGCATCGCCGCATGGACATGGCGTCGTGCTTTGGTTTGAACTGGATGAGTTCGACGCGGCCGTCGAGCGCGCGCGGCAATTGCGCGCCGAGGTCGTGCTCGAGCCGCACATCAATCCAGCGCCGAATCACTGGGAAATGTGGCTCCGTGACGCGGACGGGTACGTGGTCGTGATTGCCAGTCCGGACGGAACCGCAAAATCGTAGCTTATCCGTCGCCTTGAAAATCCGCACCGCTGTCGATATGAGGAGTCATTCGAGCCACTTCACCGCGTGCGGCACGTCCGCCGCAACGCGGCAATCTCAGAGGTTCAAGGAGTCAATCATGCCAGTCGTCGTAATCGCGAAAATCAAGGCCAAGGCCGGCAGTGAGGCGCAGGTCGAAGCCGCCTTCAAAGACATGATCAAGCAGGTGCGTGCCAACGAACCCGGCACGCTCGCTTACGTGCTGCACAAGTCAGTGCAGGATCCAACGACCTTCGTGTTCTTTGAGCAGTACCAGGACCAGGCGTCGTTCGATGCGCATGGTAAGACCCCGCACATGCGCGAGATGGGCGGCAAGATAGGGGCGCATCTGGATGGGCGCCCGGAAATTTTCGTCCTGCAGGAAGTCGATCGTAAGTAATTTGATCCGCGCGCGGCGCGGGAGTCCTGCTCCGCGCCGCGCTTTTCATTCTCCGCCCATATCGCCCACGTGGCGCGCGCGATATAACTGTTCCCATCGAGGAAGATTCCTGTGTCGTCCGCGCTCGCAATCCTCGGCGGCAAGCCGCTTCGCAATCGGCCCTTCCCCCGCTGGCCCGTTTTCGACGAGTGCGAGCGCCTGCAAGTGCTCGATGTGCTCGAGTCCGCCAACTGGGGCGGCTTCCCTTCGCCCAACCGCAAGGCTCGTGAACTTGCCGAAACGTTCGCCGCCTACCAGGGCGCCCGCTTCGCGATTCCGACTACATCCGGCACGACGGCTCTGGAAGCGGCGCTGAAGTCGCTCGGCATCGGACCCGGTGACGAGGTGATCGTGCCCGCGATCACGTTTGCCGCGACAGCCTACGCCCCTGTCGCTTGTCTCGCTCGTCCGCTGTTCGCCAACGTCCTCGCCGACAACGCCTGTATCGATCCTGCTTCGGTGCGGAAGCTGATCACGCGCCGCACCAAAGCGATCATCCCCGTTCACTACGGCGCCACGCTCGCCGATCTCGACGCGCTCAGCGAAATCTCGCGCGCGCATTCGATTCCGATCGTCGAAGACTGCGCGCACGTCCCGGGCGCTGCATGGCGCGAGCGCGGCGCGGGCGCGTGGGGCGCGCTCGGATGCTTCAGCTTTCAAACCACCAAGCCGATGACCGCCGGTGAAGGCGGCATGATCACGACCGACGAGCCGGAGCTCGAACAGCGCTGCCAATCGCTCATCAACTGCGGGCGACGGCAGCCCGGCGATGACTTCGAGGGTCCCGTGCTGGGCGCCAACTATCGGATGACGGAATGGCAGTGCGCCGTGCTGCTCGCGCAGCTCGATCGTCTACCGCAGCAGATCGAAAGGAAGAGCAGGCATGCGGCGCGCCTCCGCGCGGGCCTCGATTCGATTCCCGGGCTTCGCGCAGTCGCGCGCGATCCGCGCGTCACGCGCGAAGTAATTTACGCGTTCATCTTCATGGTCGATGAAGCGGCGCTCGGCGTATCGCGCAACCGCTTCGTGCGTGCGCTCCGCGCCGAAGGAATCCCGGCGGGAGTCGGCAACGAACCGGTGTATCGCTCGGCGCTCTTCCCGCGCGCATCCGCAGCGTATCGCATCGCCTGCGAGATGGCCGGAGCAAGACCCGACGAGCCGATCGATTGTCCCGTCGCCGAGCACCTATTCGAACATGCGATGGTCGCGATACCGCACGAGTGCCTGCTCGGCGACGAGCGCGACGTTGACGATATCGTCGCGGCGGCGGAGAAAGTCGCGCTCGGCGCGGCCATGTTGAAGAGCGCGGATCTCAAGCGCCAGGAGCCATCCTCCTGATGTCTCATCTTCAGGCAGGCGCCGCACGCGTGAAACTCGAGCCGCCGCTCGGCATCGCGATGATCGGCTATGGACGCCGGGCCGGACGCGCGTCGGGCGTGCACGACGATCTCGCCGCGCAGGCAATCGTAATCTCGGATGGAACGACGCGCGCCGCCATAGTCAGCGTCGACCTACTCGCGATCGGCGCGCGGGTCGCCGATCAAATCCGCGACGCGATCGCCACGGCGACGGGAATTCCTGCTGCTGCCATGATGGTCTGTGCGACGCACACGCATTCGGGCCCGATCTTCAATATCTTCGCGACGCCGAAGCGAGACGCCAAAGCAGGCGACGATCGCGACTTGAATTGGGAGCGCGCGCTGCCGGAAAACATCGCGCGCGCTGCCATCGAAGCGAACAATCGGCTCGAGCCCATCACGATGCGGGTCGGACGCGGCCATTTCACGCTCGGCACGAATCGCAGGCTCCGCCGCGCCGACGGCTCGATTCAGCTCGCCGCCAACTATGCGGGAGTGGCGGAGTCCGAGCTGCTCGCACTTGGTTTTTACTCCGCGAGTGGACGCGCGCTCGCGTTCGTCTTCAGCTATCCCTGTCACGGCGTGGTGCTGTGCGAGGACAACTTGCTCTATTCGCGTGACTGGCCGGGATTCGCGCTCGACGAGATCGAATCGAGCGCCGCGGGCGACGGCGCGATCGCAATTTTTCTCCAGGGCGCGACCGGCAATATCGATCCGCGAAGCCGCGGCAGCTTCGAAGTGGCGAGCGAGCACGGCCGGGCCGCGGGCCGCGCCGTGCTGGAAGGACTTCGCGGGCAACCGGCCCTCGAGGACGAACCGCTAGCGGTGAGAAGGATTCCGCTCGCGCTCAAGCTGCGCGACCTCGACGCGCGTCTTAAGCAGGCTCACCGATCTGTCGCGCAGACCAAAGCCTCGCTTGAAAATCATCGCGCGGGCGTGGGCTACCAGTTGCAGCGCCTTCGCGATCATCACCAGCTATCGCTGACGCAGCTCGCGGCGCTCGAGGCGCTCGAAGAGCAGAACCGGCGCGACCGGCGCGTCGATCTCGCGCGGCGCGAAATCAAAACCGCGATGACGATTGTCACGATCGGCGGCGTCGCCATCGTGGGAATTCCCGGCGAACCGTTCGTCGAGCTCGGCCTCGCCCTGAAAGCGAATCCCTGGTTCAGCCACACGCTCGTCGTCGGATACTGCAACGATC
Source organism: Candidatus Binataceae bacterium (assembly GCA_030038355.1). GTDB lineage: Bacteria > Desulfobacterota > Binatia > Binatales > Binataceae > JASHPB01. The sequence continues at coordinate 64,411 of JASHPB010000044.1, forward strand.
TGATTGGTTACATCCCGACGCGCGAGGCTTACGCGGAGGGCGGCTACGAAATCGAGACGGCGCGAGTCGGCGCTGACGCCGGCGAGGTCATTATGTCGACCGCTCTGGAAGCCCTCGCCAGCATTGCAGGCGAGCCCCGCTGAAGAGATGGAAACCGTCGATCATCGCGGCGTGCTCCGCTTGCAGGACCAGCGCGCGCAGGTCGTCGACGTTCTACCGACGCACGAATATGGTGCGGCGCATATTCGCGGCGCGATTCATATTCCGCTCGCGAGGATTCTTGGCGAAGCGCTAGCACGCCTCACGCGCGAGTTCCCGGTGATCCTCTATTGCCGCGATTCGCTCTGAGACCTGAGCGCGCGGGCTGCGGCGCAGCGCGAAATTCTCGGTTTCACCCAGGTCTTCCACTATCCGCGCGGCCAGGCTGATTGGCTCGTGCGCGGACTGCCGACCGAGCCGGCGGCGAACGCGGCGGAGCGGCTTCGCGCCCTGCCCTACTTCCTGAATAATCTCGCGCCGGGTCCGCGCGCTGCGTGGATCAGGCTGACCAGCCGCGCCCGCGTTCAGGAGTTCGTTTGGGACGACCTGCCGCGCCTTCATCCCGATGACCTCGTGCCCAAGTTGCTCCGCACCCAGTCTCCACGAGCGGTCGTGTTGAATCGTGATGGTGTGCTGCTCGGCTCGGTCGATTACAAGGTCGAGGGTTCGCGCGCGATCGATGCCTTCAACGGCAGGCCGCAAACGATCCGCCCAGAGATGACACCCGCGCTCGCCTCA
>JASHPB010000339.1 GCA_030038355.1 Candidatus Binataceae bacterium
CGCGACATCAGCCGCGCCCACAAGATTGCGCGCGCGCTCAAGGCAGGTACAGTGTGGATCAATTGTTACGGCGCCGGTGATTCGAGTATGCCGTTTGGCGGCTACAAGCAGTCCGGTTTTGGCCGAGAGAATGGCAAGTATGCAATCGATCTGTTCACACAGGTGAAATCGGTTTACCTGAAACTGTAGTTCACGACGTTTCAAACTGTGATCGTTGCTCGAGCGGAACAACTCCGGAGGAGTCGCACAAGCGGCTCCTCCGGGGTTGGCACAGTTCGAACAGTGGTTCCGCGAGCCTCGCGAAACGATTTTGGAGAATTTGAATGAGAGGAACATTTGGCGCGGAATCAACGGCGGATGAGGTTCTTGAGGGAATCAATCTGACGGGCAAGTGCGTGCTTGTAACAGGGGTGTCGGCGGGCTTGGGAGTTGAGACGGCGCGATCGCTCGTTGCGCACGGCGCAACGGTTGTGGGTACGGCGCGCGACCTGAACAAAGCGCGCCATGCTCTTAGCGAGGCGGGCAATTCGGCGGTAGAGTTGGTTGAACTTGATTTGGCGTCACTCAAAAGCGTCCGCAATGCCGCGGACGCTGTACTCAGGCACGGCAAAACGTTCGATGTGATCATCGCGAATGCGGGTGTGATGGCGTGTCCCCAGGGTAAAACTGAAGACGGTTTCGAAACTCAATTTGGCACGAATCATCTCGGCCATTTCGTATTTGTGAATAAGCTTGTACCCCTGCTTAAATCGGGCTCACGGATTGTCACGCTCTCTTCAGCGGGTCACCGCATTAGCGATGTCAACATCGACGATCCAAACTTTGAACGAACCGAATACCAACCCTTTACTGCCTATGGGCGATCCAAGACAGCTAACATCCTCTATGCAGTAGCATTGGACGACAAGCTCAAAAAGCGTGGAATCCGAGCGACGTCGCTGCATCCGGGCGGAATTCAGACAGAACTTGGCCGCCATCTCACCCCCGAGCTCATTCAACAGATGCTAACGCGGTGGAACCTCAAGTCGTTCGAAGAGGCGAGATTCAAGACCGTGCCACAGGGCTCAGCTACTTCAGTCTGGAGTAGCTTCGTCGCAGCCGCGGAGGCCGTCGGAGGGCGATACAGCGAGGACTGCCACGTTTGCGAAATCAATAACGACCCGACATCACGTGCAGGCGTAATGTCGTATGCTATCAACTTGCCGCGCGCCAATGATCTATGGCGAAAGAGTGAGGAGATGGTCCGCGAGCGATTCTCTCTGGCCTAACGGGGGCGTCATGCGGCGCCTAGGATCATTCTTAGAACATCATGGCCGCCGTCGCCTATCTACTAATTCCTAGTCTACATCTCCCTTTCGGAAGGCGATCATAACCGAGATCGTGCTTGCCTCAATTTTCTATCCAGCCGAGCACTACCGTCAGCATTACCGCCATGCACACAAAAGCGCTTATGGCAGATACTGCTACAACTGCGGACGCGATCGTCGGCTGCGCGAACTGCAAAGTGATGCCGCGGGAATCTAGCGCTAGCCAAGGCCTCAGAGATGCTCATTCTCTTCCACTACCGCAGTGGCCAACTTCCGTTTTTCCACCCACGGTCCATTTCAAATGTTGCCCTGGGACCTCGGTCCTTCGAAATTACGTTGCGGTCTGCCGAGTTAGATGAAAGCCCATCTTCACGAATCGAACACGTGTAGTAAGACTCACGATTAGCCTATAACTGTCTCACGCGGCCATATCCACGGTAACTCTTCACGTGTCCGTCGGCTGGCCGGAAATGAGCACGTCTTGGGAATCGCAGAGTGTAACCAGCACTGGACAGTTTCACAATTCTAGGAGGAGACTAGGAAATGCGCGGATATACTCTCATGCGATATGGAGCCTTCTTAGCCAGCGTTGCAGTTGTTCTGATATTTCGTGCAGATCCCGGGCGCGCTCAAACGGCCCCAGCTGACAAGAAGGATCAGGAAATCGAATTGCTCAAGGCCGAGATCAAGCAGCTCGAGCGGAGAGTCAATGCCCTTGAGTCACTTAACGAGAAGGTCAAAACCATTGACAACAAAGTAGCGTCTCAGACCATGATCCAGCAGATTCAAAGCGACGTCGACAGGACAAATGCCCTCGAGGCGCCTGAAGTAAGGGTGAGCGATCAGGGGTTCCGTCTGCAATCGGGCAATGACGACTATAGGATTAGGTTTGGCAATGTCACCCAGGTGAACGGCCGCTTCTTCACGAGCGGTGAAGACAAAAATATCAGCAGCACTTTCTACGCCAATAAAGCCCGGCCGATCATCAGCGGAGCAGTTGCAAAATATTGGGAGTTTCAGATTATGCCCGATTTCGGGCAGGGTAAGGTCGTGCTGCAGGACGCATGGATCAACGCTGGATATTTCACTCAGGGGCAGTTCCAGCTTGGCAAATATAAGGCGCCGATGGATTTGGAACGTCTACAGTCCGACCCCGCGCTCGACTTTATCCAGCGCTCGGAAATACAAAATCTAGTACCTAATCGTGATATCGGTGCGCAGCTTCAAGGTATGCTGCTCAACAAGCGATTATCATATTCGCTCGCGCTGATGAATGGCGTCCCCAACAATACTGCTTCAGTTGATTTTGACAACAACGACGGCAAAGACTTCGTGGGGCGGCTCTTTCTTACACCTTTCAAGCCGAGCAAAATTGACTGGCTCAATGGACTCGGTTTGGGTCTAGCCGGGACATTTGGTGACGAAAGCAATAACACGATCTCATCCTACAAAACCTGGGGTCAGAGCACGTGGTTTTCTTACAACAGTGGTGTCACTGCCGCGGGCCAACACGCACGACTCGGGGCTCAGGGTTATTACTACTTTCGGCAGCTGGGATTGATGGCCGAGTACTCGCAGGATCACCAGAGGCTCAATTTAAGCACTAAAAGTGTAAACCGCACCGATGGTTTCACTAATACAGGTTATCTAGTGCAGGCATCATATTATCTGACTGGTGAGAACGCTTCTTACGGATACGTCTCTCCTACTCGGCCGTTCGAACTGGGCGAAGAGGGTGGCATCGGTGCTTGGGAACTAGAGGCCCGCATCAGCAACGTCGCGAACGATACCAGGCAGTTCGAACTTGGGTATGCAAATCCCGGAATTTCCGCGAAGACCGCCACCGAGTTTGCCGTAGGCCTCAACTGGATTTTGAACAATAATATCAAGTACATGGTCGACTACGCGCTCACGCGTTTCTATGAAGGCGCAGGGACGACAACGGACCCGACGAATCGGCCCGCGGAAAGCGTTTTCGAGTCGCAACTGCAGATCGCGTTTTGAGCGCGGCACTGCCGAAGTTTAGAAGGTCAGGGCTAAATGAATATTCACAGACCATTTTTGATACTCAATGTGAGGCTATCTTTGATCGTCCTGCTAATCCCGACGTCAAACAACGCGTGTTATGCGGTTCCATCCGGTACTGCTTCGTCGCCGATTGCGATTCAAAGTAAGGAGATTGAGAAGCTCAAGTCCGCTGAATATCAGGACGATATCTCAGCGATGAAATTCGAAGATGACAATCAAAAGCTGGGGAACTATTACGAGTCTAAGGCAATCGAAGCTCATCGCCTGATCGATCAGATGGAAAGAGGCAAACACGTCGATGAAGCTGAAATCTCAAAGGTTCTCAATACGGGCGATTCCGACAACTACGACAACCGTCCACTGGTTCCCCTTGACGACGAGATCGGCAATGGCTACTGAAGACTTACGCAAGATTCAGCAGCCGACGGTTCAGTACCAATAGGTGCTGACGCAGTACCAGAAGTACAACGCTGGACGGCGAAGCGTCGCGCGGCACTCGTGCTCAGCCTCCAGAAGGCGGAAACGACCGCGGCCGAAGCAGTGCGACACCACGGGCTGAAAGTAGTCTCCGGTCGATCTTGTTTCCTGAAAAGATCGCCAAGCTCAGCACACGGCCTCCGGCAGGGGTTCTGATCGCCTTTTCAAGATTACATGATCGGTGCCGCCGCGCTATCAGATTGGCGCGAGTTCGACGAGCGGAATCTCGCGTAGAGGAACAACGACGTCGAGAATTGTATCGGTTCTTCCTCGTCCTTCGCGAAGGCGTGTAGGGTACAGGGTCTCGGTAACTGTGTCGCTAACTACTAGTTGCGTTGTATTATACTGCGGGTCGCGTCGACCATCAACACGCGACGGCTCAACTTCAGTGGAAGTGAGTTGCAGTGTTACATGTCAGCGTTGTTTTACCGACTCCCCCTTATTGTTGAAAAAGCAGATGGAAATCATTTGGCAGAACTCTGACTGTAGTGGCCGTTGTTTTTAAAGCATTACGGAAACTGAGCATGTTCTTGAGCCAAACGTGCGGTGCATTCTACTCCGCCACTAACATCATTTTGACTAGAGGCAGTTTTCGACGCTTTTGGGGTTCCTTCGGAACAGATTCGGGTTCCACCCGATCTGACGGTCAATCTGGCACTGAGAAGTGGGATTGCTTACTCGGATGAGGTCGTCGTGCTGTAGTCGATTCACGACAGATTTGGGGCCCCCAGTGGACGATGCCGATCCCGTAGGGCACGTTGTTCAATTTGCCTACCTGATCCTCCCCAGACTGCGCCGGCAACCTGGCGCGAAGCACCCGAGACAATGAGGTCCGCCACGATCGAGCAGCATTTGCGAGCTGATTTAGAAAGTTACCCTTCACCCTAAGATTCAGAGAGATTCTCGCTCAAATCGGCAACACGCCTACGGTAAAGATCCTCTCTGGCTCCTGTTGATTGGAGAAGAGCGCCAAATCGTTGCAATTTTTTCCGCCGTCCAGAGAAAACGCGAATTGAAGACACTGCTTGGCGGAGGGCGCAGTCCGATTTTCGCCAGATCTCTTGAAAGAGGCCTGCTGGAGAATTCCCTGTATTTTCCCTTTACGCAAGGGAAACAGGGAACTGGCGCGGCATGATCAGGGAGAACTTGAACGGAAGGGCCTTCTTATAACGTAGGCGCGAAATTTTGGCTCTTGTCTGAACGATAGACTAAATGCCGAGCCGTTTTCGAACAACTCGAGCACCCTCGACCATCGCCTTAAGCTTGCCGAAGGCGACGTCTCGCTGGAGATACTTCATACCGCAGTCAGGCGCCAGAGCTAGGCGATCGGCTGGAATATGCTTCAGCGCGGCCTCGATGCGTGCAGCGACGATTTCCGGCGTCTCGATGTTTTTGTCGCCGAGGTTTAGTACTCCCACGATCATCAGCTTGCTCGGGAGGTCCCGCAGCACCGCGAGATCGAGGCGAGGCTGCGCCGCCTCGATCGAAACCTGATCGACGACACTTAGCTCCAGCTCCGTGAGAAATGAGTAGCGCGACGGCTTGTTTGGGACCACCGCCGCGTAACCGAAGCAAACGTGTACCGCCGTAATGCCGTTGATGCCTTCGAGCGCTCGATTCAGTACCTTAACGCCGTACCGCTTCGCGCGTTCAGGAAAACGCTGCATCCATGGTTCATCGAGCTGAACGATATCTGCGCCTGCCGCGAAGAGATCTCTCACCTCGGCATTGACGGCGTCGGCCAGCTCCATCGCGAGCGCTTCGCGATCGGCGTGGTAGCCAAGCTCGGACTGCTCGGACATCGTAAATGGTCCGGGCAGAGTGATCTTAATCGTGCGATCGGTGTGCGCCCGGAGGAAAGAGACGTCTCGAACTTCAACCGGCGCGCTTCTGCGCACCGGTCCTGAGAACAACGGCACCGCGGCCGTCACCGTGCGGCCCGCGTTGTCGAATGTCAGCTTTCCTTCTTTCCCGCGCTCGACTCCTGCCAGCGCGTTTGAGAACCGGTTGGAATAGCTTTCGCGCCGAATTTCGCCATCGCTAATGATGTCGACGCCGGCGCGCTCCATGTCGCGGATCGCGACGATCGTGGCGTCGTCTTGAGCCTGTTCGAGCCATCTCTCGGGAATTCGCCAGAGTTCAGGAACGCGAGTGCGCGGAACAAAGCTACGCAGTTTCTCGCGGTCGATGAGCCAGTCCGGTTGCGGATAGCTTCCCACGACCATCGTTTGCAAAGGTTGGCCTTTTTCCATCGAGGTTCACGCCTTCGATGCCACTTGGCACCTCCCTCTGAGAACGCCTGGCTCTGACGCAAATTGGTTCGAGCTTTGACGTTCGTTCTGTCGTCTTTAGGTTGGGCGCGAATCGAGTGACACTCACACTCTATGCGATCACCAAGACAAGAGTGAGGGAGCAGTCGGTCCTCCAGCGAGCACCGCAACCGCTCTAAATCCATCGGTAAAATATGGATCGCCAGTAAGGTTGTGACGCGGCGAACCGATAGACGCAGCCTCGACGCCCGGTACGAAGCCGAATCGGGAGACGCGACCGGCCGCTAGCAGGTCGTCTAGCACGTAGTTGCGCGCTTCATCGACGTCGGGATCAATCTGATGAGTCGTTAGGTTCCAGGTTTTGGCGGTAAAGCGCACGCCGATATCGCGACTGACCTGGCCTATCCAAACGGGTTTGGCGTCGAAACGCACATTGGTAGCCCAGAGCCTAAGATGGAGACGTTGATTGAGACTCAGGCGCGCACGTTGCAATGCGAGGTCCTGAATACGTCCCATGAGATACAGAGGGCTGACAGGCGAGTAGCGATATTGCGACTCAAGCAGGAACGCTTTGGCAGTTTTCCAGGCGGTGCTTACGGTGAGCGATTCAGTCTCGTCCCAAGCGCTCAGGC
>JASHPB010000340.1 GCA_030038355.1 Candidatus Binataceae bacterium
TTCAGACGGCCAAGGAGCGGCGGACTCTGCAAGCGGTCGTGACCGCAGCGATCGAGCACTATCTCAAAGCCGCGAAAGGAGGTGAGCGATGAGTTCGATCTACAAGCGCGAGAAATCGCCCTTCTATCGGGCGAAGTTCTACCACAATGGCAAAGTCGTCCGCTTCTCGACCAAAACCGACAGCGAGGAAAAGGCGCGTCGCCCGCTAGACGAAAAAATCAAGACAGCCGGCGCGGGCAAGCTGAGCACGGCCGAGACACGCCGCACTCGCTCGATGATCTCGCCGCACTGGTTTTCGCCGAGTACGAGCAGCACGAATACGATACGCGCGGCCGGCAAGAGGATGCGTTCAATCATTTGCGCGGCTTTCGCGGCAACTGCCTCGCCGAGGAAATCGATTCATATTGGCTCGACGACTATAAGGCGTGGCGTCGCAAGCAACCGGACGGTCGCGCCTTAAACCGCAAGCATCCGGCCGACGAGCCGCCGCGCACCGGCTGCTCGAATGCCACCCTCAATCGCGAGCTTACGGCCTTGCGCTACGCGTTCAGATTGGCAGCAGCGCATGATCCGCCGCTCGTCACTAGAACACCGACCGTCAAGTTGCTGAAGGAAAGGAATCGCCGAACCGGATTTTTCGAGTGGCACGATTTCGAGGCAATCCGCGCTCATCTGCCCGATGATATGAAGCCGCTGATGACGGTTGCGTACTATACTGGCTGGCGCGTCGCGAGCGAGCTGTGCACGCGTGAGCGCAAGCACCTCGTCGACGAGTGGCTCGTCATCGAGGCCGATGAGACCAAGAACGAGGAGTCGAAGCGCTTTCCGCTCGACAAGATCCCGGAGTTACGCGAGACGATCGAGCAGCAACTCGAAGCGACGCGCAGGCTCGAAGTCAAAACCGGCTGCGTGATCCCTTGGCTCTTTCACCGCAACGGCAAGCCAATCAAGGACTACCTCACATCGTGGCATAAGGCCTGCGCTCTCGCTGGGCTTAGCGGCCGTATTCCGCATGATTTCCGGCGGACCAGCGCGAGAAATTTGATCAACGCTGGCGTCGATCCGCTTACCGCTATGCAACTCGTCGGCTGGAAAACGATCCTTATGCTCAAGCGCTACAACATCATCGACGGCGACACCCTCAAACGCGGCGTCGAGAAGCTCAATGTCGAAGTCGCGCGCCTCAAGCAGAAGCCGGCGAAATTGGTGGCTATCCGATGAGCGCCCGGCACACTGCGGGCACACTCGGGCTTATCTCAGCCCCATCGACGGTATCGCTCATTGCTCTACTACTCCGAACCCCCCTATACCATTGAGCTTTTCATTGCCGGGGGCGGGATTCGAACCCGCACGGGGCTTGCGCCCCAGAGGATTTTAAGTCCTCTGTGTCTGCCCTTTCACCACCCCGGCTACGGCATCCGATCCTTTAACCACAAAGCCGCTGAGAGGCGAAGACGCCTCAAAAAATTCGCATTCATTGACGAAGCGCGTGAGATTATAGTTGGCTTCGGTCCACATACGATGCGACCTCGATGCCGCGTGGAGGCGAAGCGGCAATGGCCGTGAAAATTGTCTACCTCGCCATTCTCGTGATGTTTGCCGCGGGCGCTCTCTCGGCTTGCGCTTCCCGCAACAGTTCAACCCAGATCGCCGAGGCCGAGGCGATGCTCACGGAGGCGGGTTTCGAACCGGTCGAACTCGGCTCTCCCGATCAGATCGAGGTGGCCAGGACCCTGCCCACCCACGAGATGCACTACTATGACACCGGCAACGGGCCGGTCTTCTGGTACTACGATCCCGATCAATGCGGATGCGTCTACGTCGGCGGCTCGGCAGACTACGATCGTTTCGAGGACGCGCAGAAGCAGGAGCACGACATCAGCGAGTATGCCGCCGAGACCCAGGACGAGCAGGTCGCCTCGCTCTACGTGCTGAACCCGGTGATGTTTCCGCCGCCGCTCTTTCTCGCGGCTGCATATCCCTATGGCTGGTACGGATGGAGTCCCGGTAGCGTCAGGACCGTGGGCCCCGGACGCGGCAGTATCGTTGGCAGCGCGCCCGGATCCACTCACATCGGCGCCTCGCCCCACGGCGGATTCGGATTGGGTGGCCATGGACTTGGCGGAGTGGGCGGCTTCGGAGGCCATGGCGGTAGCCACGGCCGCTAGCACTAGATCCCAGCCTTCGATGCCTACTTGAGACCTAGCCTCGAGAGTTGATCGGACGGGGCGTCGATCGCGAAAAGCGCGGCGCGAAGCTTTTCCTCGATCACCTTCTCGGCGCGCGTGCCCGCGATGTTGTTCTCCTCGCCTGGGTCGTCGCCGATCCTGAACAGATAATTGCCGCTGAACTTGCCGGCTGCCCAGAACGGCAGATTGTCGCTCTGATCGAGCGGCTGGCGGATAACCGGGAGGCGCGAGCCGGGCATCCGATCGAGCCGCGCACGATCGTCGGGCGGCGGGAGCCTGAGTTCCGGGTGGCCATACACCGGCATGGTGGACCATCGATTCGACCACAGGCTGAGCGGTGCGTTGGCGCCGCCGGGAGCACGCGCGTACTTCGACTCCGAGTCGATCAGGTGCACCTCGCGGCCCCATACTCCGGCCAGAGCCCAGTCGCGAATCGAACGCCCGGCACCGGTAACGAGCGGCGCGAGCGAGCGCCCGTGCGTGCGATGCGCCATCGTGACACCGAAGATGTCAGCCAGCGTTGCGGCGATATCGACGTTGGTCGTGAGCGCATCGACGCTGCGTGCCTCGATGCCTGGCCACGAGACCATCAGCGGGATATGCCCGAGCGCTTCGAAGATCGGCACGGGCGGCTTGCCCCAGATATCTTTCTCACCTAGGTAATGGCCGTGATCTGTGCATACGATAATGGCGCTGTTGGCATAGAAGCCCCCGCGCTCGATTGCGTCGAGCATACGCCCGAACCACTTGTCGATCATCGTGAGTTTGGCACCATAACAGGCTCGCACCTGACGCGCCTGCTCCCTGGTGAGCACGCTTTTCTCGATCGCGCCGCGCATATAGGGCGGCCATATCAGATGTGGTCCGCGCCAGGCGGCGTCGTACATCGACGCGTACGGCTCGGGAGTATCGAACGGCTCGTGCGGGTCGAATTCATCGACGAAGAGCATGAAGTGCGCATGATGCGGCGCCTCTTCGGCCAGCCACTTCGCGGCGGCCGCCATGGTGCGCGGCCCCGGAAAATCTTCCTCGCCGCGAAAATGCCCGCGCGAGTCGTCGTAGGGCATGTGGCCGCGGCCGAAGGATGGCGCTCCAGCCCAACTAGGGTCGGGCCTCGTCCGCCACGGATCGCTCTCGTGGCCGCGCTGGTAATCCCACGCGCTGAAATCGGTGTGATAGTTCTCGCCACCGGTCTCGAAGAGGTGTGGATGGTCCGAGATAAGCTTGCTTACGACGCCGGCGGCACGCATCCAGGCGGTCACTGGCTGCTCCCAGATCTCGATCGAGCCCCACGGCTTCCACAGAAAGTCAAGCGCTCCACATAAGATGTCATGTCTAGCCGGCATGCACGGCAGCGAGCCCGAGTAGTGTCGGGTGAAGCGCACGGCGCGGCACGCGAAGGCGTCAAGGTTGGGTGTCGCGAATTCGCCGCCGCCGTAGCAGCCGAGCATGTGACGATTCAGGCTGTCGAGCAGTATGACGATAGCGTTCCTCGGTTGCAGGTTGGCGTCAGCGGTATCCATGGGTGCAATTTAGCAAACCGGGCGGGAAAATCCCGTTATCGAAACGTCGTGCGTCCGAGTTTCGTACTCAATTGAAGTTGGCTCCTGGTGCGCCGTCCTATGGGATCGGCTCTCAGCGGGTACTAGAATCCAACCGGCAGGGAGGCCATGAAAAGGTCGGTCAATGCGGGGGCAGCACTAATCATTCTGGCGGTTGCGCTCGCAGGATGCGCCGTATCGGAGCCGCCGCTCGACACGAAACCCAAGGTCGTCGCCTCACCCGAACGAGGTCAGATCACGATGACCGTTCAGGCCGAGAAAACGGTCGGCGACGTGACCCCGGTCTACATTTCAGTTGCCAATGGCACCCACGATCCGCGCGCGATCGTGCCGTCACAGGTCTTTGCTCTCAACTCCGAAGGCGAACGGATCGCTCCGATCCCACCGATTGAAGCGGCACGCCAATCCGGCAACGCGAAGGAACTGAAGTCCGCGCTCGCAAGCTCTGCCCTTAGCGGCGCGATCGCGGGCGGAGTCGGCGCGGGACTGGGTGCGGCCGCAGGGCCGGCATTGGGAGGCACCTCGGCGGGAGCTCTCCTCGGTACTGCGACCGGCGCGGGATGGGGCATGTTCCGCGGCGCGGAGCGCGGACAGGATCGCGCAGACCAGCAGGCCGCGATCCAGATTTCCTCGCTCGCGCTGCAGCCCGAGTCCGTCAATAACGGCTTTACCGTCAGCGGCTATGTCTTTTTCCCCAAGGGGCAGTACAGCCAGGTCGAGATGCTGCTGGTCGATCGGGAGACCGGCAACACTGAGAGTATCCGCGAGCCATGGCGCTGATCGCGCCTGAAGAAAACGAAATTTGCGAACTCACCGCGGGCCCCGATGCATCAACCTTTCCCTTCCTCAAGGGGAAGGGAAGAGGGTTAGGTCGGATTTTGTGATTGGCTTTTCATAATCAAGACACGCACCCTAACCCCACCCCCTTCCGCATCGGGAACGGGCGTCGCATCCGCATTTTGAGGCAACTACTGCGGGTCGCGATTTCGATTTTCTTCCAACTCTCTAAGCGGCGCGCAGAATCTTCCCGGAGTCCGGCTACATCAGCGATGAGATAACTACGATCGCGCCCTGCCCTTTACCGCGCTCGGCCGGATCGGTGATCACCAGCTTGCTGCCGACGAATCTCATGTCGGTCGGATCCATAAGGCCGCCGGCGAACGGGCGTGCGATACCTTTCTCGAGGCGCGTGACAGTGCCGTCGCGCATATTGTCGTTCTGCGATGCGAACTTGCCGGTATCGACGATAAAGAACACGTGGTCATAGGTGCCCCAGTTGGCAGGCGAATAGCCGAAGCCCGAGGGACGGGTAAAACCGACCAGATAAACGTCGTCTTTCAACTTGCCATCGGGAGCGACGATGCCGATGCGCCCAACCTTGGAGGCGCTGCCGAGATTCGGGCGCATCCCGACGAGCATCATGTTGGGTGCCTTGGGGTCATCGCTCGGCGCAAATGCAATCGTCGTCAGTTCGAACGCCATCGGTTTGTTGTAAACGCCGAACGCCAACACCTTTGCCGAAGGATCGACGGCGTAAATCGTCGAGTTGCCGTTGGTTGCGGCGTAGAGCTTGCCAGCGTAAGGCGTGCTGCTGGCGCCGAACGCGATTCCGCGGCATCCGGTCGCCGCGGCGGGAAGCTTGGCGAAGCTGCTGACGCTTCCGGTTTTGTCGATTACATCAACTTCGCACGGCCCTTTGGCATCGTTGGCGTTGAGTACAAAGTATTGGCCACCGTGTGAGCCGAAACCCGCCGGCGCCACTGCCACGCCGGCCGGATTCTTGAGCTTGCTGCGTGCGCCGACTTCGGTTGCCTTGCCCGACATCGTGACCTTGTATACTCCCCCGGCCTGGTCGGAAACGATCACGTCGCCACCATCCTTGTCGAGGAAATACGGGGCGGTGAGGCTCGTCTTCAGCGCCTTGATCTCGAAAGGAATCTCCACATCGAGGCCACCGCCGGCGGCCGCGGCCGCAGGCGGGAGTGCAAAGCCCACTGCAAGAAACGCGAGCACGACAATCGCGCGTGAGAGGTTCCGGTCACTTCTTGGAGTTGAGTTCATCGAGCGCCTCGTTGACGAAGTATTTCTGGTTGGGGTCGCGGTCGTCGAGCTCCGCGGCACGCCGCGAAGTCCATTCAGCAACGGCGATCATCGCGGTTTCTTCGAGGCTCACAATTCCCATCGCCTCGGCGACACGCGCGAGTTGCGCGGCCAGTTCATCGGGAAGGTCGATTTCGATTCGCTTGCCTGCCATCAGTTCGCCCTTCCATATAGTCTTTGCGGTTGGCGGTCGTCAAAATGAATTCAGCACAGCGAACGCGGGCATACTCGGTGCTTCGGCTACCATAGTCAAAAGGCGGGAAATCGCATCTGGTGCAGTCAGGCCCAATCAAATACGAAGGCGCGCTCATCGACTATCTGGATCAGGGGCGCTTTCAGAGTGCGCTCGTGATTCGCGAGCAGGAGCGCCACCTGGCCGTCGTTGATGCCGACGGCCGCGAGCGACTCGTGCCGCGAGACCTCGTGATGGCGCGGTACCCGGAGCGTCGCGCCCATCGTGCTCACGCTGCCGAGGCGCTAGAGGCGCTGCGGAACGAACGTTCTGAACTCGCCCAGGAGCTCGACCTCGATCTGCTTTGGGGCGTGATCAGCGAGCAGGGTCGCAGCTTCGGCGCCGACGAGATGGCGGAGCTATTTTTCGGGCGGCGCTCGAACGTCGCCGCGTCGGTGATGCTCGAGGCGCTGCTGAGCGACCGCATCTACTTCGTCCGCCGCCACCTGGAATTCGTCCCACGCTCTCCCGAGCAAGTGGAGCGACTTCGCGTCCAGGCCGATCGTATCCGCAGCCGCAGTGACGACTATCGCAAGACGCAGAAGATTATCCGCGACGTGCTGAGCGGCGGACCCGCGCCGCCGGCTGCCGAAGCAGAGCCGCTCGTCGACGAGCTGACGCGATACCTGCAGAATCGCTACACGCGCTCGCGGGAACTTACCCAGATGCTGGCGCAGGCGGTGCCCGAGGTCGATCCCGCCGACGCGGCCTTCGCGCTGCTCGAGCGGCTGGGCGCTAAGCCTAACGTGCCGCGCTTCGCCCTGATCGCAGGATTGCCGACTGAGTTCGGAGCCGAGGCGATGCGGGAGGCGGCGAGTGCGGTGCCAGGCCCGCGGCCGGCAGTCGACGGCGGCTACTCTATCACGGTTGACGATAGCGACACGGTCGAAGTGGACGACGCGCTGGCGGTTGAGCCGCTCGATGACGGCGCGCTACGCGTGCGTGTGCATATCGCGCTGGTCGCTGACTTCGTAACCAAGGGCGGCGCGCTCGATGCGGAGGCGGCGGCACGCGCGACCACAGTCTATCTCCCGGAAACGACGGTCAGGATGCTGCCCGATGCTATTTCGTGCAACGCGGCGAGCCTGCTCGCGACGCATGAGCGGCCGGTGCTAACGACTGACGTGACCTTGTCGCCCGAGGGCGAGCTGCTCGATTCGTCGATCTATCCGGCGTGGATCAGGATCACAGAGCGTGTCGATTACGATCGCGCCAATTCGATTCTGGAAAATCCCGCCGAGAGTGGTCCCGCAGCCGATGCTGTGCGGCAACTTTACGGGGCGGCACTCAAGCTCCGCGAGAATCGGCGGCGCGCCGGTGCGATTCTGACGCAGCGACGCGAGTCAAAGGTGCGCGTGCGCGAAGGCGATAAGATCGAAATCGAGATCCTCGATTCGGCATCGCCGAGCCGCACCATGGTCGCCGAGTTCATGGTTCTCAGCAACTTTGTTGCGGCGCGCTACGCGGCGATTAATCGCGTACCGATCATCTACCGCGTGCAGCCGCAAAGCGGCCTCGACTACGCCTCGCAGCGGCCGCGACTCTCGCTCTATCCCGAATACCACGCGGGAATCGGACTCGATTACTACGCCCAGCTCAGCTCGCCTATCCGCCGCTATGCCGACCTCGTTTTGCAGCGTCAACTGCTGGCGGCGCTCGCCGGAGACGGCGCGCCCTACAACGTCGATGAACTGCTGAAGGTGCTGGCGGGCGCCGAGGGTGCAGAAGACTCGGGCCGCGAGCTTGAGCGGCGCGCCAAGCGCTACTGGACGCTCCGCTACTTGCAGGAGAACGAGCTGAACCGGCCGCTGGCCGGGTGGGTCACGCGCGATGGCGCGAGCGCTGAGCTGGTCGACTATGCCGTGCGCGGCACGTTGCACGGCGCGCCCGCGCTCACTAATCAATCGCAGGTGATGGTGCGCGTGAGCCGCGTCGATCCGCTCCGCGGCTGGCTGGTATTCGACTACGTCGGACAGTCCGAGCGCACCGGCGAGACACTGCATCGCTAGGCTTGCGAAGCCGCCATTCGTTAAAGCACCAAGAACAACAGGGCACCAAGTTCTTCTTGGTGATCTTCGTGATCTTAGTGGTTAAGCTGATTTCTCGCGGATTCATCTTTTGATGGAGGATCGATCAATGCCTGCACTTCGACAGGGAGACCGGGTCGTGATTATCGAGCGCAGGCTGTTCCGCGACGACAACACACGAATCTTCGTCGGCATCGTCGAGGAGTTCGACGACGGCGCTATCCGCGCGCGCGGCTTCAGCTTCCACGTAAGCCCCTATGAGGTTGCGGGCGCCGAGCGCCGCAGCGAAGATCGCGTCCGCGTCTTCTCGCTCTCGGCGGGTGACGTGGTTTACGTACTCGATCGCGATCAAGACCTCAGCGGTCTTCAGCTTCGCCGCTCGCCGAAGGCGATGAGCCTGACCGATGGGACCTTCTCGATGGACTTGAGCGACTTCCTGCTCCGGGCCTGAAGGCGGATGCCGCCTCAGTCGGAACGCTCGACGAACGCGGCGATCTCCTTGGCAGTATCAGCAGGATTATCGAGCGGCACGTGATGGTACGCCCGCGCGATTTCCTTGTAGACGGCGCCGCGGATCTTGCGGTGCATCCGGCGCGCGTGCGCCCGGCTGACCAGCGTGCTGCGATCACCGCGCAGCACCAGCACAGGCATCGAAAGCTTTTTCAGCCTGGGCCTGGTTGACCGGACGCCGTCGCGCCGCCATGCGCGCGTCTCGGGATCGAAGCGAAACACCCAGTTACCGTTTGGCAGCTGGCGAGCGCCGTGCAGCGCGAGCCGTTCGATGTCTTCCTTCGACATGTAAGTGTCGGGAGGGTTGAGGCGGAACTTGCGGATAATGTCGCCGCTCGATTTGAGCTCCGGCCGCTTGCCCCCGCGCGCGCGGCGGCGCCATCGCCACATCAGGCGGCGGAAAATCGGCGGCGGTCCGTGCGGCGCATCGACCACGATGAGCGCATCGAGCGATTCCGGATGTTGCACCGCGACCCACTGCGCGACCGCGCCGCCCATCGAATGACCGACCAGCACGACCTTCGTTCCCAATTCCTTGACCAGACCTACGACGTCGCGCACGTAGGCAGGAGGCCCGTAGTGCGCGGGTCGCGGCCATTCGCTCTCGCCGTGTCCGCGGAAATCGAGCGCGAGCACCCGCCCATGCGGCGTTAACATCGGTGCCACGCCGTCCCACCAGTGCGCATGCGCCGCGCCGCCATGCAGCAGAAGGAAAGTTTGCTTTTTCGGATCTCCGCCCCAGTCCAGGTAGTGAAGTTTCAGGCCTTCGACTTCGACAAACCGGTGGGTCGGCTCCGTCTCGACGGTAGCCGCTTGCTCCAGTGCCATGGCCTTCAATCCTATTTGAGCCCGCATCGGGAGCAAAGTAATGGTCCGCGCGGCGCGTCGCTGGCGGCGTGGATACTGAGCGTGATAACAAGCGAACGTGATCGTCACGCGATGCGGGCGGTCGAGGAGTAATACCAATGGCTCTGAGACTCGACAACAAGAATGCGCTGATAACGGGCGGTGCGAGCGGCATCGGCCGCGCTACGGCGATTCGATTCGCCGAAGAAGGCGCCAACATTTTCGTTGCTGATCGTCATCTGCAGGCCGCCGAGCAAACTGCCGCGGAGGTGAAGAAACTCGGGCGCAAGGCGCTCGCATACCAGGTCGATACCAGCGACGAGGCCCAGGTCAACGCCATGGTGGCGAGGATGGTTGCCGACCTGGGCGGCGTCGATATCGTCGTGGCCGCGGCAGGTATCTCCCACGCCCATTATGGCGAAGAAAAGCAGCCTGACGCCGTGCCGCTCTCCGAGAAATCGTTCGCCAACTGGAAGCGCGTGCTGAGCGTCAACCTCGACGGTGTTTTTCTCACTTGTCGCGCATGCGCGGCGGCGATGATCAAAGCGGGCAAAGGCGGTCGCATCGTAAATATCGCGTCGGGCGCCGCTCGCGTACCTACTCCGGGCGTGGGTGAATACTCGGTCAGCAAGGCGGGAGTCTGGATGCTGACCAAGGTACTCGCCGCCGAACTCGCGCAGCACAATATCACTGCCAACGCGATCGGCCCAGGCTTCATCAAGACGCCAATGACCGCGATGATACAGGAGTCGGCGAATATGGCCCCGCTGTTGCAGCGCGTGCCGCTGCACAGGATGGGAGAGCCGATCGACGTGGCCAATACGGCGTTGTTCCTCGCGAGCGAGGAAGGCCGCTACTACACCGGATCGATCCTGCATCCCGACGGCGGACTGCTGATGCAGTAGGTCTTGGGCGAATCGGTGCCTCGAGAGCTCGGAATAGCGGCGGCTGCGCTCGCGGCTGCGGCGCTTTTTGTGGCCGCGCCGATCGGCCGCATCTGCCGCGCGCAGGAGAGCGGCAACATGATGCCGCCGATGGGCGGCGCGTCGCCAGGCGGCAATATCAGCATCCCGACGATTCCGCAGATCACGGTCGCCGCGGCACCGAGCTATGGCATCGCGCCGCTGGTAGTAGGATTCCTCGTGACCTGCAGCGATCCGGAAGCCATCTTCCAGACCTACCGATGGAATTTCGGCGACGGGCAGGTCTCGACGTTATCACCAGTGCAGGTGTTTCACACTTATGCGAGTCCCGGCACCTACGTAGTGACGCTCACGGTGACGTTGGCCGACGGCCAGCAGGCAACGGGCTTCGCCGGCGTGATTGTCAAGTCACCCACGGTGGACTGACCTGCCTGACGTCAATCGAGGCAGCCACCTACAGCATCTCGATTTTGCCGGTCGAGAGGTCGTAGATACCGCCCATGATCTTGAGCTCGCCGTCCTTGATCATTGGCTGGAACTCGGGCGACGCCGCCACCTTTTTCATCACATAGTAAACGTTGTCGCGGATTGCGTTCTCGATCGGATCGCCAGCCTGCCCCTTGCTCTCGGCCACCACGGGTTGAAGCTCTTTCAGCAGCGGCCCGACGTCGCCCTCTTCCATATGGCCCTTCACGGCGGCAGTCACCGCCCCGCATTGAGTATGGCCGAGGATGAACACGACCCTGACGCCGAGGTGCTTGACCGAGTAATCGAGGCTCTCGATCGTGAGGTCGGTCGCAACGTTGCCCGCGACTCGCACGACGAAAAGATCGCCGAGACCGCGATCGAAGATCACCTCCGGCGGGACGCGCGAATCGGAGCAGGAGAGCACGGCGGCGAATGGATGCTGTCCCTTTGCCACCTCGCGGCGCCGATCAGGCGACTCATTGGGATGCTCCATGCGTCCGGTGATGAAGCGTTGGTTGCCATCGAGTAGAAGTTGAAGCGCTCGCGCAGCACTCATCGTGGCCTTCACCATAGCGGCCTCGACGGGAGGAAGCCAAAGAAGCACCATCGCGAGCGAGGCCAACGGGAACATTTTGCAAATGCGCAGCATGGCAGCTTTTCTTAAGGATCCGCACGCTCAAAAGCAAGCGGATCATTGACATCGCCTGCGATGCCACCAGAATTAAGCGTCATGCGGCTCTCGGTACTGTCGAACCTTGTCGTCATAACCAGCGTTGCCCTGCTGCCGCTGCTCGCCGGATGTGACAGCGCGACCCTCAAGGCGCAGCAGCAGCAGGTCCAGGAGAATCAACAGCAGATCGAGCAACAGCAGCAGGAGATCGAAGCACTGAAGGCAAACGGTCCGTCATCATACACGCCGGGCGTCGTACCGCCGGCGGGAGGATGTGACCGCGCGACGGCCGACGTTGCCACCAAGCGCGGCGGCGACAAGTTCGCGTCGGGCGACTATCAGCATGCTCTTGCCTATTACAAAGACGCGCTGACGGCATGCCCGGGCGACGCGCGCGCCGAGATTAACCTCGCGCGCACCTACGAGGCGCTTGGCGACCGGCAGAGCGCGCTCGAGCAGTATCGCGCCGCAGCCTCGAGCGGCGGCGCTGGCAGCGACGAGGCGCGCAACGCGCTAACGCGGCTCGGCTCGCCCTAGCGGCTCGTTTTCTCAACCTCTGCAGAGGATTGCATTCGGCAAGGGCGGGGTTGGTTCTCAGTGCCTCGCTCGGTAGATTGATCGATGGAGGCATCGAGCGCTCCGCCGAGAGATGGATATCGACTCTCCGGTCCTTGCCGCCGCCCCCGAAGAAACGGCCGACGCGACACCACTAAGGCGTCTCGGGGTGCTGACTGCGGGTGGCGACGCCCCCGGCATGAACGCGGCGATTCGCGCAGTGGTGCGGTACGCCACGCTCGCGGGCCTCGAAGTCACCGGATTTCGCCGCGGCTATGATGGCCTGATTCGCGATATCGCGGAGCCGCTCTCGAGCCGCTCGGTCGCCAATATCATCCAGCGCGGCGGCACGTTCCTTGAAACCTCGCGCTCCGATGAATTCCGCACCGCGGCCGGACGCGGACTCGCGCTCCGCAATCTCAAGCGCCGCGCAATCGAGACGCTGATCGTAATCGGCGGCGAAGGCACGATGAAGGGCGCGCTGCAGTTCGCCGAGGAAACCGGCTTCAGAATCCAGTTCATTCCCGCGTCGATCGACAACGATATACCCGGCAGCGAATACGCGATCGGCTTCGACACCGCGGTGAACACCGCGCTCGAGGCTATCGATCGGATTCGCGATACTGCATTCGCCTACGAGCGAGTCTTCTGCGTCGAGGTGATGGGCCGTGACTCGGGGTTTATCGCGCTCGACGTGGCGATCGGGGTCGGCGCCGCCGCGGTCGTGGTCCCGGAGTTTCCGCCGCCAATCAACGAGATTTGTAACCGCCTCGAGGAGAGTCATCGGCGCGGCAAGCGCTCATCGATCGTGGTCGTGTCGGAAGGCCCGCGGACGGGGGGCGTCTTGCCCATCGCCGACGCGCTGACCAAGCGGCTCGGGTCGCAGGCTCGGGTCGTCGTCCTCGGGCATATCCAGCGCGGCGGAGCGCCGACCGTGCGCGACCGCCTGCTCGCGAGCCGACTGGGGGCCGCTGCCGCGCAGGCAGCGATCGAGGGCGCGCCAACCTCGCTAATCGGCGAGGAACGCGGCGACATTATCCGCGTCCCGCTGCGCGAAGCCTCGGAGCGCCGCCGCCAGCTGAATCCGGAGCTGGTCGAGCTCGTGCATAAGCTCTCGACCTGAGCTCGGCTCCCTGCGGAGTCTTTCCTTTCGTCCTGCCTGATAACGAGGTCGCGTGCCTCAGGTGCGCAAAGGTTCAGCTACGGCTCAATTGGCCAAGTTTCGGGAACTTTTCTCTTTTCGCCCGTGTTTCAAATTCGACTTGGGATGATTTCGGCGCAAGCCACGGATGCCGCTTAGGCGGCGAATCAACCTCGATTGGCGGCTCCGGGCCATCCCGATCGGCTTTGAGCATGGGTGCGGTGTCCTTCATGATTCCGGATACGGCGGTCGAAAACTTCGTCGGCCTACATCAGATTTTACCGAGCCAGTACTTCGATACTTCCGGCGGGCATCGCCTGACTGGTGAGCAGCGCCTGATGCTCGCGTTGTTGGCGGATGCGATCAACGTCTATCAACAAGGCGTGCTGTCGCGGAGCACCCGCAAGCGGCTGCTCTACGTTGACGCCGAGCGATGGATCATGGCCGGCGCCGGAACCAGTCATGCCTTCAGCTTCGAGACGGTCTGCGACGCGCTTAGCATCAACCCGAGCGTGCTGCGACGGCGGATGATCGCGTGGAAGCATCGCGCGCGCGGCGATGGTGACTCGCCCGCCACGCCGCATCTGAGGCTCAAGATAACGCCGCGCGACAAGGGCATGACGCGGCGGCGAAGCCGCGCGCGGGTCGTGATCCCCGCGTTCTGAGCATTTGCACGACAGCCACCACCCAAATCCTCGCTCTCTTCGCGACCGCGATGGAACTCGCTCTCGATCTCTTCATCGATCAGTGCGATAAATTGCCGGATTAACGACGCCTTGGCAGCGTGCCTCACAGGCCGGCAACGCGCTCGCGAGGAGTTGACATGTTGAAAGATCCGTTCAGTGTCGAGGGCAAGGTAACGATCGTAACAGGCGGCGGCACCGGGATCGGCGAATCGATCGCGAAAGAATTCGGCGCACGCGGCGCCAAGGTGATGGTCGCGAGCCGCAAGCTCGAGAACCTCGAGCGCGTACGCGACGAAATCACGCAGGCCGGCGGCGTTTGCGAGATGACCACGGTTGATGTCCGCGACGCGGACCAGTGCGAGAAGATGGTCGGCGAGACGATGCGGCAGTTCGGCCGCCTCGACGTGCTGATCAACAATCACGGCGCGAGCATCACGACGCCGACGCTCAACCTCTCGCCCAACGGATGGCGCGCGGTCGTGGGCATCAACCTCGACGGCGTGTTCTTCTGCACGCGGGCGGCGGT
>JASHPB010000045.1 GCA_030038355.1 Candidatus Binataceae bacterium
CTCGATCTGCTCGTTCGGGAGCTGGCCGACCGGGAAGCCATTCGCGACCTTCAAGTCCAATACTGCGATCGCCTATCGAGGAAAGAACTCGAAGGTCTGCTCAGTCTTTTTGCCGACGATGCTGTTTTTGTCATGAAAGGTATCGAGGTTAATGCCGTCTTCCGCGGTCTGCCGGCGATCAGGAAGATGCATGAAAAAGCCTTTGCAGAAACGACGCCGCGGCACTTCCTTCACAATCAAATCGTCAATCTGCTCGGATCAGACCGCGCGAACGGTCGCTGCTGTGTCGAGGTGCGCAATCTGCGGGTCACTCTGGAGTGGCTTGGGATCGGCTACTTCGAAGACGAATACCTAAAGCAAGGCGATCAATGGAAGTTCGCGGCGCGTCAGCATACTTTCGACGGCCTGGACAGCAAAGTATATTTGAGGACTTTCATCTCTTGAATCTCAGCGCGCACTCGGCAGCTTGACCATCAAAAACACCGATCTGGCCGAGAAGATCCTCTCGAACGCTCTTCTCGGTGTTTCTGGTGATCAGTTCAAAAGCGCTAAACCACGAAATCAGCCGATTTTGGGCGGCTTCGACCACCACCTTGATGCGCAGCCAGCCGCGGTGATATCCTTAGCGCGTTGAGTGGGCACGTGCCCACTTTTTTGTTGGTGTCGCTCTTCGAGAACGCTTGGCGCGAACGGCTACCGGCAGAGCAGGTGGACCGATGAGGGTGCTGGCGCTCCATCCGGTGGCAGAGAAGGTGACCGAGGTGCTCGAGCCGCATATCCAGCGGCAGGGTTACGAGCTGGTGGCGGTCGAGTATCGGCACGGAACCCGAAGCTCGCTGCTTCGGCTGCTGGTTGACAAACCAGGCGGCGGAATTTCGCTCAACGATCTCGAGAAGCTGACGCCGGTATTGGGTGACTTGCTCGATGTATACGACCCGATCGAGGGGCGCTACATGCTGGAGATCGCGTCGCCCGGGGTGAATCGCCCCCTCCGCACCCTGGAACACTTCGAGGCGGTGCGCGGCGAGCGAGTACGGCTAAAGACGCATCATGCGCACGACGGGCAGAAGCGCTTCGTCGGGCGATTGGCTGAGGTTGGTCCGACAGGAATCGAGATCGACGACGAGGCGAGCCAGCGCCGAATCGCGATCGCGTTCGACGATATGGCGGAGGCGAATTACGAGTACGATTTTGAGCGAGATGGCAAAACGCGCGGCTGATAGGCGGCCGACACCTCGCCGCGTAGAGCGGCGAACGCGTAACACTGCCCTCTTTCAAGCAAGGCGCGCGGGAGAAATCGCGCACCGGGAGGCATTATGCAGATTGATCTGAACCGAGTCATCGAACAGGTCTCGAAGGAAAAGGGCATCGACAAGTC
Organism: Candidatus Binataceae bacterium; assembly: GCA_030038355.1. GTDB lineage: Bacteria > Desulfobacterota > Binatia > Binatales > Binataceae > JASHPB01. The sequence goes on from JASHPB010000045.1 coordinate 1,379, forward strand.
GATCGTCATCAACGCGGTCGAGGAGATGATGCATTCGGCGGCGCGCCGCACCTTCGGCCCCGACCGCAACATCGAATCGCGCTTCAACCCGGAGCTGGGCGAAATCGAGTTGTTCGAAATCAAAACCGTGGTCGAGAACGTCGCGAATCCGATGGCCGAGGCTACGGTCGAGGAGGCGCGCGCCAAGTACGATCCCGACGCGCAGGCCGGCGATGAAATCCTCATCAAACTCGACACGGCGACGATGGGCCGTATCGCGGCGCAGGCCGCTAAGCAGAACCTCATCCAGCATATCCGCGACGCCGAACGAAAGCAGATTTACAACGAGTTCAAGGATCGCAAGAGCGAGATCGTTTCCGGAATCGTGCAGCGTTTCGAGCGCAAGAACATGATCGTCAACCTCGGCCGCACCGAGGCGATCCTGCCCGAGAAGGAGCAGATTCCGCACGAGCGCTATCGGCAGGGCGACCGGATCCGCGCGCTCATCCTCGACGTGGACCTCTCGGAAAAGGGCCTCGCGATTATCCTGTCGCGCACCTCGAACGACTTCCTGATGAAGCTGTTTGAGCAGGAAGTGCCAGAGATTTATGAGGGTATCGTCGAGATTCGGCAGTCGGCGCGCGAGCCCGGCGGCCGCGCCAAGGTCGCGGTTTACTCCAAGGACAGCGACGTCGACCCGGTCGGCGCATGCGTCGGGATGAAGGGGACGCGTGTGCAGTCGGTGGTGCAGGAACTCCGCGGTGAGAAGATCGATATCGTGCCGTGGACCGACGACCAGGCGGAGCTGGTGTGCCGCGCGCTCGCGCCGGCCAAAGTCTCCAAGGTGATTATCGACGAAGATGAGCACGGCATGGAGGTGATCGTCCCCGACGATCAGCTCTCGCTCGCGATCGGCAAGCGCGGCCAGAACGTGCGCCTGGCACATCGGCTCACCGGGTGGAAGCTCGACGTGCGAAGCGAAGCCGAGGCCGAGGAAGAGGCCCGCGCCGCGCGCGCCTCGCTCAATGCGATTCCGGGTATCGGCGACATCAACGCCGAGTTGCTCTACCAGTGGGGATTTCGCTCGGCCGAGCAACTCGCGGAAACGGACGAAGCCACGTTCGATGTCGAGGGAATCAGCGAAGAACGCGCCCGGCAGATAATCCAGGCTGCCCGCGATCATGTCGCGCGCAAACGCGCCGAGGCGGAAGCCAAGGCTGTAGAAGAGGAAGCCAAGGTGGCCGAAGAGGATGCCAGCGCGACGGCTGAAACCGAAGGCGCAGCAGAGGAAGAAGCCGAGGCCGCGATCGCTACCGAGGCCGAAGGCGCCGAGGCGGCGGCTACTGAAGCTCCTAGCGCGGCGGCCGATGGCAGCGAGGGAAAAGCATAGTCCACAGCGCACCTGTATCGGGTGCATGAAGAAGGATCGGAAGGATTTGATGATCCGGCTTGGCGTTATCGACGATCACGTCGCACCGGATTTCGAAGGGAAGCAAACGGGGCGCGGCGCGTATCTGCATCGAACTGGCGAATGCCTCGAGCGCTTCGTTAGGTCGAAGGCGAAGGAATTTCGCTCACTCAGACGCACTATCGACCGGCGCGAGCGGATTGAGATAGCGCGAACGATAAAAGAGCGGCTGGATAGAGAAACACGGGTCGAATAGTATAACTAAAATGGCGCGAAAGCGGATTAAGACTCTTGCTGCTGAATGGGGATCGCCGGTCGAGGATGTGCTCGCCGCGGCTGCTCGTCTAAAGCTCGGCCATGCTCACTCGGAGTCGAGCTTGCTGTCGCCGGAAGAGGCGGAACGGATCAAGTCCGACCTCGACGAGCAGGCGCATCGCGCCACGATTCTGCGCCGCGAAACGGTGCTGGAGACCAGCGCGGGCAAGGTCGTCGAGAAGCGCCTGAATGCAACCGTGATGCGCCGCCGGCATGCCGAAGGCGCGGCGCCGAGTGGCGAACCGTTCCATTTCGAGGCCGAACCCGCGGCCGAAGAACCTTTCGTCTCGCCGTTCCTCGAAGAGCTGGTCACGCCGGCCGCAACCGAGACTCCATTCTTCGTCGAACCCGCCAGGGGGCCCGAGCCGCAGGTCGCGGAGCCAACGCCTGCTGCACCTCCGCCGACTGCTCCTTCGGCCGAAACTCGCGCACCGCTTGAAGCGTCGCATAGAGCTGAGACCGGTCCGCTGGTCGAGCCGGAAGAAGGCGAAGATATTCACGAACCTCCCATGCACGAGGGCCGCGAAGAAGAGGCGCTCGAAGCCGGCGAAGAAATCGCACTGCCGCGCGAGACACCGGTCGATCGTCCCGCGCCGGTCGAACCGGAGGCGCCGCGAGCCGCGGCGCCCGCTCAGCCGAAGCCCGAAGCTCCCGCCGAGCCGCCGCGTCCGGCAGGCGCGCGTATCGGCTATCGCACCGACAACGTCCGCTCGATTCAGCGCGAGACGATCAACCTGACCAAGAGCCCCGTGCAGGGCCCATCACTCGACGACGGCCAAAAGGGTCCCAAGGTTCTCGGCAAGATCGATCTACGGCCGAAGGCTCCCGTTCGTCCCGCGGCTCCCGCCGCGCGGCCCGGCGTGCCGGCGCGTCCTTCGCCCGGCGGCCGATATACTGCGCCGGCGCAGCCGCAGCTGCCGCCCGAGGGTCCTCTGCCCCCCGATCAGCAGGGCAAGCCCGGTGCGGGTGGACGCGGTCTCAAAAAGAAGAAAGTCGTCAAGAAGGGAACCGTCGATCTCGCAGCTGAGCGCGAGATGCGCGGGCTCCGCGTGCCGAAGAAGCGGCGCGCGTTGCCCGGCAAGGAACAGCGCAAGACCGAGATCACGACGCCCAAGGCTTCCAAGCGCGTTATCCGAATCACCGAGGGTGTGACCGTCGGCGACCTCGGCCGCAACATGGGCGTCAAGGCGGGAGACCTTATCAAAAAGCTGATGGAGCTAGGCCAGATGGCCACGCTCAACCAGGTTCTCGATGTCGACACTGCCACCCTCCTCGCGAGTGAGTTCGGCTACAGCGTTGAGAACGTTTCGTTCGATTTGGAGTCCGCGATCGAAGAGAGCACCGAGGAAGAGGCGGGCGAGGCGATGCCGCGGCCGCCGGTCGTCACCGTGATGGGCCACGTCGATCACGGCAAGACCTCGCTACTCGATGCGATCCGCCACACCAACGTGACCGCCAAGGAATTCGGTGGTATCACGCAGCATATCGGCGCCTATACGGTCGAGGTCGGCGGGCGCAGGATCGCCTTCGTTGATACTCCCGGCCACGAAGCGTTCACGCAGATGCGAGCACGCGGCGCGAAGCTCACCGATATTGTCGTGCTGGTGGTAGCGGCCAACGAAGGCGTGATGCCGCAGACGCAGGAAGCGGTTAATCATGCGCGCGCCGCAGAAGTTCCGATTATCGTCGCGATCAACAAGATCGACCTGCCCGACGCGAATATCGATCGCGTCAAGCAGCGCCTGACCGAAATCGGGCTGGTGCCCGAAGACTACGGCGGCGATACGATCACGGTCCCCGTTTCAGCGCGCAGCGGCGAAGGAATTGACAAGCTGCTCGAGATGATCCTGCTGCAAGCTGACGTCATGGAGCTGAAGGCGGTTCAAAATCGTCCGGCCCGCGGCACGATTATCGAATCGCAACTCGACCGCGGCCGCGGTCCCGTAGCCACCGTGCTCATCCAGGAAGGCACGCTTCATCAGGGCGACGCCTTCGTGAGCGGCACCAGCTACGGCCGCGTGCGCGCGATGCAGGATCACCTGGGACAGCGACTCACCGACGCCGGCCCATCGACGCCGGTGGAAATCTTTGGCCTCTCGAGCGTCCCCGAGCCCGGCACGGTCTTCACTGCTGTGGCCGAGGAATCGAAGGCGCGCCAGGTTGCGGAGTATCGGCGTTCCAAGCAGCGCGAAGGTGAACTCGCCAAGTCGAGCCGCATCTCGCTCGAGGATTTGAGCCAGAGGATGGCCGCCGGCGAAGTCAAAGAACTCAAGGTCGTGCTCAAGGGCGACGTGCAGGGCTCGGTCGAAGCGCTCTCCAATCAGCTCGAGCGGCTTTCGACCGGCGAGGTCAAGCTCGAAGTTATCCACGCCTCGGCAGGCGCGATCTCGGAGACCGATGTGACACTCGCGTCGGCTTCCAAAGCGATCGTGATCGGGTTCAATATCCGGCCCGAGCCGAAGGCAGCTGCACTGGCCGAGAAGGAAGGCGTCGAGATTCGCCTCTACACGATCATCTACGAAGCGATTAACGACATGCGCGAGGCGATGGAAGGTCTGCTCGCACCGACCTATCGCGAGAAAGCGCTGGGCCGCGCCGAGGTGCGCAAGATTTTCAGCGTGCCGGGCGCGACGGTGGCCGGCTCGATGGTGCTCGACGGCAAGATCACGCGGAGCGCGCGCGCCCGCCTCGTGCGCGACGGCCGCCCGGTATGGGAAGGCAAACTTTCGTCGCTCAAGCGCTTCAAGGATGACGCGCGTGAAGTCGCGGCGGGTTACGAGTGCGGTATCGCGCTCGAAAACTACAACGACTTGAAGCCTGGCGACATTATCGAAGCCTTCGAGCTCGAGGCCGTGTTGCGCAAGCTCGAGACGCCGAAGCCCGAGACGATGCGCGGGCAGCCCGCGGTCGAGAAGCAACTCGAGACCTGAGCTGCTCTTCGAATCGGCCCGCGCCGCATGGCTCAAGCGCGCGATATGTTGGGGAGGGGGCGACAGATGGTCGTCGGAATCCTGCGTCTCACCTTGTACTTGCCGGAAAATCACTCGCTGAAGGGCAAGCGGCAGGTGCTCCGCGCAATCAAGGCGCGGGTGCGCAACAAGTTTAACGTGTCGATTGCGGAATCAGATGGCCACGACATGTGGCAGCGCGCCGAACTCGGCATCTGCCAGGTGGGCAACGATCGCTCATTTGTCGACAGCGCGCTGCGCGAGGTCGTGAACTTTATCGATTCGCTCGGGCTGGCGCCGCTCGGCGACGAAGAGTTCGAGATCATCAACTACTGAGAACCTGATGAAATCGGCTCGCGCGATACCCGCGCGGGCCGATCGCTATTGGAGAAAGAAGTGAGCGAAGGCCGCCGGCCCGAAAGAGTTGCAGAGCTGCTCGTGCGCGAATTGTCTGAGATGCTGATCCGCGATTTGAAGGACCCGCGGCTGAAGGGCGTCACCCTCACCGGCGCGAGGATGACTGATGACCTTCGCCGCGGCCGCGTGTTCTTCTCGCATCTCGAGGGCTCTGAGCGAGCTCCCGCAGTGATCGCTGGCTTCAAGAGCGCCTCGGGGTTTATCCGCCGCGAGATCGGCCGCTCGCTCGCGCTCCGCCATACGCCTGAGATCGAATTCGAGTTCGACGCAGGCCCGGAACGGGCTGCGCGAATCAACGCGCTGCTCAAGGACTCGCGCGCCAAAGGCTGATCGACTGAGACGATTGCAGCGCGATGCCAAAACAATTCAGAGAGCCGAGGCTCCGCTCCGCCGACCTTGCGCTTCGCATGATGACAACGACGTCGCAGCATGTCCGCGATTGTCAGCGATGCTACGAGATTCTGGTGCGCGAGGCGGGCAAACGGCTGGATGAAATCATCGCCCGAGGGCCGAGCGAGCGGAGAAAGCCCGCGGGGTTCACGGGCGGCCATATCCAGGATCGCATCCACCTGATGCCTTCGCAGCTTTGGCCTTTGCTCGAGGAACTCTATCCAGAATTTGTTCGCTGCGAGCATTGGCCTTATCTCTGAATCACGCGGGCAACGCGGTTAGCGAAATGAATTCGCGTTGACGCGATCAAACTGGATAATGTAACGCTGACATCGAGCCGCACTGCGCGGTTATCATGTCGCACTTCCGCGAAAGGAACTGAATCGATGCTCGAGACAGGCAAACCGTTTCCCAACTTCTCGCTGCAGAACCAGGACGGCAAGACGGCCAAGCTCGGCGACTACGCAGGCAAGTGGCTCGTCGTTTATTTCTATCCGAAGGACGATACGCCCGGATGCACGATCCAGGGCAAGTCGATGACTGCGAGCAAGGCTGACTTCGACAAGGCCGGCATCAGTATCCTCGGCGTCTCGCAGGACGACGTCGCATCGCACAAGAACTTCTGCAACAAGTTCAGTTTCACC
>JASHPB010000341.1 GCA_030038355.1 Candidatus Binataceae bacterium
ATCCTAAGTCCAGCGCGTCTGCCATTCCGCCACTCTCGCGCCGATGTTCAGGCTATTGGAATCAGCGGCAATTTTGAACTGAACCTACCTGCAACTCAAATGCAATGCATTCTTTTGCTTTCCGCAACCCCGTGAATCGCCAGCGTGAGGGACAGTATTGATGCCGGCACCGATTTTGGGCCATCGCGACTTCAGCAGTTCGCCGTTGAACAGTACTCGTAAAAGCTCGAGAACTTCGTTTGGCTTGGAACGAGATTTCACATCATTGTTCAGATCACAGATGAATTGCTTCCTCCTTTATTGCCTTTTGTGCCGCCCGATCGATACCTGAAGACCGCGAGGGTCATAGCACGCTCTTGTGCGCCTCCTCCGCGCGCAAGCGAGGCCAGCGCCACGGCTCGGCGTCGCGGATATCGATTGCGTCCCCGAATTTGTCACAAATCGTGACGACGATGTTCGATCCGCGATAATCAGGGTGACGGACGGGGCATCTTGGCGCGGCGCGCGCCGCATCTTTCGCCATCGGGCAAATGTCTACGCAGCTCTCCCATCTAACCTGAGTCTCCCAACCTGAACGAATAAGCACTAGCCGAATCGGACTTGCGGTCACCATGCGGCGTTGCAAGAATTTTGAAATCGGGTGACGCAGGGTTTCCGCCCATCCCCCAAAATCTTGGCGTCGCTCGCTTGCCCGCCCGGTTGCTGCGACAATCGGGCGGGTCTCTTTTTGTCGCCGCGCCGAGCGATTCCTGCTAAACACTGGTTATCGTGAAACCGAGCCACAGAGCCGTGTTGGCGCTCGTCGGCTGGTTCCTCATTACCGCCCCAGTCACCAATCACGGCGCCATCATTTACACCGACGCACCCTTGTCCCAGTGGACTCGCAGACATCACTTTGACTCCGAATCCGATTGCGACACCGCGCGCAAAGATCTGGTCCAGGACAGCCAGGACGAAGTCGAGCTGGCGCCCGACAGCGTCGCCGACCAGGATACGAAGCAGAACGCTAACAACGCGCTGAACGAGGCGCTTGCTTCCCAGTGCGTCGCCGACGACGATTCGCGCCTGCAGGGTCCGAGGCTCCCGGGGCTGGTCGGACCCAGGGTGATTCACGGCCTGACTCGTTAATGATCCCGCGCGCCGCGGAAATCAGCTCGACGGTGGGCGGAGCTGCGGCCCTCGTGGTACTCAAACTCGATGAGATAGACATTCTCGCCGGAACCATGCTTGGCGATCTTGATGAGCGCGACCACGCCGGGGAATCCCGAACGAATTGCGAGCGCGGGCGTGATATCCGAGATGGCGATGCGGCGAATCGAAGTCACCTCGATGTAGCCTGATCCGAATCTGTAGTGGCCACCGACTTTGACATGTGGCCGCTGCCAGATTCGCACGGAACAGGTGACCTCGCCGCGCGTGATCGGCTCGCGAAGCCGCTTGGTGAAGGTCATCGATGTTCAGAAGGTCGCTCTGCGCCGATCGGCAGGCGATGCAGAATCTTCCACGCGAGCGCCGAGGCGGCGGTGGGAGTTTCGACGCCGAGCTTCTGCAAGATACTCTCGAGGTGTTTGTCTATCGTGCGGCGGATCAGCGCGAAAATCGTCGCGGCCTCGGAACTGGTCTTGCCCGAGGCGACCCGGAAAAGCACTTGCGCTTCGCGTCGCGATAGTCCAAGCGCCGCCTCGAGAGGCGCGGAGTCCTGCTTCCCGGTCTCTTCCTCGAGAACGAGTGCAACTGCTTCCGGCGTAAACCGACAACGAGCCTGATGATCAGCCGTTCGGCGCCGCGCGCAACCACGAGCAGCTGTCGCTGGGCGCGCAGCGAGCACCGAGACACGAAACGCCGCGACCGTGCATGAGACCCAGCGCGCGAGCAGGTCTGGCAAGCCGCTGCCATTGCCTTGGAGCGGTTCGTTGCCGAAGTACTTGTCGAGCATCGATTGCACGTCGGCGCTTGCAGCCACAATCTTCAGATCGCGAATCAGGAGCACCGACGCATGTGCCTGGCGCTCGAGCACGCCAAGCTCTTCCTCGAAGGCGAGGCGTTGCCGGCTGACCGCCTCGGCGTAGCGGTAGGCGTGGGCAGAATGGGGCAACCATTCGCGCACGAGTGCCAGCTCACGATCCTTGAAGTCGCGATACTTGCGCGTGAACACTATCGCGGCCTGAACAAGCGCAGTCGATTGGCGTGGCTTCGCTAACCAGGTAATCAATTCTAAGCGGGCGGAACGTTTCGTCGTAGAGCCGCGTGCGATGCAACTCGTGCGAGGTGGTGAAAGCCGAGGTCCGCATGACCGCTGTGGCTCCCGTCCGCTCCGATTGCACGATCATCGGATGCTCGCGCACGTTTGCGCGCGCGCGATCATTGAGATCACTCAAGGCGCGCAGCGTCGGCGCGGGCTCCATAAGAACGGCGCCACGGCTTTGTTCGAAATTCACGCGATTGAAGCTCATTGTGTCAGCATTGACCAGGCCCTCGAGGACGCCGAACATGTGACGCGGAAAGCTGTCAATGTTAGGAATCGAGTAGATCGATGGAAAAGTCCCGGCGATTGGGCCAAACCCATTGCTCTCACCGCAGCTCAGAAGCCGACAGGCTGCTCCCCAAATGGCACGGTAGTACGTGTACAATCACGCATTCTGGCCGTTGGTGGCAAGAGCCCCATGACAGAGGTCTAACGAGAGCCTCACGACAATCGCGCTAGAGAATGATAAGCTCTTTCGGATGCGATTAGTGAAGGAGGCCTGTGGGCAGGGATGTCTGATTCAAGCACGACACTGAAGCCGCGTTTCGCGGTATGCGGCGGATGGCGTGGCATCGCGGTTTTCATGCCGATCTTATTGTGCGCGTCAGCAACTGGTTCGCCTGCGCGTGCCGACAATACGACCAGCGGGTCAAAGGTGGTTGCCACCGTCGGCAGCCATACGATCACCGAGGGCGAGCTCGATGCCAAGCTCAAACCCGAAATCGCCGCGATGCGCGCCGAGTATGAAAAACGTGTAGACCAGGCGATCGCCGAGCGAACCGAGGACCTCAAGAAGCAGACCCTGCAATCGATGGCCGATGATTACCTCGTCCAGCAGGCCGCGAAGAACGACAACCTCTCAGTCGCCGATTATCTGAAGAAGGAATACACCGGCAAGGACGGCGTCACCGAGGCGCAGGCCCAGCAGTTCTATGATCAGCACAAGCAGCAGGGCACGCCGCCATTCGCACAAATCAAGACCGAGCTTATCAACGACATGAATCGCGAGGCGCTGCTGCAGCGGCTGCGCAAGCAGGAGCCAGTTAAGATTCTGCTCGAGCCGAAGCGCGTCGCCGTTCAGAGCTCGGGGCATCCGTCGCTTGGCCCCGCCGATGCGCCCGTCACAATCGTCGAGTTCACCGACTTCCAGTGCCCGTTCTGCAAGCGTAGCGAGGACACGGTCAAGCAGCTTCGCGCGCACTATGGCGACAAGGTTCGTCTCGTGCACATGGACTTTCCCCTCTCGTTCCATTCGCACGCGATGGACGCTGCCAAGGCCGCGCGCTGCGCTAACGAGCAGGGTAAATTTTGGCCCTATCGCGATGCGCTCTTTGCTGATCAGTCAAAGCTCGCGCCGGCAGATCTGAAGGCTACGGCGAAGCAGCTCGGTCTCAACACGACACAGTTCGATTCGTGCTTCGACAAGGGCAAGTACCAGGCTGCGATCGAGTCGGACCTAGCCGAGGGCAACAAGCTAGGCGTCGATGGTACGCCGGCGTTCTTCATCGATGGACGATCGCTCGTGGGCGCGCAGCCGATTTCATCCTTTACCGAGATCGTCGACGACGAGCTGGCGAAGAACACCAAGCAAGCGTCGGCGCACTGAGTAGTCGTGGTCAAGTTGCGGCGTCATGCGGAGTTGAATTCCGTACGGTGCTGTAGCCGATCGAAACACCCGTTCAGCTTGCTTGACTGGCGCGATTGAACGTAACATTTCGATGCAGGATTGAGTTTACCCCCGCATGCGCGAGGATTGAGCGAACAATGGGAGTCAGTTTTCCTTCGACCGATTACTTCGAGGCGCTGAAAGCGCGGATGGTGGAGCAGGATGAGAAGTTCCGCCGACTCGGCTACATCGACACCACTTTCGGCGTCGCAGTAGGGCAGAACGGCAAGGCTCGCAATTTCATCCTCGAGTTCGAAGTCTTCGATCTGAAAAACGTGCGCGAAGTCGCGTCGATCGATCTAAAGCAGGTCGACTTCGTCCTCGAGGGCGACTCGCCCGTCTGGCGCGAGATGATCGAGAACATCAAGCGTAACGGGCAGGCCGACGCTTCCCACGATATCAACACGCTGGCGCACTTCGGCGAGCGGCTCAAAATCCGCTACGACGATCCTGATGGCCACGACAAGCTCTATCGTTTCATGGAATCGATTCAGGAATTTTTCGATCTCTCGAGCAAGCTCGACGTGAGTTTCTGAGCGCGGAGGCGCGGACACGATGGCATACCTCGCGACCAACAACTACTTCGAAGACAAGGATTTCGTCGACAAGTGGCTCTACACCATGCGCACGGGAGAGCTCGATCTCTCCTGGATGAACGCCGCCACCGAGAAGGTGAAGCCCAAGGAAGCGAACCCGCGCCGCGGACTCACCTATCGCGATATCGATCTTGGCAGTTATGGCTACACCGACATGCCCGAGAAAGTTCGCCGCAACCGCTCCTATGCTCCGCGCGGCGCCGAGATTCCCGAAGGTGTGCCCGACGCGCAGCCGTGGGTATCGCGCAAGAGCGAGCTCTGGGCTTTCAACACCGAGAGTTATTACGAAGAGGCCGTCAGCCGTCAGTGGAACGCGACCACCGACATCCCCTGGGATCGCCTCGAGGGCGTCGAGCTGCCGGAGAACATCGGCAAGTCACTCTCGCAGTTGATGACCTTTCTCACCGAAGTCGAGATGATCGCGACCGACACGCCCGCGATGTGGCTGCCGCGGCTCAACCCCGATTTCATCGAGGTGCGATCGTTCATCGCATCGCAGGCGATGGATGAGGCGCGCCATGCCGAGGTGTTCCGCAAACGCGCGCTCACCACAGGATGGGGCTTGATGCAGGCGAGTCCGATGAACGAGATGGCGCTCAAACATCTCCGCGACGCGGATTCATTCAGCGAAATGTCGGTCGCGCTGCATCTCGTCGCCGAGGGCAACGTGCTGACGCTGTTCCGCTTCAGCGAATATCTCTCACCGACCGACGTCGACAAGCGCATCTTCCGCCTCGTGATGCAGGATGAGGCGCGTCACGTCGGCTACGGCATGCAGCACTTCAAGTACGTGCTCGAGCACTTCCCCGAAAAGCGCGAAGTGCTCCATGCGCATCTCGATGAAGCCGAGAACATCTCCTTCGCCGGCGCCGCCGCGACCGAGCTCACCGAGGCGTTCATCATCCTCGCCGGCGGCGGCATGAAGCAGGAGAACATCGAGGAAGGCATCAAGATCACCACCAAGTTCAACCTGAAGCAGATGCAGGAGCATTTCGAGCGTCTCGACAAGTGCGGCATGCCCGAGCGGCGCGAGCGCTCCAAGCTCTACAAGATGTACGAGATGGGCGTAGCGGCGGCGCAGGCGGCGGGAATCAACCTCAACTAGGTATTAGCGTGGCATTTTACGCGGAGAAGGATTACACCGAGGACGAAACTGTCCTCGAAGCTGCCAACAAGGTGATGCAGGGCCAGCTCGGCCTGCATTGGTACGACGCGAAGACCGAGAAGGTGAAGGGCAAGCCGGCGGACTTTCGCCGCGGCCTCACCTACAAGGACCTCGATATCGGCAGCTACGGCTATACTGCGATCGCCGAGAATCTCCGCGACAGCAAGTCGATGGTTTCGCGCGGCAGCGAGAAGGTCGGCAAGCTACCCGACATGGGCTACGTCGTCAATCGCAAGTCCGAAGTATGGTCCGACAATGTCGCCGCGCTCTACGAAGAAGCCAAGGCGCGACGCTGGGTGCCCGCGACCGACATTCCGTGGAGTGAACTCGACAAGAATCCGCTCGCGCCCGAGATGGAAGCGGCGTGCGCGCAGCTCTACACCTTCCTCCAAGAGTGTACGCAGATCACGCTCGACTTCCCGTCGCGATGGGTCGCGCTCGTCAACCAGGATTTCCTCGAGCAGAAGAGCTGGATGTGCGCGCAGATGCTCGACGGCTCGCGGCTCTTTGAAGTTTTTCGCAAGCGCGCGCTGTTCGGCGGCTCGGGCCTGAAGCGCGCCAGCGTTCACGCGGAGCAGGGCCTCAAGGAATGGCTCTGGGCCGAGACCTATCCGCAGGGCTCGGTGTCGATCAATCTCGCGCTCGCAGGATTGCTGCTTGCGATCTATCGCCACGTCGCCGCGTTCGCGCCGAGCCGCGTCGACGCCGCGATCATGCGCTATGCGATGCAGGATGCCGGTCGCCAGGTCGCGTACGGCTCAGGTCAGCTTCGCTACTACACGCGTCATCGCCCGCTCGAAATCCCCGCAATGGAGCAGTACGTCGATGACGCAGAGCATGTGATGCTCGCATTGCTCGGCAGCCCGGAAATCCTCGAGCCGCTCATCATCATCTCCGGCCGCGGACTCGATGCCGCAGAGGTGAGGGCAGGGCGTATCGCGGTGCTCAGGTTCATCCGCCTCGCGGTGCAGGAGTATCTCGAGCGCATCTCCGCCGCGGGCCTCAAGGGCCACTCGAAGCGGAGCCGCATCCCGCAATTTATCGATCGGATCGACGGCCCGGCCTGATTCTCGCTCAGCCGCCCGCGTCGCGCTCCGACGGGAGGTCGCCGATCACCTGGGGCGCGAGATAGCGTCCATCGCGATGCTCGACGACGATTATCCCGCAGTTCGGAGTGACGCGCGCGCCCTCCCATTGCCCCGTGACATGCGCCCACATTGCGAACATCACGCCGCCGTGACTCACCACGACGACATCCTCTGAAGCGTACCGCTCCTTCAGTTCGTCGAGCACCGGCCCGACGCGGTTTCGAACATGCATGTATGATTCGCCGCCCGGCGGCACCCACATCCAGGGCTGCGTATGGTCGTAGCCCTCGGCTTCGAAGATCGATTCGTACGGCTTGCCCGCGTACTCGCCGGTCTCGCGCTCGTGCAGATTCTCGCGCATCTCGAACGGGAGCCCAAGTTCCTCCGCGATGATCCTTCCGGTGTCGCGCGCGCGCGCGTAGATACTCGCGTACACGCGCGACGGATTCGCGATTCTCCTGATCACGTGCGCGGCCTCGCGCGCCTGCTCGCGGCCCCGTTCCGTCAGCGCGAGCGTCACCGGCGTGGTCGTGAATATCCGCGTGACGTTGCCATCGCTCTCGCCGTGCCGCACCAGTATCAGCTTGCCCATTCCTCTCTCCGAAACGTCGCATCACCCGCCGCTACTTTGCCGCCGCCGTCATCGCCTCGATCATGATTGGTAGCTCAAACGCGATCTTCTGCGGCAGATTGCAGACTTCGTCGCTGCATTCCTGGAATCTGAGCGCGCCGCGGATTTTGTACGCGCCGGGTTTCAAGCCCAGTTTGATCACGATTCGGCCGTTCGCGCGGATCGTCCCTGAGTAGGCCGCCAGCGTCTCGCCGAGCAATTTGAATTCGATCGGTGCCGCCTTGGGAAACTCCATCGATTGCGCGCTCACGAAATCGTTATCGAAAACGAGATTGGTCGCCACATAATTCTCGCGCAACGGAGCGCCGTAGATATGCCAGCCGGGCGCGATCGAAATGTCCGCCGCCACGCCGAGCTGCTGGCCCGCGATCGCGTGCCCCGTCGAGAGCATGATCTTCGCCGCGACCGCGTCAGTCTTGATCGTCGCCGCGGGCCCGCCATTCGTCTCGCCGAAATCGCGCAGCAGAACTTCCGACGCGCTTGCGCGCGACTGGTAATCCGGCACGAAGAGCTTCTCGCTCACGCGCCCGTCCGCGCCGATCAGGAAATCTCCCGGGAACGCGATGCCATAGAAAGGATGCCCCTCCGGGATATTGGTGTTGAGGACGCCGTAGCTCTTGATTACCGCGCTGCCTTTGTCCGACAGCATCGGAAAGCCGATATGGTAATGCTCGGCGAACTTCTTGAGCGTCGCTTGCGAGTCGTAACTTATCGCCGCCACGCATATTCCCCGCTTCTCAAGCGACCCGCGCGATTCTTCCAACTCGACGAGCTGGCTTCGGCAGTAAGGTCACCAGTCTGCGCTGCGAGTGAAGACTAGCAGCAATCCCTCCTTGCCCTTCAACTCGCCGAGCGTCCAGTTCTTGCCGTTCTGATCGGGCAGCGAAAAATCCGGCACGCGCTCGCCAATCACAGGCCCGCTCGTGGCGCCGTCATTTTGCGCAGCGACGAAGTCCTTCCAATCCGCGGGATCGATTTTTCCGCTGGCGAACTTGCGCGGTACCTCGGTCAGCACCTGCACCTTGCGCGCAGAATCGAGCCGCTTTTGAAATTCCGGATTATCGGCAGTCATATAATCGTACCTCCGATGAGACAACGAGTGGGCGAGATAATCTTTAGCCGATCGCCGAAGCGGGGCAACCGCGAAGTGCTTGATATGAAGCGGCGCGCGCGCGATGTTCGAGACGGGCCGTAAATCACAGATCCCGGAGGCCGCGATGCCGCGCTACTACGATGACAACTCGAGATCGATCGGACGCACGCCGCTCATTCGCCTAACGCGCGTGATCGACGGCGCCAAGGGAATCGTGTTCGGCAAAGTTGAGGGTCGCAATCCCGCGTATTCGGTCAAAGACCGCATCGGCGCCGCGATGGTTTGGGACGCCGAGCAACGCGGCCTGCTGGGCGCCGGCAAGGCTCTGGTCGAGCCGACCAGCGGCAACACGGGAATCGCGCTCGCGTTCGTCGCGGCCGCGCGTGGTGTTCCGCTCACGCTCACGATGCCCGATACGATGAGCCTCGAACGCCGCAAACTCCTCGCCGCCTATGGCGCCAAGCTTGAGCTCACCGAGGGCGCGAAGGGGATGACCGGCGCGATCAACAAGGCCGAGGAAATCGTCGCGTCGGCCCCCGAACACTACGTGCTGCTGCAGCAGTTTCGCAATCCCGCGAATCCCGCGATTCACGAGGCGACGACTGGTCCCGAAATCTGGGACGACACCGAAGGCGCCATCGACATTCTGGTCTCCGGCGTCGGTACGGGAGGGACGATCACGGGCGTGTCGCGCTATATCAAGAAGACCAAGGGGAAACGGATTATTTCGATTGCCGTCGAGCCGACCGAGAGCCCCGTCATCACGCAGCGCCGTGCGGGCCAACCGCTCAAGCCCGCCGGCCACCGCATCCAGGGAATCGGCGCAGGCTTTATCCCCGACAATCTCGATCTCGCGATGGTCGATGAAGTCGAGCAGGTGAGCAGTGACGAAGCGATCGAGTATGCGCGCCGCCTCACGCGTGAAGAGGGAGTCCTGGCCGGCGTTTCATGCGGCGCGGCGGCCGCGGTCGCGGCGCGAATCGCGAAACGTCCCGAGAACGCCGGTAAAACGATCGTGGCGATTTTGCCCGATTCGGGCGAGCGCTACCTGAGCACGGCCCTGTTCGACTGATCTCAACTAGTCAGAAGAGATGCAACGAAAAGGTAGTTTGTCATTCTGAGCGAAGCGAAGCGTCTCGTGCGCCGCTGTTGTCAGCGCGCGCAACGAACAATGGACCAA
>JASHPB010000046.1 GCA_030038355.1 Candidatus Binataceae bacterium
GAGCATACTCAGGTTGATCATCGGCGTAGGGCTTTAACGGTTCGTCAATGTGCACAGCCATACCACTAATCCCTGAAGATTGGTTGAAGGTGACAGCGGTGCTGTCCGCTCCCCTTCGCCAGTGACGACAGGGGAAGCTAGTCCGTACGAGCTTTTGCCGTTGTCTCGCAGGATCAAGGATAAGTCAATGTTCCAACAACCCGCTTGCTGCAGCATTCAATCAGCCGAATACGCGACCGACTCCATTGCCTTTCTGCCAGTCACTGCGATATTTGACAGCCCATGACGGGGGGACAAGCGCCGTCGCCGGGATAGTCGCACTGGCTGGCGTTCTGTAAATTCCGATTGGATGGCGTCGCTCGCCTCGCACGTATCGAGCATTGCTCGCCTTGGCTGCCCTCTGCGGTGCGTCCTGAGAAGGCGGTCACAGGCGGGTCCACGGAACGCCACGAAGAATGAGCCGCCTTGGAGCGTAAGGAGGCACGGACCGGAAGGCGTCGAGCAATATGGCAGGGAACTATTCGAAGCCCTTGAGTTTCAAGAGTTCCAGCCTGATGAATTCATCGTCGATCGACAAACAGTAGTCGTTCTCGGCCACGAGCGATACCTGGTGCGCGCCACCGGCCCTGTGGTCGAAGCGAGGTGGGCGCAAATCTTTACCCTACGCAGCGGTCTGATTTGTCAGTTCCGCGAATACACGGATACCGCCGCGTGGGAGGCCGGGGTATCCAAATGAAAAGGTCGCATCGCTTGAGGTCTCCGGCGACCTGATCCAAATTCCTCGGAATGTTCTCCGCACGGAAAAAAAGCGGTTCGCTTCACCGGCTCGAAGAGGTATTCTGCTCGCCGCCGGTTATCTTCATCTGGTTCGCCGTTTGAACTCCTTGTTTAGGCGTTCAATGGGATTGGTGGTGCGCAAGCTCGGCCAATATTTCTGTCGATACGGTAGAAGCGCAACAGGCTGTCGAGGTCGCGATCGATGATCCCGATCGCGCTCGGATAGGCGCGCGACCCAGTGACAAGCTTTGCTTATATAAAGCCGTTGTAATTGGTGCAGGCTTCGTATAGAAGGCTTCAAATGCAAGAAATCGGCGGAATTCGGCATCGTCCAAGTGATTGGTCGGAAGTACACAGTGGCGCTCTAACCTCGGTATTTCGAAGACGCAATCGTAGCAGCTTTTCCAAACATTTGAATTCTCGCTTCTTCCGTCTGTGTTCCGTGACCTTGCTGGCTTTCTTGCTCGTTATGCTAGGCTTGTGTGGTGGAAGCAGCGCAGGCAGCGGCACTCAAAACGGCAATCTCAAAGCAAGTTTCGACCAGGTGGTCTTCATAAGCGGCTCGTCCGCAGCTCAGAACATCTTTACAATGGATGTCGATGGGACGGATCAGAAACAGATAACTTCCTACGACCATTTACAATTTGCGGATCCGTGCTGCACTACTCCGGACAAAAGCAAAATCATGTTCACGCTGATCGATCAGAACGACTCTCCGGGAACCGAACAGATTTACATAATCAATTCGGACGGCACCGGGTTAACCAACCTCAGTAACAACACCGGGATTTTGTAGGACGCGCAGAGTATCAGTCCTGACGGGACGAGAATCCTTTACGGTTTCCAGAACGATCAAACTCTCGGTCTTCAATCCATGAAGATTGACGGCAGTGACGTGAAGACGCTCGCCACGGGGGTGTTTGGCTTTGCTCGCTATAGCCCGAATGGAAAGAAAATCGTGTTCGTTTCGACGCGCAATGGGCTCGGAATCATGGATGCCGACGGATCCAACAAGGCGACATTAACCACCGATCCCGGGGACAACTTACCGAGCTGGAGCCCAGATGGGCAGAAGATCGCCTTTACGCGCACCATGCTGGATCAAAACCAGGTTCCGATAGGGGCAGATCTATGCACAGTAGATACTGATGGAAATAACCTCATTGACCTCACTCATGACAGTAATCTTTCAGTTTATGACTTAAATCCCGCGTATGCACCCTATGGCGATTCGATCGTCTATACACGAGCCGATGTTGACTTTGCGGATGTCTACCGCGTGGAAATATCCAAGAAGACATTGGAAACCACCCAATTGACCTATAATCATGATTCCCTGAATCCGTACATCTTGCCGACATTTGACCTGAACGGCTTGTATGTTTACTACACCTCCGGCTCGAACGGCGCCGAAATGATTTACAAGGTTGGGATCAACGGCGGAACTCCGACTCTGCTCGCCACCAACGGCAGGCTTTACTAGGTCAATTTGCAATTTATCTCGTGTCGCCGGCCATCGTTCAATGTTTTCCAAAACCACCTGAGCCGCCATACTCCGCTGGTCTACTATGCGTTCGACTTGCTCGTGATGCGGGGCGAGGACGTTCGGTCGGAGCACCTCGATGAGCGTCGGAAGCTCCTGCGGTCGGTTCTGCCGACAAGCGAAGTTGAGGCGTGTTCCTGATGAAGTCGCCGGGTCGTCATTGACGACAATCGTAGTGCGACCTACTAGCGCGGTACATAGAAGTAATACTCGGCTGTGTAAGAGATTTTTGCCTCTTCTCCTTGGTACGAAGGATCGCAGCCGGTGACGGGGGCTTTACCGCCTTTCGTCTGGAGGCGCTGGATGCTCGAGACGTTCTGCAGCACGCCGTCGCCAGCGTGACTGGTCGCGGTCAACAGTAGCCACGGAATCGATTTCGGATCTGCGACTAGGTTGGCAGTGGGCTTGCCGGTTACCTGGCTGCCGTCCGACCATCGCCAGGTTGGTCCGGCGAAGTGAGATCCCACCTCGTGTCCGGCGTCGTCGAAGAGTTTGGCATCGGGCCCTTTGAGAACCCATTTTGATCCATCGCAGGTGTAAATCTGTTTCCCCGATGCGTGTGCGTGCGCCCGAAGGATTTCGCCCGAGGGCGGTTTGAGGGCATCCCCCGCAGGTGGAAGAATCTGGCCGCATGCGTTAGGCGAACCGACCACAACCACAGCGAAAGCAGTCGTAACTATTATCGCGTGGACCAGTCTCATCGCGATTCCTTTTCCTAACCGATCGGAGCAGTAGACGTAAACGGCTTCGCTCTCCATCTAACCGATGCCTGTTCTCACGACTATCGCCTCGATGTTTCGTTTGCGTTGCTCGCTCTCTTCACACATCTGAAGATAAAATAATTCGGATTTACTTTCCCTACAAACCAGGTAATCTAGTCTCTCGGAGCTAGAATTTTTTCGATGGATCAAGGCTTTACCCGGGATTCATCGGCCTTTCAGGCGCCGGAAAGTCCACCTTAGCCAATGAACGCGGACCGAGTTCGGTGACCTGCCGATGTTCGATATCGCGGTTCTGCCCTGGCCCGACAGGCAGAGAACCGGGCTCCTGATTGGTGTCGGGCCAACCTTTGTGTTTCCCACCGCGACCTCCAAGAGCGTCGGCCAAGGCGCGTGGCAAGCCGGTCCAGCGCTCGGCGCAATTTACAGCGGTCGCCTGCCCCCCGACTTTAAGACCGATGTTACGGGAAACGTCTGCTGGGAGGAAGGCTGATGCGTAACACGGGTTGGGTAGCTCTGGGCGCGATCGTCGGAGCCAATCTGAGATACATCATCAGCAACTGGGCCATGAAGAACCTCTCCGCGTCGCTACCCTACGGTACTCTGTTCATCAATGCGAGTGGCAGTTTTGTCTTGGGGTTCTTCCTAGCTTGGACGACGGATCGA
>JASHPB010000047.1 GCA_030038355.1 Candidatus Binataceae bacterium
CTAGATGCCGATGCCCATTCGTCTGAGTATCGCTGACGATCACGCGCTTTTCCGCCAAGGGCTTAGATCGCTCCTGCTGCTGCAATCCGATATCGAGGTGGTTTCCGAGGTCGAACGCGCCGATCAGCTCGACGCGACGCTGGCCGCGAATCCCTGCGACCTTCTGCTCCTCGATCTGCAGATGGAGCGCTGGATGATGGACGAAATCGCGGCGCTCTCGACGCGCACCAAGATCATCGTCCTGACCGCGAGCGAAGGAATCGAGCACGGTTTGATGGCTATCAGACTGGGCGCGCGTGCGATCGTGCAGAAGCGCTTTGCAATCGAAACGCTGATGACCGCGATTCGCGCCGTCGCCGAGGGTCTTGTTTGGATGCCACCGTCTGTACAGGCTGCGCTCGCGGTCCGCGAACAGACCCGGACACGTCAGCTTACGGCGCGTGAGTCCGAAATTGTGCGCCTGGTCGCGAGTGGGATGCGCAACGCTGAAGTGGCGGGGCGTCTGTCGATCACTGAGAGCACGGTCAAAACCCATCTCAATAATGTTTTTCAAAAGCTCGATCTGCGCGATCGTCTGGAGCTCACGCACTATGCGATCAGGACTGGCCTCATCGCAGTCCTGACTCGCGAGCCCTGAGTGCGGCTCATTTCCTAATCACTGCTGCCTCACTAGGCATGGTCTCTCGAGCAGTAGATTTCCGATTACTCAGTCGCTCTCCGTATTAGTATTTGATTTTCGGACCATCCGGCGATCCGTCATCCTCCGATAGTTGTAGGCACCCGTCCATCGTCAGATTGAGGTCCGTGCCGATGCGATCGGGGCACGCGGCTTGCTCTTCGCTTCAGGTCGCGGTTCGCGTGGCTGCGCACGAGACGAACCGCGCTAATTCAAATTCTCATGGAAGCGAGGAATCACAGCTAAGATGCAGACCCCAGGCGTCGTCAACGTATACAGAATGTTGCGTGAGAAGTGGCGAGATCCCCTCATCAGAAGAAATGTTGGGTACCTATTCGCCGGTAAGGCGATCGGACTGGCTATTGTCTTACTATTGATGTCGAAGTGGTATGTGCCGGCGTCCGCTTACGCCGACGCCGCTCCTCCCCTCCCGCCGCCGCACATCAACGCGATAAACACGGTATGGACCCTGGTCGCCGCCTACCTGGTGTTCTGCATGCAGGTGGGATTCGTGATGCTGGAGGCCGGCTTCGCGCGCTCGCGGGAATCGGTGAATATCCTGGTCGAAGGAATCGCCGATACCTGCATCTGCGGCGTCACCTTCTGGCTCTGGGGCTTCGCCTTCATGTTCTGCCCCGGCACGCCCTGGATCGGCACGACAGGATTCATGCTGCAAGGCCTGCCTGCCACCTACGGCACGACGGGAGTACCGCTGCTTGCCTACTGGGTATTTCAGTATGCATTTGCCGATACCTGCTCGACGGTCACTTCGGGCGCGATGATCGGGCGCTGTGATTTTATCGGCGACCTGCTGTACAGCGTCGGCGTCACCGGCTTCATCTATCCGATCATAGGGCACTGGGCATGGGGCCCCGACGGATGGCTCGCCAACATGGGGCCGATCCCGTTTCATGACTTCGCCGGCTCGACCGTAGTGCACACGATCGGTGGCGTCATTTCTCTCGCCGGCGCGATTGCTCTCGGCCCCCGGCTCGGACGCGCGTTCAAGCGCGACGGCGGACAGCCGATGAAGCCTCACGATCTGATTATTGGCGCGACCGGCGGCCTCATCCTCTGGTTCGGATGGTACGGCTTCAACCCGGGCAGTACGCTGTCGGCGCTCGACGCGCAGGGCATCGGCCGCGTTTCGTTCAACACCACCCTGGCCGCATGCTCGGCCGGCCTGACATCGCTCTTCTACTCGTACAACAAAACCAAGGGGAAGTGGGACCTTGCGCTGACCGTCAACGGCTTCCTCGCCGGCCTCGTTGCCATCACCTGCCCCTGCTACTGGGTTGATCCGATCGGCGCGTTCTTCATCGGCGTCGGCGCGGGAATCGTTGTCGTATGGGGTATCGATTTGCTCGAGTACCTGCGCATCGATGATCCCATCGGCGCCGTTCCCGTTCATGCCGTCGCAGGCATTTGGGGCACGCTATCACTCGGTCTGTTCGCGGCCGCTAAGTATGGCAGTCCGACTCCGACGGGCGCAGACGTCAGCACCGTCGTCAGCGGCCTCTTCTACGGCGGCGGGCTCGGCACGCTGAAGGCGCAGGCGATCGGCAGCTTCTCGATCACGATCGCGACATTTGTGGCAGCGCTGGCGCTCATGTACGCGGTCAGGTACGCATTCCGCCTGCGCATCCCGACCGAGGGCGAAATCGAAGGCCTCGATCTTCACGAGCACGGGTACCCAGCGTATCCCGAGTATGTCGTGACCGGCGAAGACGGGTGCCCGAAGACGATCGACGACGTGCCGATCGGCCGCCGCACGATCGCGCGTCCCACCAAGAAGCGACAGGTGGCTTAAAGGCGGCTTCTGCCAGAGAGGAAATCACCACGCCTCTCAAACCGCCGCGGGTGGCCCTTGCCAATCGGCACCAACAGCAAGGGCTGCCCGCGCGGTTGCACGTGAGTTATTGCGCGCAACGAATTCGCTTTGCTGAAGCAGCGGCGCTGAAGCGATGACTACGGCTACGCATGCCACCCGCCGCATCGAGCGCGATCGCGGCCGGATCACGAGCGCAATCGTCGGCCGCCCGCGCGACGTCAATGATCCGAACATCTTTCACAGCCTCTCGCTGGTCGCCTTCCTGGCCTGGGTTGGCCTCGGCTCCGACGGTCTGAGCTCGTCATGCTACGGCCCCGAGGAGGCGTTCCTCGCGCTCGGTTCGCACCAGTGTCTGGCGATTTTTCTCGCGATGCTGATGGCGCTGACGGTGTTCGTAATTTCCGCTTCCTATTCGCAGACCATCGACCGGTTCCCAACCGGAGGCGGCGGTTACCTGGTCGCCACGCGCCTGCTCGGAAAGTATGCGGGCCTCGTTTCGGGTTCCGCGCTGATTATTGACTACGTACTTACTATATCCATTTCGATAGCAAGTGGCGCTGACGCTATATTCAGTTTCCTGCCAATTCAACTGCTGCCTTTCAAGTTCTGGGTATGCATCGCGGTTATTATTGTAATGGTCGCAATGAATCTGCGTGGCGTGAAAGAATCGGTGCTGGCGCTGCTACCGATTTTTCTTTCTTTTATCGCGCTGCATGTGCTGTTGATCGGATACGCGTTTCTCGTTCATGCTGGCGAGCTTTCAACGATCGCGCGCGGCGCGGTCGGGCAGGCGCGACATGGTGTGGACGTTCTCGGCGTGCTCGGTCTGGGGGTGATTTTCTTGCGCGCTTACAGCATGGGCGCAGGCACCTACACTGGCATCGAGGCGGTCAGCAACGGACTGCCGATTCTGCGCGAGCCGCGCACAGTGACCGGCAAACGCACGATGCTCTACATGGCGTTTTCGCTCGCGTTCATCGCGGGCGGCATCCTCGTTGCCTACTTGGTCGCGGGCGTCGCGCCGGAAACCGGTAAGACCCTCAACGCCGTGTTGTTCGAACGCGTCGCGAGCGAATGGCGGCCCGCGGGAATCCCGATCGGAACTCCAGTCATTACGGTTGCGCTCCTCACCGAAGGGGCACTGCTTTTCGTGGCGGCGCAGACCGGTTTCCTCGACGGGCCGCGAGTGCTCGCGACGATGGCGTCCGATCGATGGCTGCCGCGGCGATTTTCAAATCTGAGCGAACGCCTCGTGACGCAGGATGGAATCGTCGCGATGGGCATCGCCGCGCTGCTGGTCTTAATCGGAACCGGCGCGCGCGTGGGCGTGCTGGTCGTACTCTATGCGATCAACGTGTTCGTGACCTTCACTCTCTCGCAGCTCGGGATGAGTGTGCACTGGTGGCGCGAACGGCGGAGCGAGGCGCGCTGGATGCGCAAGCTGGCGGTCAACGGAATCGGATGCGCGTTTACGGCGATGATTCTCGGCGTCACGCTCACACTCAAGTTTCACGAGGGCGGATGGGTAACGGTCGCGATGACGGGCGCGGTGGTCGGAGGGTGCTATCTGATTCGCCGCCACTATGAGCGCGTCGGCCGCGCCATCGAGCAGCTCGAAGTGGATATCCTGCCGCGACTCTTCGCCGCGCCTGTCAAACCGGCACGGCTCCGCGATTCATCCGCACCTACGGCGGTGCTGATGGTCAACGGCTTCAACGGCCTCGGGCTCGCGACCTTGACAACGCTCGAAACGATTTTCCGCGAGCAGTTTCGCAATCTCGTATTCGTGAGCGTCGGCGAAGTCGATTCGTCTCAGTTCAAAGGTCCTGAAGAGATCCGTCGTTTACAGGAGAGCGTGACCGACGACTTGCGCGAGTATTGCCGCCTTGCGCACAACCTGGGCTTTCACGCAGAGCTGCGCACTGCGATCGGAACCGACGTCATCCTGGAACTGAGGCGGCTCTGCTTCGAGGTCTCGCTCGAGTTCCCGAGCGCCGTGTTCTTTGCCGGCCAACTGGTATTCAGTGAGGAGGTTGACGGCTTCATCAGCCGTTTTCTGCACAATCATACCGCATTCGAGCTGCTTAGATGGCTCCAGCTCCAGGGGCTAAGCCTTGTGATCCTGCCGGTCCGCGTCTCAGCACCGCACGCCGAGGCTCCGATGAGTCACGATGCAGCCTCGCATCGCGCCCTCGCGCCCTGATCTCACGACGATTGATGGAAGGCGCGACCAGCGCTTCTTGCGTGTGACAAAGCACCGAGGTGCGATCAGGCACTCGTGAATTTTATCTCCATATCATTGGGCATCGCTCGGGCATCCTTTACACTGGAGTGACCAACTACCTGTTGAGATGCATGGCTGAACTTCGGGGCGCCAAACATCCTCTGTCAGCTCCGGATACAAGATTGCACGCTTACTCTAGTTCGAGATCCCATCCCGATTTGCGGGACGCAATTGAACCTCAAAGGGTAATCAAAAGGATGGACGCGGGCGAAGAGACTCGCTCTTATTCGAACCCTCAATCCGCGATTCAAATAGCTGGCTTCTGAGCTCGATTGAGCGCTCATTTCAACCGTGGGAGCGGAACAGGGAGACCAGCTTCGAGTCTCGGTGGCAGGCACATCGCATCGCAATGAACACTAATGGTATCGGCCGCAGCCGCCGACACCGCAATGGCGACGCCCCAGCGAAAGGGTCGCATGCCGCCTTTCACCGATGTCAGGTTGGGGCTTATTCTGAGCTCCGCTTCACGCTCTTGCGGTTTTGCGCCGAATTCGGAAATCCCCAATACTCGGTCGGCATGAATAGCTATCAGCAGCGCCTCTGGTTGATACGCCACGGCGAAACCGAGTGGAGCCGCTCCGGCCAGCATACCGGGCGCACCGACATTCCCCTCACCGAAACCGGCCGCGAGCGGGCCCGCACTGCTGGCCGCTCGCTCGCAGGAAAGAACTTCGCTCTCGTGCTTTCGAGCCCGCGCACCCGCGCCCAGGAGACCTGCCGCCTCGCCGGCTATGGCGACGCACGGATCGTCGACGACGACCTCCAGGAATGGGATTACGGCGCGTATGAGGGGCGCACCTCCGCCGATATTCAGAGCGAGGCGCCTGGTTGGTCGATTTGGAAGAACCCCGTGCTGCGCGGTGAAACTATCGATCAAGTCGCTGCCCGCGCCGACCGCGTAATCGAGCGCGCCCTCGGCGCCGATGGCGATGTCGCCCTCTTCGCCCACGGCCATATCCTGCGCGTGCTCAGCGCGCGATGGCTTGAAACGCCGCCTGACACGGGACGCCTGCTCGCCCTCGATACAGGGTCGATCAGTATTCTCGGCTACGAGCATCAGACGCGAGTGATTCGGCAGTGGAACTTCGTGCCGCAGTGACGGTGCAACGGCCACGGGCGCAAAGGCGAAGCGACGACTGAACGCACCGGCGAAAATTCAATCAGGCGGGCGGAGAGTCACCTGGCTCGCGTACTCCGGCATCCTGCTCGAAGGTATCGTCGTCGGCTGGATTGGGCCGCTGCTGCCGCAAATCGCGCGCGCGATGCGCGTTCCGATCGATCACGCGGGCCTGATCGTCAGCGCCGTTTCGATCGGCTATTTCGCGGCGCTCACGATTGCAGGCGAAGCGAGCGAAAAGATCGGTCCTCAGACTACGATGAGCACCGCCATGCTGCTCGTCACCGCCGGCTTTTGCGGGCTCGCGGCCGCGCCGGTACTCATGGTGATGCTCGGGGCAGCATTTCTGATGGGACTCGGCTTCGGCGCAGTCGATGTGGCAGGCAACGCGCTGGTCGTCGAGCTGAATCGCGCGCGGCTTGCCTCGGCGCTCAATTACCTCCATCTGATGTTCGGAGTGGGCGCGCTGCTCGGCCCGATTATCGTGGGCTTCGCACTCGGGGCTCACGTTTCATATTCGATCTTATTTGGCTTGGGAGCGCTCGTGGCGGCCGCAGTTGCGATAACGCTTTTGGCGACGCCGCCGATCGCGCGCGAGGCTCATCTCGCTCATGAGGCGGGCGGGTTTCTACCAATCCTGGCGCACCCTCTCGCCTGGATTCTCGCGACCATGCTGTTCCTTTACGTCGGCGCTGAAAACGGCATCGGCGCATGGCTCTTTCTTTTTCTCCACATTCGAAGCGCGCTCAGCGAATCGATATCGTCGTGGGGAGTTTCGCTGTATTGGGGCGGCCTTATCGTGGGACGATTCGCGGGCGCGCGCTTGGCGCAGCGAATCGCGCCGCGTCCGTTCACGCTGACGGCGTCGATCCTTGCCGCCGCGGCGCTGGCGCTGATGATCGCGACACCGGATATCCACCTAGTAGCGGCGGTGGCGATCTTCCTTATCGGGTTCGGCTACGGCCCGATCTTTCCCAACATGGTGGCGGTCGGCGCCGAGCAATTCCCGGCCGATGTCGGCCGCATCACCTCAATAGTCGTCGCGGGCGGCGCGCTCGGCGGCGCAGTGGTACCGTGGCTGATGGGCTATGAGATCGTCGTCGCGGGCCTCGATCGCGGCATGCTGCTCGCACTCGCAATCACGCTGTTGATGACCCTCGTCGCCGTTGCCACCTTCGGCGTGCCGTCAATCCCACGCGCCAACGCTTCACGAGGATCGCGCTACGACCAACTGGGTAGCTGGCGCCATTCGCCGAGATGTGTGCATAAGGAAAAATAGGCGGTCAAGTTCTCGCCGATTAATCGCGTCTGCGCGCGATGCGTCGGGCTTTTGTTGAAGGAGAGATCAGCGATGGAAAAACGAAAACTCGGAAGCCAGGGCCTCGAAGTCTCGAAGCTCGGCCTCGGATGCATGGGGATGTCGCAGTTCTATGGCCCGCGCGACGACACTGAATCGACGGCGACTTTGGAGCGCGCGATCGAGCTCGGCATCACGTTCTTCGACACCGCCGATGTCTATGGCGTCGGCCACAACGAGGCGCTGGTCGGCAAGACGCTGAGGAAATATCGCGACCGCGTGGTGATCGCGACCAAGTTCGGCAATCAGCTGCTGCCCGACGGCAAGCGTGCGATCAACGGACGGCCCGAATACGTGCGCGCGGCCTGCGACGCTTCGCTGAAGCGCCTCGGCGTCGATTACATCGATCTTTACTATCAGCATCGCGTGGACAAGAACGTGCCGATCGAAGAGACGGTCGGCGCGATGGCGGAGCTTGTGCGCCGGGGGAAGGTCCGCTATCTGGGGCTTTCGGAGGCTAGCGCGAGGACGATTCGGCGCGCGCACGCGGAGCATCCGATAAGCGCGCTGCAATCGGAATATTCGCTGTGGAGCCGTGACTACGAGGACGACGTAATTCCGACGCTTCGCGAGCTGAAGATCGGCTTCGTGCCGTTCAGTCCGTTGGGCCGCGGTTTCTTGAGCGGCAATCTGCGTCAATTGCCGGCTGACGACATGCGGCGGCGCATCTCGCCACGGTTCGAGGGCGAGAACCTTGACGCGAATCTGAAGGTTGTTGAGCGCTTGAAACAAATCGCGGCGAACAAGAATGTAACCTCAAGTCAACTCGCATTAGCGTGGGTGTTAGCGCAGGGCGACGACATCGCGCCGATCCCGGGCACGAAGCGGCGCACCTACCTCGAGGAGAACATCGCGGCGGCGGCAGTCAAGCTTACTCCCGCCGACCTCGCGCGTATCGAGGAGGCCGCGCCCAGGGGCTTCGCCGCCGGCGGTAGATACCACGACATGAGCGCTGTCAATATCTGAATCTGAAGACGATTGAAACCATCGAGAGAAGTTGCGATTTCGAAGGAGATCCATATGGCCGACGCGATGACCGAGTTCAACCGCAAAGTGATCGAGGAGTTCCGCGCCAACGCGGGCAAGGTCGGTGGGCAGTTCGCCGGTGCGCCGATGGTGCTGCTCACGACGACGGGCGCCAAGAGCGGCAAGAGCTTCACCACACCGCTGGTCTACTCGAAGGACGGCGATCGGTTCGTCGTGATCGCCTCGAAGGCCGGCGCGCCGAACAATCCGGCTTGGTATCACAACCTGAAGGCGCATCCGACCGCCACGCTCGAGATCGGCGACCAGAAGTTCCAGGCGCGCGCCGTGGTCACCTCGGGCGCGGAGCGCGAGCGGCTCTTCAATCAGCAGGCCGCGCAGATGCCGGTATTCAACGATTATCGCAAGAAGACGACGCGGCAGATCCCGGTGATCGCGTTCGAGCGCGTGAAGTGACCGATAGGCCGCAGTCCAGCTAGCGCGATTCGCCGTTTGAGTGGCGTTCTGCAGCGCCGAGCAGCTCCTGCAGGAACGTCATGCGATCGTGAGTCGGCAAATCATCAAGCTTGAGACGCTTGCGCATCGTCTCGCTCACTTCGATGAGGAGCTGCTCGCGGCGATCGGCGGGTAGTTCTCCCACGCGCCGGATTGTCCCGCGGATCAGCGCGAGTTCGCGCGGCCCAAGCTGCGCCATCTGCCGGCGCGTTAGCGAGAGCGGCGCCGCACCCGCAGGCAACTCGATTTGGTCGGCGGCCAAGGGCCGATCGAGCCGAATCACGATCGTCCCCGCGACGTGGTCGCCGAGGCGCCCGACACTCGGCGAAAGGATCATTGAGGTCAGTCCGACAAGATAGTTCGCCGGCAGCAGATCGACGCTTCGCATCAGGTTGCGTACTACAGAGCTACGGCCGTCGATCGGCATGCCATCGCGCTTGACCACGCGCAGCCCGAGCACGATTTTGCCGAGCGAGCGGCCGTTGGTCAGCATTTCCCACACGATGAAGTAACCGGTCTCGACCACAAATTGGACGAGGATGAACAGCGCGAAGATCAGCCCTTCGACCAGGCCCATGTCGCGCGTCATCGGCACCGCGTTGCCTCTTTGCGCCTGCCGCGCGGCGCGCATCATCTGATGAAAGAGCGAGCTAAAGAGTGCGCTCAACCACTTCCCGATCGGCAGGCCGGTAATGGTCAGGTAGATCAGCGCCACGATGACCACGAGCAGCACCGCGAAATCAATGGCATAGGCAAGAATACGCAACGCGGGGCCAGCAACCGCCAGGTCGAGACGCACGCCCTCTGGAGAAAGCAGTTCGTGAGTGGGAGTATCGTCAACACCTTGAATCGGATTCATGAGGAGTACGCGGTGTGATTGAGCGCGATCGGGTCGCGCAGCAAAGACTTGCGGAGCTGCTCGAGCGCGCTGAGCAAATCGCGCGGCCCCTGTCGTTCGGGGAAGTGCGCGAGTTGGCGCACCTCTATCGCGTATGCTCGGCGCGGCTCGCGATGCAGCGCTCGCGAGCGAGCGATCCCGAGGCGATGCGATACCTGAACGCGCTCTGCGTCCGCGCCTACACGCACCTTCGCGTGACGACGCCGCCTGAGCGCCACGTGCGAAAGTTCTTCTTGGCCGACTTTCCAGTCACACTCGCGGCGACCGCGAAGATCCAGGCCGTCGCTGCGCTCATCCTGCTGGCGGGCGCGATCGTCGGCGCAACGCTCGTCGCACAGAAGCCCGCCGCGCTCTATGCATTCATTCCGTCGTGGATGTACCCGGCCGACGAACTCGAGCAGTTCGAGAGCTCGAGGCAGGCGCGGATCGATTTTCTCTCGCATAGCTCGATGGCCGCCGGAACAAAGTCGCTCTTTTCAGCTGGTCTGTTCGTTCACAACATGCAGACTGGGTTGGTGGCCTTCGCCACGGGCATTCTAGCTGGAGTTCCGACGATCCTCATAGTGTTCGAGAACGGATTGATAATTGGCGCGTTTGGCTGGTTATTCTCACGCGGCGGCACCGCGATGACCTTCTGGGCATGGATGCTGCCGCACGCGATTCCCGAGCTGCTGGCGGTGACGCTCTGCGCATCGGGCGGCCTTCTGATCGCGCGCGCCGTGATCGCGCCCGGACGCCGTACTGTTGGCACCGCGCTCCGCGAGGCATCGCGGCCGGCGCTCCAGATGGTCGCCGCTTCGGTGCCGCTCTTTATCATCGCGGCGGCGATTGAGAGCTTTCTCAGGCAATCGACGTTGTCGGTCGGAGCACGGTACGCTGCCGCCGCGATCGCAGTCGCCGCGATCGCGTCCTATGCGTTGTTCGTGCGCATTCTCGTGCGGCGTCATCCGTCGATCGAGCTCGAATGGCTGCTCACAGCAGGCTCGCCTGACGCATCGCAAGATATCGATTCAAAACTGGTGCATTGATCGCGGCGGGATCGAGGTCCAGCGTCTCGGCGCCGAAGCGGCCGATCCGTGCCAACGCGGCCTCGCGTTCGACGACCAAGTCCTGCAGCGCGAGCCTCCGATACAGACGGTCACGCGTGATCTCCGCATCGCGCCGATCGATTTCTGCGAGCACTCGGTCGCGCAGCGCGACCAGCAGCACAACATGGCGGCGCGCGATGACCCCAAGGTACGATTCTAGTTCACGCGACGCGCTACCCTCGACGAAGTCGGTGAGCACGACGACCAGCGCACGTTTCTTCTGATTGATCGCGAGCGTGTCGGCCAGCACGCGATAGTTCGGCTCGAACGCCGATACCTTGAGCCGCGCGGAGGCCTCGACCAGGCCGCGCAGAGCTCCGACCCCGGAGCGCGGCCGAATCAACGATCTTAGCTCGCGATCGAATGCCATGAAGCCGACGCGATCGCCAAACTCCTTCGAGGCTCGGGCCAGCGCGATCGCGCAATCAAGCGCGTAGTCGAGTTTCGAATTGCTCTCCGCTCGCGCCGCCATGAGGCGTCCGGTGTCCACCGCGACCATCACCGTGTGCCGCCGCTCGGTCTGATACTGACGCACCATCATGCGGCCGCGCCGTGCGGTCGCACGCCAATCAACATGGCGCGGATCATCACCGGGAAAATATTCGCGTAGCGACTCGAACTCTCGTCCCTCGCCACGCGCAGGCCGTGGTCTCGTTCCGAGCTCGTCGCGAATCGTGCGATGAGTGAGTGCAACGCGCCGCTCTGGCGACGATGCGGGCGGCAGAATCGCGACCTTGCCGCCATTCTGCGCGAGCGAACGATAGCGAAAGAGTTCGAGCCGCGAGTTCCACATCAGGTAGGCACCCCCGAGCTCGTTCGTGCCGCGCCGCAGTGGAACAACCTCGCGAGTGATCGTTGTCGTGCGGGGAGTCAACGCGACATCCTCGATCAGCATGTCGCCGCCAAGGTCCGTGGGCAGTTCGTCGAGAATCGATGTCGAGCGGTCGATATACGAGCTTACTCGATAAGTCACAATTGCCCTTCGGCCTTTAACGACGTGCTCCGGAAGCTCGCGCACAAGTCGTGGCGGCGGATCTTTGCGGCTGATGCCCCAATCAATGAACGCCAGCATCACCAGTGCGACGACGAATGCGATTGCGGGGATAAAGAGAAGGCCAAACGGGACCGATGCGAGCGCGAACATCGCGGCCATCGCGGTCCAGCGCACGAGCCGCGGCGCCGGCCGAATCGCCACAATCGAGGGGTGTTCGCGATCCCCATCAGATGTCATCAGTGCGGAACCGGCACGCTGCGCACAACCTCGTCAACCGCGTCGTCGGGGCTCATCCCTTCGACCTCGGCGCCCGGCTCGAGCACTACGCGATGACGCAGCGCCGGTCGGATGACGGATTGAACGTCTTCAGGCAACACAAAGTCACGGCCCGCGAGCGCGGCGAATGATTTCGCGGCGCGCACCATCCAGAGCGCCGCGCGCGGCGATGCTCCTACCGCGATCGACGGATGCTCGCGAGTAGCGCGCACCAGGGCGACCGCGTACTCGAGGATTTCATCGCGCGCTAGTATTCGCGCGGCGACTTCGCGCGCCGCCTTCAGCTCGGCTGCACCAAGCAGCGCCGCCACCTGCGACAGTGGAGCGTCATTGGCGTGATGCGTCGCGATGATGCGGACTTCATCCTGCGCGTTCGGATAGGCAATGCGTATTTTGAACAAGAACCGGTCGAGTTCAGCCTCGGGCAGCGGATAAGTTCCTTCCTGCTCGATCGGATTTTGCGTGGCGAGCACGGTGAACCACTCGCCGAGCGGATACTGGGTGCCATCTACCGTTGCGGCCCGTTCCTGCATCGCCTCGAGCAACGCGGCCTGCGTCTTCGCCGGCGCGCGATTGATCTCATCGACCAGAAGCAGGTCGGTGAAAAGTGGACCTGGCCGGAAACGAAAGTCGCCGCGATCAAGCTGCAGAATCGGCGTGCCAATGATGTCGCTCGGCATCAGGTCCGGAGTGCACTGGATGCGCCCGAAGCGGACACCGAGCGTCGCGGCGAGCGCGCGCACCAGCAGCGTCTTCGCAACTCCCGGCACGCCCTCGTAGAGACTGTGCCCGCACGAAAGAATTGTCACGAGCGAGAGCCGGACCGCCTCGTCCTGGCCAATAATCACGGACGCGATGGCGGCGTGTGCCGCGGTGAATGTCTCGGCTACCCACTTGGAATTACTCGCGCCTTGATCGCTCATGCTTCGGTCCCGCGATAGGATTCGATCGCGCGCACCGCGATTACAAGTTCCGCCTGAGTCGATGGTAACTCGCCATCGATCAGCCACCTTCGAGTCTCGGCGGACATCGAGCGATCGGCAGCGAGGCGCCTGATCAGCGTTTCATTTGATACATCGGCGCGCGGGAAGAGTCGGCGCCTGACGCGGCGAAGACTTCCGCTGCGGTACGCCTCGAACACCGCGGGCGCATCGCCGGCGCGCGAGTAGATTACGCCCAGCGAATCGATAAACGAAGAAATCGACGGCGTCGGCGTGTCGCTCGCGTCGTCGAGCGTGCGGCGCGGCCAGATCCGCTGCTCGAGCATCCAGAGCACTACGGCGGTGATACCGATCGCAATCGGCAACACTGCGCGCGAGGCCACCAGCGTCGCAACCAGGGAAACGTCGGCGCCCATGCCGTGAGACCATTCGTCAAAGGTAGGCGACCCGAAGGCGGAGACGAGGTCGACGAGTAGCAGGCTCGCGTCACCGTCACCGAGATTTGAATTGAGGACGAATCTACCGTCGGCGACCGCGATGAGCAGGCCCGAGCCGAGCTTTATCGCGAAGGCGAACGGATTCTTGCCCGAAGTAAGAATCGTCGATGCGCCCGCGGGCGCGGACTTGAAGCTGAGCAAACCGGCGATACCAAGCTGGCGGGACTCACGCGCGACGCTGCCGCTGATTCTCGAGCTTTCCGCTCCCACCGATGTGCTGCTGTCAATTCCGAGCCGCGTCCAATCACTGTCGACGTCGCCAAGGATCAGCGCAGTGCCGCCGGCGCGAATCCATTTAACTACTTCGCTCGCCTCGGCTTGGCCCTGATTCTTGAATGCTTCGAGGAAGTCCGGCGACACATACCACATGGTTCGTGCGCGGATTACGTCGCGCGGTGGCAGATGCGAGCGCGCGACCTTGAATCCGAGTTCCGTCAGCAGATCATAAGATGCCTGGTAGCCATGGGGTCCGACGCCGAAGCTCGTTTCCGACTGCTGGAGCGAAGCGACGGGCGCCAGCCACAGATTCAGCATGAAAATCAGCAGCAGCGCAGCGATTGCTGATACAACGATGCGTCGCGGCATCCGCTCACCCGGCAGCCGTCGACAGTTGCTCGAAGACGGCGCGCCACTCCGAGTAGATTGCCTGGTCGTTCTCTCTCGCGCCGAACCATCGATAGTCTGTCTCAGCGACCAGGCGATCGAGCTCGGATGCGAGCTCAGCGCTGAGACGCGACTCCCGAAGCGCAGCACGAATCCAGCGATTGGAACGATCGGGCCTTAACTCGATCACGGCGCGCTCACCCAGGGCGCGAAAGCTCGCGATCATCAGATGGTGCGCCGCTTCAAGGTAGCGGCCGCGGGTGGCGAGCGAGGATGCCTCGGCGGCAAGATCGCGGGCCGGGCTTGCTGCGATCGTGCGTGCTTCGGGAACGGGCGCGCGCATCGCAATCGAGATCGTCCAGACGATATGCCCGATCAGCGCCAACATCGCGAGGGCAATCAGCGCGAACACAGTCCAGTAGACGACCGGGCTGCTGAAGCGCAGGCCGTTGAGGTTCATAAGCCACTCGATTATTTTCTGGATGATTGAATCGCGCGCCAACGGCGACTTGGCGTCGGCAAATTCGGGCCGCGCCAGAATCTGCTGAGTGAGCTCGATGACGGCAGGGTCCGACAGATCAGGCAACGCTGGGATTTCCTGACTGCGGTGACGAGGGCGGCACGGCGCTCTCCGCGCTGATTTGCTGGGCGAGAAAGATCAAATCGAAGTCTTCAGCGCGGCACCGCCGGTCGAAGTAGTAAATGGTGAGCGCGGCGGAGGCGAACGCGCCGGTTATCGCATGGGCTGCGCCCGTGAGGACCGGTCCGAAGAAAGGAATCACCGACCAGGCAATCGAAAACACCAAAACGGGAATCTGCGAGATCAGCCCAATCGCGATCGCCATAGCCAAAACATGCCACCAACTGCCGCGCACCAGTGCGCGGCTTCGGCCGAGCGCTCGCATGCCAAAGAATTGCTCGACGATCATCACCTGCGGGACGAAAATCCAGCTGATCGCGAAATAAAATACCCCGATCACCATCACGCTGAAAAACAGAAATTGCGGAATGAACCGCACCGCGTAAATGCCGGCCACGGGCAACATGGCCACCAAAACCAGCAGCAGATACATGAGCAGGTCGGTGCCAATCATGGGAAGCAGGATCGCGCGGGTCGCGCGAAATGCGGATTCAATCGTGACGCTTCGATCCAGGTAGAGATTGGCGACCGCTATTGTGATCGCCGCCTGGTAGATTACTCCCACCAGCATGAGGTAGATGAGCCCCAGCGAATTGAAGATCAGGGAATGTTGTCCTAGCGCCTCGAATATCGCCCACGGAATGAACATAACCGCTGCGATGCCTACGAGTAACAGGAAGTTGTCGCGGACCAGACGGAAGCCGCGATCCAGGACTTCGGCGAAGCTCAGCGGTCGAATTTCGTTAGCCGTGGCGATCCCTCCCTTTGGCAGCAGACTTTCACGCCATCACGCTGCCTCACTCGCTGATCTTCAGCGCCCCGGACGGGCAAGCTTTGACGGCGCCGCGCACCCGGTCGTCGTCAGCCGCTGATGGATCGATCACAAACTTCTTGTTCTCGACTTTGAAGACTTGTGGCAGAGTCTTGACGCAATTGCCGGAGTGGATGCAGACCTTTGAATCCCAGGTTACCTGCAAAGCCATCGCGGAAGCCTCCTTCGAAGTGGCAGCCGGGCGGGGCGAGATCATCCTTTCGCTCGGCGCGGCTTGATGCAATCGACATATAGAAGCGAGCCGCCCAGCGTCGTGCCCGCGGCCCGCCGCAAGTCAAATCTATTTCAGCGTGCGCACCTTCTGATTCGCAGGCCGGCCGAGGCACTTCTGAAACCATGACTGGGCGGTCGGTGTCGCCGACATATCCAGACGCAGCATCGCAGCCCAACTAAGGACAGCGGCCGCATTGAGGTCCGCGATCGTGAACGTGCCGCCGAGCAGGAAGTCCCTGCCCTTCAGCGACTCGTCGAGAACCTTGAGCGGGGCCTTGATTCCCTCGACTGCAGCCTGCGCGGCCTTCTCGTCGCGCTGCCCTTCCGGCATCAGCACCCGGTTGCGCAGGATCGACATGAGGTGAGGCTCGACCTCCGTCATCGACCAGAAGCTCCACATGTAGGCTGCGCCATGCCCCGCAAGGTCGGACGGCCACAGCGAATTCTTGCCGTACTTTTCGGCGAGGTAAAGATTGATCGCCATCGACTCCCAGATGTAGTTGCCGTCGTCCTCGAGCACCGGTACGTGGCCGTTGGGATTGCGCTTCAGATGCTCAGGTGACTTGGCGTCAGTCGTGGCCAGGGGGAGGTGTTCGTACTTGACGCCGAGTTCTTCGAGTGCCCAAAGGCATCGCGCCGATCGCGATCGCGAGGATCCGTACAGAGTGGTCATTTGCTCGCCTCCAGATAGCTATCCAGTCGATTAAATTTCGGCCTCTTGGTATGGCCGCGCTCTAGAAATGGATCAAACCGGGTCCATCGGCAAGCCAACGTAATTCTCGGCGAGCGACGTGGCTGCCGCGCGCGAGCTGGTGACGTAATCGAGTTCCGCACGCTGGCGGCGGCGATCGAACGCACTGTCGCCGTCGAATCGATGCAGCATCAAGGTCATCCACCACGAGAAGCGCTGCACCTTCCATACGCGCCGAAGGCAGGCGCCCGAGTATCCTGCGAGCGAGGCGCGCGAACCCGATTGATAGAACTCCTCGAACGCGCGGGCGAGCACCCGCACGTCGGCGATCGCGAGGTTGAGCCCCTTCGCCCCCGTGGGCGGGACGATATGCGCCGCGTCGCCGGCGAGAAACAGGTTGCCATACTGCATCGGCTCGGCGACGAAGCTGCGCATCGGCGTGATGCCTTTCTGAGTAATCGGTCCTCGCTGCAGTTGCCAGTTGTCGATCGTGGCGAAGCGCTGGCTCAGTTCGTCCCAGATTCTTTCCTCCGGCCAATTCTCGAGCGGCTCGTCGGGCGCGCATTGAATATAAAGCCGCGTGAGTTCGGGCGAACGCATACTGTGCAGCGCAAATCCGCGCTCGTGGCTTGTATAGATGAGCTCGTCAGACGACGGGGCAACCGCGGCAAGAATTCCGAGCCACGCGAACGGATACACGCGCTCATACGTGGTGAGTGCGCCAGCCGGAATCGACGGGCGGCATACGCCGTGAAAGCCGTCGCATCCGGCGATGAAGTCGCACGCGATCTCGCGCGAGTCATCTGTGGCGGTGAACGCGATCGAAGGCTTCGCGTCGAGGCCGGCGACTTTCACGTTATCGCATTCGAAGAAGACCCGGCCGCCGGCCGCCAGCCGCGCGTCGGTAAGATCTTTCACCACCTCGTTCTGGCCGTAGATCATGATCGTCCGGCCGCCGGTCAGCTCGCTGAGATCGATTCGATGCCCGCGGCCGTCGAAGCGAAGCTCGATCCCGCGATGCACCAGGCCCTGGCGCTTAAGCCGCTCGCCGACGCCGCTCTCGATCATCAGATCGGCGGTGCCCTGCTCGAGC
Source organism: Candidatus Binataceae bacterium (assembly GCA_030038355.1). Taxonomy (GTDB): domain Bacteria; phylum Desulfobacterota; class Binatia; order Binatales; family Binataceae; genus JASHPB01. The sequence continues at coordinate 17,511 of JASHPB010000047.1, forward strand.
ACTCCGGCGCGCACGCGCTCCTCGACGTGCTCGCGGCTTCGAGCTTCGACGACGATCGATTCGATTCCGCCGAGCTGCAGCAGATGCGACAGCATCATGCCCGCCGGCCCGCCGCCAACGATTCCAACTTGAGTGCGAAGCCGCGCGCTCATGTGAAGTCTTCGATCTTGGCGAGAACTCGATCGACGAATTCGCCGGCTGAACCCAGATAGTTGGCGGGGTCGAGCAGGCGGTCGATCTCCGCGTCGGACAAGTGCGCGCGGATTTTTTCATCATCGAGGAGCGACTGCCGAAGAGATTTGCGCTCGGTCGCGGCGCGAAGACTCGCACGTTCGACCGTCTCGTGCGCCGCGGCGCGGCCCAGAACTGGTATCAGGGCGGAGGAAACAGCCTCGGCCATGATCAGGCCCCCGTCGGCATCGATGTTGGCGCGCATCCGTTCGGGATCGACGACGATTCCTTCGGCAAGCGAGCGCACGCGCGCCAGCGCTCCGGCGGTAAGAACGAAGCATTCAGGCAGCGCGAGACGTTCGCTCTGCCAGGCGCCGGTCGAGCGCTCGTGGTCGCCGATCATCGCGGTTAGCATCAGTGGAGCGAGCGCATGAACGCCGCGCGCGGCGGCGATGACATATTCAGACGAAATTGGATTGCGCTTCTGCGGCATCGTGCTCGAGCTGCCGCGACCCTCATCGTAAGGCTCGCTGAGTTCGGCGACCTCCGACTGCGCGAGCAGCGAAACGTCGAGCGCGATCTTGCCGAGGCTGCCGCAAATCAGCGCAAGCAACGTAGCTATCTCAGCGAAACTATGCCGTGCGGAATGCCACGTCGCGAGCGGCACACCGAGGTTGAGTTCGCGCGCGAGCGCTTCCGTCACCTTGACGCCATTAGGTCCGAGCGGCGCGATCGTTCCTGCAGCGCCGCCGATCTGCACGACAATGACTCGGGGGGCGGCTTGATCGAGGCGTTGGAGATGGGCAAGCAGTGGCGCCGCCCAGACCGCGCACTTGAGTCCGAACGAAATCGGCACCGCCTGTTGCAGATGCGTGCGCCCCGCCATGGGAGTGTCGCGATACCGTTTCGCGAGAGCACCGAGCGCATGCGCGATCGCAACCAGATCGCGCCGCAGAATCGCGATCGCGCTTCGCATCTGAAGCACCGCCGCCGTGTCGCTGATGTCCTGCGTGGTCGCGCCCAGATGGACGTAACGCGCCGCGTCTTCGCCGGCGATCCGTCCAATTTCCTTGACGAGCGCGACCACCGGATAGCCGACCTTGCTCGTACTCGCGGCGACATAGTTCAGATCCAGTTTCGCGAGTTTCGCCGCGGCCGAGATCGCATCGGCCGCGGCGGCCGGAACCAGGCCGAGCTCCGACTCGGCGCGCGCGAGTGCCGCTTCGACATCGAGCATCAGCTGGAGATAGGTGGCATCCGAGAACAGCTCGCGCATCTCGGATGTTCCGAAATTCACGCCCTCTATCTCGGAATCGATCGGCAGTGATGGCATCGTGAATCGCGGCGCGCGCCGAGGTCAGAAATCGAAAAAGACCGTCTCGTCTTTGCCTTGTAGCACAATATCGAAGTGATAGACGTGCGCGCCCGGCGCGTTCTCGGGCGTCGCGATGAGCGTGCGCCGCCGCGATTCCTTGACCGCCTGCAGCCATTTGTCGGTTGCGTTGAGCACCTCGCCGGACAAGTAGATGCGCGTGCTCAGATGGTTGAGCAGGCCGCGCGCGAACACCGTAACATTGATATGAGGGGCTTGGAGCTTCGCGTCAGGCCCAGGCACGGCGCCAGGCTTGATAGTGTTGAACCGAAAGGCGCCGTTCGCGTCGGTTCCGACCCGTCCGAATCCCTCAAAGGCAGGATCGAGACGAGCCTCCTGGTCGTCCTCCGGATGACGATAGCGGCCGTCAGCGTTTGCCTGCCAGATCTCGATCATTGCATCGGGAACTGGCACGCCGTCGCCGTCGAGTACGCGGCCCACGATCGTGATTCGGTCGCCGCGCGTCTCGGGCCGCACGAGGTCGTTCAGTGGATTGCGAAGCAGCCCGCAGCTGAAAAACGGACCGACGGTCTGGGAGCTCGTCGGCAGTGCCATCTACGCTTCCATCGGCGTCGCGGCGCGGCCGCGGAGCACGAAATCAAATCGGTAACCGAGCGCGTAGTTCGGCTGCGTCACGTCGATGTCGAACTTCGCGACGAGGCGACTCCGCGCGGCTTCATCGGGCACGCTCTGAAAAATCGGATCAAGCTCGAGCAGCGGATCGCCGGGAAAATACATTTGCGTCACGAGGCGCGTCGCGAGGCCGGCGCCGAACAGGCTGAAGTGGATATGATTCGGACGCCACGCGTTCGGATGATTGCCCCACGGATAGGCGCCGGGCTTGATCGTCATGAATTGGTACGCGCCGCGATCGTCGCTTACCGTGCGGCCGATACCGGTGAAATGCGGATCGAGCGGCGCGCCGTGCTGGTCGCTCGGATGCGCATAGCGGCCACCCGCATTGGCCTGCCAGATTTCGATCAGTGCTCCGCTGACCGGCCGCTCGTCCTCATCGAGCACGCGACCCGCCACCATGATCCGCTCGCCAAGGGCTTCGCCGCCGTTGGCATGCGTGAGATCGGCGTCGCCATCGCGCCAATCGCGGCTGCGGCTCGGTCCCGTGATCTCGGAGAGCGTCTGCTTAACGCGCACGAGCGCGTGGCTCGGCGCGCGTGCAAGGCTGCTCTTATAGTCCGGATAAAGGTGCGGCGGATGAACCTCATTCGCGATGCGCCGATAAGGAGCCGGAGATTTCATCGCTCCGCGCTCCTCGCCATTTCGTCGAAAGTCGCCTTCGCGATCCGGAATGCCGCGTTGGCCGCAGGCACTCCTGCGTAGACTGCGACCTGCAGCAGTGCCTCTTTCACCTCCGCGGGCGTCGCGCCGGTGTTCGCAGTCGCGCGGATATGCGCGCGGAGCTCATCTTCGCGACCGAGCGTCGCCAGCATCGCGATCGTCAGCAGGCTTCGCGTGCGCGGCTCGAGTCCCGGCCGCGTCCAGATCGAGCCCCAGGCATAGCGCGTGATGAATTGTTGGAATTCAAGGTCGAAATCCGTCGCCGCATCGATTGCGCGCTCCACATGGCTCTCGCCGAGCACGCGGCGGCGAATCGCGATTCCGGCCGGGTCGAATTGATCATCTGCCATGCTATCGTCCTAGACCGGTTAGCGTTCAGGCGCAATGCTGCTCTGTCCGTGAATGAAACCCGGCGCTTGCCGCTGTTCGAGCTCACCGGATAAAAGAGCATTGATGCTCACGCCGGCCCAACGAGATAGCTGGGAGTTACGCGGCTACTTCGTCGTTCCGCGATTTGCGCCGTCACTTCTCTGCGATGCGATGCTCGCGCGGGCAATCGAAATCGCCCGCCTGGCCGCAGGCGGCAATCCTCCGGGTCGCGCGCTCGTCACTGCCGAAGCGAAGCCGAATCCAACGGCGCGCAATCCCGAGGAGCGCGTATCGAAAATTTTTCGGCTGCATCGCGACGGTGTTTTCAACGAATTCTGCACCGCGCCGCGGGTGCTAGATCTTATTGAGGGTATCCTCAACGTGGACATCGACTGTTTCCTGAGCCAGTTCATTTTCAAGAATCAGGGCGCGATGGGACAGCCATGGCATCAAGATTCTTTCTACTTCCCCTTCAGCAAAGCGCCGCAGGTCGGACTCTGGCTCTCGGTGACGCGGGCGACGCTCGACAACGGATGCCTTCACGTGCTGCCGGGATCGCATCGTGAGCCGGTGCATGCGCACGTCCCCGACAGAAGGCCGCAAGCGAATTACGGCTATCTCGAAATCGTTGACCATGACATGAGCGCCTCGATGCCCGTGCTCATGGAGCGGGGCGACCTGCTCGTCTTTCACAGTCACCTGATGCATCGCTCACTCGACAATCTGTCGAATGGGATTCGAGCCGCGATGGTCTGGCATTACACGCCGGCCGGCACGATCGATCGCTCAGCGGAAAAATTCGGGCGCGCCGCCATCGTCAATGACTTCATGCCTGTGCGGCGGACCGGCCGCGGCGCCTGAGCGCGACTAATTCGGGATCTGATTCACTATCTGACGCGCCAGTCGGATCGCTGTATTGGATATGTTCGGGTCGCGCTGATTAGTCAGTGTGATGATGAAGAACGTGTTCCCTTTCAGTACGTAGAGCTGGACGAAGCCCGCCGCGGAAGCGAACTCGAAGGCCGCGTCGCCGGTGTTGGGTATCATCCGCGTATTGCTGATATGGCTGCGATCGAAGTCGAACTTCGAGCGGCCGCCGTCATTTAGCTCGAGCGCAACGCCGTTACCCGGCATCATCTGCGAGCTGTAGAAGCAGGTGCTCAACGAATCGCGCCGCGCGTTCATGACCGCCGATTGCATCGCCGCGGCCGCCTCGCTCTTCGTGAGGATCGCGCACGGATTGGGACCGTTTAATTGTGCGGCCGAAGGCGCCGGCATCGACGGCTCTGCCTCCCGTGATGACGCCGTAGCCATGCCGAGTTGCGTGCGAACCTGATTCAGATGCTCGATGCCATACTGCAGCAGGTTCCCCGCGCTCATGCCTCGGAGCACCTGACCTTCGTGAGTGTGCGCGATAACGAGACCCCGTGACAGGGCGATAACGAATACGTTGCCATTCGCGATTCCGCAAGCCTGGGTATTTCCGGAAGCGTTGCGATCGCAATCCGCGTTCGGCAAGTAAGGCAAAAACATTCTCGGCATCAATGACGCGCCGATTGCGGAGTCGAAGACACCGCTGTATGCCTTCGCCTGTTCCACGCTTGGAAAGACCGCGTATCGAATTTCGGAGCTGAACGATTGGGCACCGAGTTGCAGGCTGGCTATGCAGCTCATGTCCGATTGTTGATCGTTCGCGTTAGGAGCAACCGAGCCGTGCGACGCGGTTATGAACCCTGGTGGCAATCGCGCGGGGTTGGTCGTGGACAGCGCGTTACAAAGCTGAGTCGCCTGATCGGCGGCATGCGGACCGCCGCAAACAAACAACAAGGCAAGAATTGACAGCGCGACCTGGAATGATCGGCGCATCAGTTAGGATCGCCGCCGGACATCGTTTGTTGTTTCGATCGTCCTGATTCGCTCGGCGTCCGTGGTCTGACTGATCAGCTCCAAGGCCTTCGGTATCCGATCCGCATCGAGCGCAGACTGCGCGAGAGTTTCGGCGCGGACTCGGCCAAGTATCGGCAATGTAAGCGCCATGAACTTGCGCTGGAGATTCTCGCGCTGCGCCGCGAGATTCGCCGCCGGTTCACCCGAGTCAGCGGACGCCTCGAACGATTTGCCGCCGCTCTTGACGATCACCGTCGCATAGGTCTGCGAGGTCTTTTCGACCGGCGTCACCCGGACGCGACTGCGCAGTGCAACGAGCGTTGGACCGGTCACTCGGGAATCGCTGAATGTCGCGAGGTCAGTGGTGTCGTCGCCGAGCAAGGCCATCGCAGTCGTTGCGCAAAGACTGAACTTGCCTTCGAGGCCAGTGCGCGGCTCCCGGATGTTACAAACACTGAACAGTGACGGGGCAACGCGCAATTCGATCTCATCGATCGTTGTTGGATCGATTCGATGTTGATCGCGAATCTGGCGCGCCGCCTGGATCGGCGCATGTGTCAGGTAGCAGGACGCGTGATACTTGAAGAGCGTATCGCGTATCAGAAACCTGTCCGCATCGCGTTCGATGATCGCGGGCGAAGGAATCGCGCCGGCATGAGTCGCGGCGAAACCCTGCGCGGTCTCGATGATCGCCGTATTCGATGAATATCCGCCATGCGCCGCGAGGGCGCTGAAGAGCCCGTTCGACGCGGCGCGGCCCGCGTGCAGAGGCTTCGCCATCGTGCCGAACCCCGACTTGAGTCCGGCAGCCTGCGTTCCGGCGAGGCCGAGCGCGCGGAGCCAGCCGTCTTCATCGAGCGCTAGCAGATGCGCACATGCCGCCGCGGCGCCGAATGTTCCGACGGTGCCTGTGGAATGAAAACCGATCGCATAGTGCTGGCCGCCGAGCATCGCGCCGAGCCGGCACTCCAGTTCGATGCCAACGACGATCGCTTCCAAGACGCTGCGGCCGCTCGCGCCGATCGTCTCCGCGAGTGCGAGGACGGCCGGAACAACAGGTACGGAAGGATGCCCGCCCATCGCCATGTGCGTGTCGTCAAAATCGAGCGCGTGGCCAGCGGCGCCGTTGACGAGCGCTGCAGTGAGGCGCGATGCGCGCTCGTTCCGCCCAATCAGCGACGACTCGCGCGACCCTTCGCCGCGAACGATCTCGTCGACGAGGATGCGGCTCAGCGGCTCGTGCGAGCCCGCAACGGCGCATCCAATGAAATCGAGCAGGCAATGGTGCGCAACTTCGCGCGCGTCGACCGGAATCTTGTCCCAGGTGATACCGCGGACTGCGCGCACGAGCGCGTGCGTGGCGGCAAATTCATTTGACGTTTCCGCTGTGCTCATCGCTCATTACCTCATTGACTCAAGCGCGCACGGTTGTACCGCGATCGGAGTATAGTTCGCTGAAAACGTCTCGATCTCGACGGCTCTCTAACAGTTTTGCTAGGAGCTTGCCATATGGCAGCACCAGACTTTGCTGAGTTCAAGCTCGTGCCGAAGGGCCACTCCTTCGAGGATTTCGAGGAGGGCCAGGTATTCGAGCATCACTGGGGACGTACGCTGAACGCGGGCGACAACTCGTTGTTCACTACGGCAACGCTCACGCATTGCCCGCTCTACTACAACGCTGAGTATGCGCGAGCGCACAGCCATCCTGATGTGGTCATCAATCCGCTGCTGATCGCATGCACAGCGGTTGGGCTCTCCGTTGAGGACCTGAGCGAAGGTGGCGGACCGTTTCTCGGCATCAGCGGCCTCAAGTTTCATCAGCCGATGTATCCCGGTGACACGCTGCGCGCGCGCAGCACCGTGGTATCGAAGCGCGAGTCGCAAAGCCGCGGCAATTTCGGCATCGTCACGTGGCGTACCGAGGGCCGCAATCAACGTGGCGAATTGGTGATTAGCTACGAGCGCACGAATCTCGTGGCGCGCCGCAGGGAGACAAAAAAGTGAGCTACATGACGGACGAGCGGCGGATGATTCAGCAGACGGCGCGCGACTTCGCGATGAACGAAGTATTGCCAATCGCGAACAAGCTCGACCCCGAGCAGGGTGACATCCCGATGGAGCTGCGCAACAAAATTGCGGAGCTAGGTTACTTCGGCGTCGTCATCCCGGAGCAATACGGTGGTCTTGGACTCGGCGCCTTCGAGTACGTACTGATCACCGAGGAGCTGGCGCGCGCCTGGATGAGCGTCGCGAGTATCGTGGCGCGGGGCAACGGACTCGGCGGAGGATTCTCCGAGGCTCAGCGTCGCGAGTATCTGCCCAAGATGGCGCGGGGCGAATTCCTTGGTGCGGCAGCGCTGTCAGAGCCTGACGCGGGTTCCGATCTCGCCAACGTATCCTGCAAAGCGACGCGAGACGGCGACGGATGGTTGTTGAACGGCACAAAAACCTGGTGCACGTTCGCCGACGGAGCGGATTTCATCTCAGTGCTCGCACGCACCAAGCAACCAAGCGATCCGCGCCGCCGCCACGAGGGAATCAGCCAGTTCCTCGTGCTCAAGGAGCGCGGCAAATTTCCTCAGGGACTCACCGGCTCACCGATTCGCAAGATCGGCTACTTCGGCTGGAAAACCTGGGAGCTGCATTTCGACAACCTCAGATTGCCCGCGGATGCGATGCTTGGGCGCGAGCGCGAAGGCGGCGGCGAGGGCCGTGCGCTGCAGGCGACGCTGAGCGGACTTGAGGTAGCCCGGGTTCACACGGCGGCTCGCGCGATCGGACTCGCTCGCGGCGGCCTCGAGGATTCGATCGCATACGCGCAAAAGCGCGTCGCCTTCGGCCACCCGATCGGCGACTTCCAGGCTATTCGTTTCAAAATCGCCGAGATGGCGACAGAAATCGAAGCCGCGCGCCAGCTCACGTACTTTGTCGCAAGCGAGGTCGACAGCCGCCGCCGCTGCGACAAGGAAGCGTCGATGTGCAAGCTATTCGCGTCGGAGATGGCCGAGAGGGTGACGAGCCAGGCGCTCCAGATCCACGGCGGCTACGGCTACACCAAGGACTTCCCGCTCGAGCGCTATTGGCGCGACGCCCGGCTCACGAAAATTTTCGAAGGCACGTCGGAAATCCAGATGCGGATAATCTCCGACCGCCTCTTGCCGAGGCCAAAATCATGAGTGAACCAATTTCGAAATTGACCGGGCGCGGCAACTACTTCGAAGACTTTGTCGTTGGTGCGAAGATGCGCCACGCGCGCGGCACCACGATCGGCGAGATCGAAAACCAGATGCTCACCAAGCTGGTGCTCAACACCGCCGACGGTCATTACAACGAGCATCGGATGCAATCGACCAATTTCAAGACGCGCCTGGTCTTCGGGCTCGTCACCGGCTCGGTATGCATCGGGCTCGCAACGCAGGACACCGGCGAGAATGCGCTGGCCGAGCTGGAGCTCGACGGAATCCGTTTCACCTCACCGGTATTTCACGGCGATACGCTTTACGCCTATAGCGAAGTGCTCGAGAAGCGCGACGCGGATCGCGACGACGCCGGTATCGTGCGCTTCAAGCATTGGGGAGCGAAGCAGGACGGCACCGTAGTCTTCGAGGGCGAACGCACGGTGCTAATCAAGCGGCGCAGTCATTGGGGCAACAAGTGAGCGAGCGCAGCGGACCACTCGCGGATGTGCGCGTCCTCGATCTGACGCAGGCGCTCGCGGGACCGTTCTGCACGATGCTGCTGGCCGACCTCGGCGCCGACGTAATCAAGATTGAACCACCGGGCGGCGACCTGAGCCGCAGCATGGGGCCGTTTCCTCCGGATCGCGCAGGATGCGACTACGGCGGCTACTTCGCAAGTATCAACCGCAACAAGCGCGGCATCGTGCTCGACATCAAAAGCGAGGCAGGACGCGATGCGCTGCTGAGGCTGGCAGCGACTGCAGACGCCGTCGTCGAGAACGCCCGCACCGGAGTGATGGATCGCGCCGAAATCGGCTACGAGCGCTTGCACGAAGTTAATCCGAAGCTCGTGTACGCCGCGATTCGCGGCTTCGGCGATCCTCGCACAGGGCGAAGTCCTTACGCGGAGTGGCCCGCCTTCGACATCGTCGCGCAATGCATGGGCGGCCTTGTGAGCATGACGGGTCCGGCCGACAGCGCTGGATATCGCGCGGGTCCCGGGGTCGGCGACATCTACCCGGGAACCTTGACGGCTCTTGGCGTCGTGTCCGCGGTTCACGCCGCACGGCGCACAGGTCAAGGCCAGTTCCTCGACGTCGCGATGTACGACGCGGTTCTCAGTATGTGCGAGGCGATTGTCTATACCTACTCGCGTTCCGGTGTCGTGCGCGGACCGCAAGGCAATGGCACTCCGGTGCTATGTCCGTTCGACATCTTCTCGACGAGCGACGGCGCCCTTGCGATCGCGGCGCCGGGTGAGAATCATTGGGCGATTCTTTGCGAGGCGATGGGCCATCCGGAACTCGTGAATGACGAACGAACGCGCACGAACCCTCGTCGTGTCGCGAATGCAGAGCTCGTACGTGGCACAGTGTCGTCATGGACGACTTCTCACACGACGGCCGAGATCGTCAGCGGAATCGGCGGCAAAGTTCCGGTCGGGCCCGTTAATACCGCGCGTGAGATCTTCGATGACCCGCATATCAAGCAACGCCGGATGCTGGTGGAGATTGAACAGCCCGGTGCGAATCCACCGCTGACGATTGCCGGTTGCCCGATTAAATTCACCAATACTCAGTCGGGTATCTATCGGCGACCTCCTCTTCTGGGTGAGCATACCAACGAAGTACTTGCTGAAATTGGACTGACTATTGAATCCAAGGAGAAATCATGACTCTCAGACTACGACGCTCGGAACTCTCGGTGCCCGCCTCGAATCCGAAGATGATGGAAAAGGCGATGGGCACCGCCGCCGATCTGGTTTTCCTCGATCTCGAAGATGCCGTCGCACCAGCGCAGAAGGAGGCTGCGCGCAAGAATGCGATCACTGCCCTCCGCGAACTCGACTGGGGCAAGAAAGTGCGCGCGGTGCGCGTCAATGGCGCCGATACTCACTGGGCTTACAACGATGTCATCGATGTAGTAGAGGGCGCGGGCGAATTCCTCGATATCATCATCATTCCCAAGCCGAGAGCACCGCGCGACGTCTGGTTCTTCGACACGCTACTAACACAGATCGAGACGCGAAAGGGATTCAAGAAAAGGATCGGCCTCGAGGCGCTGATCGAGGAGAGCGCCGCACTCGCGCGAGTCGAGGAACTGGCCGCGTGCTGCCCGCGACTCGAGGCGTTGATCCTCGGATTCGGCGACCTGTCCGCGAGCCAGGGCATGCGTTTCGGCGTCGCGACCGATCCGGCGAATCGCTATCCCGGCGATATGTGGCATCATGCGCGCGGCCGCATGATCACGGCGTGCCGAGCCAACGGAATCGATGCGATCGACGGTCCGTTCGGCAATTTCCGCGACCCCGATGGATACCGGCGCGAGGCGACCTGGGCAGCAACGCTGGGCGCTGTCGGCAAGTGGGCGATTCATCCGAGCCAGATCGACCTCGCCAACGATGTCTTCGCGCCGACGCCCCACGAGATCGAGAACGCGCGCAAACAGGCTGACGCTTATCAAGCGGCGACCCGCGATGGCGCAGGTGCCGCGGGCGCCGGCGGGATGCTGGTGGACGCGGTGGCGGTTCGAATTTTCCAGAATGTGCTGGAGCGTGCACGGCTGACTGGCCGCGCCTAGCCCAAGTTCCGCAGTTCAGGGTTAGCAACGAGTGTTTTCAAGGACTTTTTCCGGAAAGTCGGCACCACATTTTTGTGCTCGGCAAGTTTTCGATTGGTGGCGGGCGCAGTCGTTGCGGCAGCCTGCGCCCGAGCCACGGTCGAACAGCAGAGCCTGGCCCGGTCGAGTCTAACCGCGCAGGGATGGGCCAATTGGGGAGGCTTGGAAATGACCGGACGCATTTCCCGTTTCCTATCGCACCTGGCAGTGACCGTACCTTTCGGTTGTGCTCTCGCCGGCGTGGCTCACGCGGCCGCCGCCGGGGTGGGGTTGTTTCGGCGCACCTCTGGCTTCGCTCTTCAGGCTGATGGGCTGGTCTGCCATCGGCCGCGGCGATCCATCTTCGTACTGGACGTTCTAGATCTGGATCGGCGTGGCGCTCGAGATGACTACGCTCGGCGCCTGGTTCGCCGCGTTTCTCCCGCCGTCGTTCTGGTTGGGATGGATACGGCACGCGCCGGAGGCATTCATCACTGCTGATGCTTCGCGCTGCTGGCGAAGCTCTTGAACCATCTGATCGCATCTCCATGGGAGATTAGTCGCGCCGCGGCGTTCAAAATGGCGAGCGCAATCCTCGTTTCACTTGGGCAGACGGTCTCGCTCTCGCCGTCAACATTGGGGATCGTGGTCCACAACTCTGCGGTTCGCGTGACGGCACGCTGCTCGGGCCTCGATGGCGTCGCGGCAACATTTTGGGCTGCTGTCGCTCTACCTAATCGTTTACCGACGAGACCTTCGTTTTCCTTTAGCTCTCGTGCTTCTGCCGGCCGGGGTCGCACTGGCCGGGATCTTAAATTGGGTGCGGATCGCTTCCTTGATCATGATCGGAACGCGGAGTCCGTCGCTCGCGCTCGACGGCTTCCACTCAGTCGCAGGATGGCTGTCACTGAGCCTCGCATCTTGCGGCCTGGTCCTCGCGAGCGAACGCTTGGCGGCATTTCGCAAGGAAGGGATTGGTCGCCCAGCCCGGCCGCGCCGTTTCTCGTTCCGATGCTCGCGATTATCGCGACCGCTCTGATCTCGCGCGCGATTCATCCCTGGAGCGAGACGAGGTGCTCCGCAAACTGGCGGTTCTCATTTCAGACGGAGAAGGACTGGCGCTCGTGAATCGGCGCCCACAAGAGAGCCGAGAGCCGCTGGCGAATCAGATCGTCGCACAATTCCTTGGACCGCGAACCCGCTCTCCGAAGTCCAATCCGCAAGAGCCCGAACACGAGCCGGAGCTGGCCCGGTCAGAATGCTTCTCCGATTTCACGGCTCATGAGTTTTCCAAGCTCGATCAGCCCGGGACATAGCTTCGATCATCGGATGCGTCGATCGATGTCAAGTTCGGCCAAGCGACTCTTCGGCCATCACGCCAAGGCCTTCGAGACGGAACTAAGCGAGGCGCCGCTCAGCCTGAATCCATCCGGGGTCTTCAACTAGCAGGTCAAGACCGAAGTTGTGGTCGCGCCCAAGACAGCCCGGTAGGAGGTCGGGCCATTCTGGCGTCGCCGGCTCTTGCGGCATGCAAGGATAAATGGAACAACGAGCGTTCCTGGCATCCGCCAAGGCCCGCCAGATCGGAATTCAAAATGAGACACTACCTGGTCAAGTGCCTCATTGATTGAGCTTCGGCGAGGCGCAAGGATTAACGGGATCCAAAGCTACGCCGGAGAACTCAGATGTTTGAAGATGAGACGATCGATATCGACTGTCCCAAATGCCGCCACAAGAATTCGATTCTCGTCAGCGATTTCGAGCAGAGCGCCGAGTCGCAATTCGTCTGCGAAGGATGCAAGGCAACTATCAAGGTCGAATCTGCTGCGTTTCACGATCGGCTAGAGCAGCTAAAAAAGGAAGTCGACGATCTCGAGCGCGAAGCCACGCAGGATACGAGAAAAGCGCGCCGCCCCCGCAAAGACGATTTCCAGATTTGAATATCTTCCTGACCATCCAGCAGTTTCCACCGTTCGATTTGCCATTGTTTTAGCCGATGCGGAAGGCTTCGGGGGATTGGAGCGCGCGAACGAGAATCGCACGGCAGATCATTTTGCTCTGGCTGTTCGCCGTCGCAGTTTCGTTTCCGTTCGATCAGCCAATAGCCAGTCGAGTATACAATTCGAGTCTGCCGCTCACTTTACATTTGTCGCCCATCGCGCATTTGATCAAGTTTGCCGGTACTTACTACCTCACATTGGTCGTTGCCGCGGTGTTGCTGGCGCTGCATCGAAGTCACGCGCGGGCAGCGCTGCTCCCCTGCCTCGCGGGCATCGTGGTTGGAGTCTTTTACCAGGTCGGGAAGTGGATCATCGGCCGGCATCGGCCCATATTCGCCGTCAGAGTATTCAATACGCAGCCATTTCACTTTGACTTTTTCAGCGGCGGCCTCCGCGGATTGTTCATTTCGCAGCCCGATCTATCATTTCCCTCGGGACATGCCTGCATTGCGTTTGCAACCGCTGCTGCATTGACAATCTGTGTACCGCGATGGGCGCCGCTATATTTCCTGGTGGCAATTGCGGTTGCGGCCGAACGTGTGCTCGAAGGGGCGCACTATTTGAGCGATGTTACCGCTGGCGCGGGCCTCGGCGTTTTGGCGGCGCTTCTGGCGACGCGAGTATTGCAGTGGCTGGCGCTTCCAGTGACAAATTCAAACTAGTTCGAGGTTGAAGAGCGTCGGACATTCCCTCAGTCAAAAGGGGCACGTTGACAACGATCACGCCGCCAATGCAAGGTGTAATCCGATACAGGCGAATCGCCATCAACCCCGCACCAGAATGATCGCATGGACCTGAGGCAGCAAACATCGGCAGTCAATGAACCTGCCGAAGCTTCGCTCGGCGCTTTCGCCGCCGGCGCTGCGCCGAGCGCGTTCGCCAATGACGTTGGAAGGCCGTGTGCAAACCGCGATTTCATGTTCGTGGTGGCAAGCCTTGTGATGCGCGACTTCCGCGTGCGCTATCGCAACATGTCGCTCGGCACGCTGTGGTCGCTCGCGGTTCCGCTAATCATCATGAGGGTGCTGACGATCGTCTTCAAAAACGTATTTCCGAACTTTTCGGTAAAGAACCACCCGTCAGCCGTCATCTTTGGGGTAAGCAAGTCGTTTTCGCGGAGCGGGCGGCAGATGCTGCGGCGGTCCTTGCTCACGGAGCTTCGCGAGCGGCAGACTGGGCAGCGTCTCATCGCGCTCAAGGACCTCTCGTTCGAGCTGCACGAGGGCGACAGCGTCGCGATCGTCGGCCGCAATGGAGCCGGCAAGAGCACGTTGCTCAGTTTGATCGCCGGACTATCATGGCCGGACTCGGGCACCATCAGGGTGGACGACCGGCTCGCGGCGCTGCTCGACCTGGGCGCGGGATTTCATCGCGATCTAACCGGCCACGAGAACTTGTTCATCAATTCTGTGCTGCTCGGGCTGAATCGGCGCGAAGGTTATGAACGCCACGATCGAATCGGCGAGTTTTCAGCTCTGGGCGAATTCGTCAATCAGCCGCTCCGCACTTATTGGTCAGGAATGATCATGCGCCTCGCATTCTCAGTCGCAGCGCATGTCGGTCGCGAAATTATATTGATCGATGAGGTGCGCGCAGTCGGCGGTGCGAACTTCCAGGAGAAATGTACCCAGGAGATTGAACGCTTAAAGCAATCCGGCAGCCTGTTCTTCTGCGTTTCGCAGGGATCCGCGATGTTGCGACCGTTGTGCGAGAAAGCAATCTGGCTCGAGCACGGCTCTCTGGTTCAGAAGGGCGATATCGATGAAGTACCGGGGGCTTATGATTCGCACCGCCAGGAGTTTGGGAAGCTCTAGTTTCCTGTCCTTTCGACGGCGCACTACCACAGCAAAAAGTTGAATCGCCGCAGAATTGGAATAGTCACCGACGGCCTCGTTGAACGGCGAGTTGGTGACGAAATCAGAATTGCGAATGGCGGCGTCGGCGTCTACATATATCAACTCATCCGATGTTTGCTCGAAGATCAAACCGCGACTGAGTATTACCTGATCCGGTTTGGCCAGGGCGAACTTGACATTTACCGTCATCCAAATGCGCATTGCATTTGGCTGCCGCTGCGGGCTTGGAAACCTGTTCAAATCGTATTCGATCTGCCCTACACGCGGCTCGCACGCGAGCTTCACCTCGATCTTCTGCACTTTCCAAATCAATTTGGCGGCGGATTCATGCCGCGCACGATCAGGCGCGTGGCGACTCTTCATGATCTGACGCCCATCCTGCTGCCGCGGACGCATCCGCTGCGGCGCGTAGCGGCGTACCGCATGCTCGCGCGTATCTCGCTCGGTAAATCTGACCGTGTGATTGTGCCATCGAACGCCACGCGGAAGGACGTGGCTGATATGGGGTACGCGAGGGCCGACCGAGTCGCCGTAATACCGATGGGTCTCAGTGAAGTTTTCACGCCATCCGTGCGAACGCCAGATTTTATGAAGACCTACGGCCTCACCCGTCCTTTCGTTCTCAACGTCGGCGTCCTCGAACCGCGCAAGAATCAATCGCTGCTGATCGATGTTGTGCGCCGGATTCGCGAAGCCGGTGCGGATATCGACCTCGTGATTATCGGCCGCGACGGTTGGCGATGGCAAAGTCCGCTGGAGCGGCCCGAATTTGCAGCATTGCGCCCGCACGTGCACATTTTCCGAGACGTTCCCGAGAAAGCGCTGGTTGAGTTTTACGGGCGCGCATCTGCTTTCGTGTATCCGTCGATCTATGAAGGCTTTGGGCTGCCGATTATCGAGGCTATGGCTTGCGGTGCTCCGGTCGTCGCATCCGACAACTCATCGCTTCCCGAGTTGGGTCAGCGGGCGGCGCTTTATGCCGACCCGCATGATGCTTCCGCGTTCGTTTCTCAAATCAGGCGCCTGCTCGATGATAACGACCTCCGTCAAAGCATGATCGCCACGGGAAAAGCGAGAGCACGGCAATTTTCATGGCCTCGGACGGCAGAGTTGACGTCCGAGCTATACGAATCGGTTTGTCAGCCTTGTCGTCAAGTGGCACCGATTTGATCGCGGACTACACAAGAGATCTCGAGCGCAAACTTGAGTCGATTCAGTCTTACTCGGGTTGGTGGCTCTCTATCTACGCATCCTTGTTGCTAATTCAAATCAGTAGCTGGTGGTACCCTACTCCGGATTCCGTTGCATATTTGTCAATAGCTAGAAGCCTCGCCACCGGCCATGGACTATCGAATCTTGGCTACCGGCACACTGCGTATCCACCCGGCTATCCATTGTTGATGAGCCTCGCGTTCTTTCAGCAGTCGCCGCCATTTCTGACTATATCGATCATAAACTGGATCATGGCGGTCCTGTTTATGGTCGGTTTGTACCGCTGGACTTACCGGCTGGCAGCCGAAGCCGCGCCGCTCCTGACCGGCCTCACAATGCTCAACGTCACGTTCTGGATCTATTACCGCAGGACTCTTACCGAACTCGCCTTCATCACCGTGATGATCTGGACTGTCAACACTCTCGATAAGGCGCTGGAGGAGCAATCGGCCTCTGAGCGCGCTTTGTTCACCGCGATAGGTTGCGTGCTGGCAGTTTACTTGTCGATGATTCGTGAAGTCGGCGTGTTGATTGTCGCCGCGTTCGGAGCTGCTCTTTGCGTGTATGTCTATCAGAAGCGGATCAGGCTTCGAGATGCATTTGCCATGATTGCAGGCGTGGCGGTTCCTGCCGCGGCCGCGGTCCTCGCCTTCATCGTTTATGACTTCTCGACCTACCAGGGACCGCGCAGCTTCTTCGCCACGCACTTGAGCGGCTTCCTCAATCCGCGAATGCCGTTCAAGGAATTGATACCCGAAGGTATCAGACTCCAGATCTCTGCAATCGGAAGGATCATGATTCCTGGGATGTTCAAGGCATATGCTCAGAGTTGGGCCAGCCTGGACACAGTAATCTATCTTTTCGCGACGGCGATCATCGCCATCGGTTGGATCCGATTGCTAAGACGTCATGTCGAGGTGCTGGCATATACCTTACCCCTTTATCTCGGTCTCTACTCAGTTTGGGGATTCGACGCCGATACTCGTTACATCTTGCCGATGCTCCCTATCCTGGTGGTTTCGTTCTGGTATTGGCTCGAAACGTATCGCGACTTCAGATTAACTATTGCAACAGTTTTGCTAATTGCGAACCTGGGCGTGGCGATAGGCTACTGGAGGGCAATCGAACTGCCGCGTAGCCGCGAATGCAACGAGCAATGGCCGGAAGTGACCAGGATTGTACGCACAATAGATAGCGATCCCGGCCCGGTTGTAGCAGCGGACCAAGTACCCGAGTGCCTTCGCCTGATGCTTTCTTTCACGCTAGATCGTCCGGTTATCGACCTGTCCAACGATGCGGAAGCGGTCCAGACCAGCAAATGGCTACTAGCTAATGCCAAGGACCACGATCCAGCAGGATACCGTGAAGATTCGCAAATCGCGGCCTACAAGCTATTACGCAATACTCATTGATTGCCGATAACCGCACGGTAGGTTTGCTCTATCCGCGCGACCGAGCAGGCGATGTCGAGCTCGTGCCGATGCGATTCGAACCACGCGCGCGACGACACCGACAAGGCCTCGCGGTTCGCGAAGACGCGCACAATCGCGTCGGCCAGCGCCTCGGGCGCATGGCTCAGCGCGATGCAGCCGTTGATGCCATCGGCTAGCAGAGCCGATGCGGCGTTATTCAGCGAATTGACGACGATCGAAGGCGTCCCGTGAGCGGCCGCTTCAACGACAACGAGGCCGTAGCCTTCGCGTTCGGACGGGAGGATAAGGCAGGCCGCCTCGTACATCGCGCGCTCGATTTCAGCTTCGCTTACAAAACCCGGACAATCGACAACCCCCGACAGTTGCAGGCGATCGATTTCACTCAGCACGCGACTCCGCTCGGGTCCATCGCCGAAAATCGTGGCGCGCAGTTCCGGTATCGATCGACGCGCGAGAGCCACGGCAGCGGGAATCGAAACGACATGTTTCTCCGGAATATGTCGGCCGGCGAAGATAATCCGAGGCCTTTTGACTTTCGCAATCGGATGCAGGCCGCTGGCGCCGCCGAACATTCCCGTCAGGACCACGGCTTCGAGCGACAAGCCTTGTTCACGCAACGCTCCGGCTGTCAGTTCCGAAAACGCAAACGAAGTGTCGGTCAAGTTGATGCACAACTTCTGAATCGCCGCGCCGATGCGGCCGCGGAGTTTTCCCGCATAGTCACACCAATAGTCAGTCGGCCAAACTTCAATCCAGGTCGTCACCACTGGAGCACCGCCCAGTGCACGCGCGGCGGATGCTGCGATCAATGGGAAAAAAGGGAAACTGCCAGTGTGGACGACATCGTATTTGCCCTGATTTCTGACCAGGTGCGCGAATACTCGAAAGCCGAAAGATATCGGCGGCGTGAATCTTCGCCGCCCCGAGGCAGTGTACAAGTGATCCGCGGGGCCGAGACCTACTATTTCGACTCCCGCTGAAGCTTCAGGTGGTTTGCCGCGCGGCCACTGAGTACGAGTGAGATACGTTACATGGTGCTTTCGGCCGAGATGAATCGCAAGATCGCGATACCATTTCTCCGCACCGCCAATTGTGAACGGGTATAAGCAGTCGTAAACCAGCGCGATGCGGAGCGGCCTCGAATCCGTTCGATTCCTCGCGGCCGCGGCGGCGTCAGTTTTTCGAGGACTCACCGGGTAATGAGAGAAGCATACTCAGAAAGAAAGAAGAAAATACTATTTGCGCGCCGATTATCATCAACGTCGAGGCCATCGTCGCCGGCCGAATGGCATTCAATTCGCCCATTCCACTGGCCAACCAGGCGACGAGAATTTTAATGTATATCGCAAGCCCTGCGAGAAACAGGATCATTCCACCGATCAATCCGCGCTCGAGCTTGAAGTAGCGTTTGATGATGTCGAGGATCCAGTCGTCCCTTCCGAGCCGCGCTGCATGACAATAGGCCTTGGCAAAAAAGCCCGTCATCAACACCTGGAAGCCGAGAATCGTCAGCAAGCTGCCAAGCAGCATGTAGTGATAGTCGAAGCTCAAGCCATCGATTCTGATCGGACCAAAGGCAGGCGCGAACAGCGCCAGTAAACCCATGCCGGCACAGAAGACGGCCGGCAGCAGGAATACATACGTGGGTGATAGCAGCAGCATGAAGCGCAAATGGCGCCAGCCGTCGCGAAAGGGCCTCAGGTGAGGACCGTGGAGACTCCGCCGATCGGGCCGCAGCGTTACGGGAATATCGACGATGCGCATTCCGGCGAGCGACGCCTTGACCACCATCTCAGAGGCGAACTCCATTCCCGCCGCAGAGGCTTTCATGCGGCGAAACGCACTGCGCGTGAATCCTCTCATGCCACAGTGCGCGTCGGAGACGCGGCTCCTGAACATCAGGTTGAGGACACCGGATAAGAGCGGATTGCCAATGTGGCGGTGCAGCCAGGGCATCGCGCCCCGCTCGATGGTGCCACGGAGGCGCGAACCCATGACAAGATCGGCGCCGCCGCGCAACTCATCGACAAAGCGAGGGATATCGGACAAATCATACGAACCGTCCGCGTCGGCTATCACTACGTATTCGCCACGGGCTTCTTCAGCGCCACGCCGCAGGGCACTGCCATAGCCACGCCTGCTTTCGTGCACCACGCGCGCGCCGGCGCGTTCCGCTAGTTCCGCAGAGGCGTCGGTCGATCCGTTGTCCACCACCAGAACTTCGCCGTCGATCGCGGATCGCTTCAACGCCGTGAGCGCTTCCGCCACGCACATCGCAACCGTCTCCGCTTCATTCAGGCACGGCAGCACGATGGAAACCGCGGGAGCGTTCGAAGCGTTTACAATCGCTTCGGATCGCTCGGCGACGAGGGCGCTTTCAGCAGCGCTCTCGTTCGGTATCGCTCCGACGGTTAACTTCATTATCGGGTCACCGCCGGTCAAACGCTCGCCTGATTACGGTTTAGCTTGACGCGAGTCGACATCACCGATTGACTCGCGCCCGCCCTCGCTGCCGGGATTCGCCATAAGTGCCGGCCTAACGGCATCATCAGAGGACAGCCGATCGAGGCGGGACTCGATCCGATCGAGCCGGGCCGAAAGTTCAAAGTGCGATTGCGAGCTTGATGTACCACGCCGTCCTGCAAATAGAGGCTGATTCTCTTAGGTTTGTCGACCAATCTGCCGGGCAAAGGCACGCGGCAATGGATGCCGAATTTCGCGCGCCGCGCTGCCGCGCGGCCCAGGACCTGGAAATGACCTTTGTGCGCTACGGTCCGCCCCACGAAAAAGAGGGTCCGTTTCCCGCGCGCCGCCCCGGACGCGTCACCTCGAGGCGGCCCGCGCAAATACTTAGACGCCGGGTGGACGACTCTGATCTGGCCGGGCGCGATACCGAGGATTGCGAGCTGGCGCACCGAGAACTGCAAGTTTGCCAACACTCGAATGCCGGATGAGTCGACAAGTTTCAGGATGCCGCTGTAGCCGCGCAGCGTCCGCGAGGTTGCGTCCACGGAGCAAGGTGCGAAGAAGCAGGGCGGCGTGTTGTTGCGCCATCGCACCATCAATGGCGTGCGGCGGCGCGCAAGCAAGCTGCCGAGGTCGTGCCATCCGTCGCACCAGTTGTAGATAACTGGTGCCGGCTCCGAGTCGAGCGCTTCGGGGAGCCGCTCGAAGCTTTCGACTTTCAGTTCGGGATAGAGTGAGCTGTTGTAAACTTCCGCGCCGCTGCGGCATCGGAAGCCCGCTCGAGAAAGCGTCCGCACCTGGTTGGCAAGGTCCTGCCCGATCGAGCCTCCCGGCTCGATCAGCCCGTGAATGTCGAAGTGGAACAATTCGGCACTACCTGGCAAGTTGACCTCAAATCACGCAATACCAATCGGCGCGATCCCTCTTTGCCTCCGACCAATCGCGGAGCAATCTGATTTGTGCACAATTTTCACTTTGAAAAGCACATTCGGGAAATATCGGCTCTACCCATATTTCGCGCCCTATGATTCGCAGCTATTCTCCTTACCGGCCCGAACTCGATTGCCTTGTTAACTGGAACGACATAGTTGCTCGAACGACTGTGCAACGGTGTAGATCTACCTCCAGCGGACGGTGAAGCGAGAGGAATTTGACCATCGATTAGATCGAGAATTACCAGCATATGCAAGCAGCATCGAGAGACTTGACTTGACTTCACTAGGGTGGTGACTAGTCAGTATCGGCAATCAGGAATTGGCCTTGTAAATATGGAGGGGTGGCAGGCTGTGTTCAGGCGTCCATTCCATCTGCCTTTCGCTATTGAATGAAGGACTCTCGGAGCGAATGTGTGATCGCCACAGGCATTCCTTTGACCTGGATGGAGAAGGCATACGCCGCCCTCTCGCCGGTCGCATTCAATTGCGCACAACTCGTTGAGCGTTTCCGCGGCGCTTCTGAGGAGGAGCAGCAATCCCGCCTCGGCTATGTCGCGCCACGAAATCGGTCGTCGATTTGGTTTCATGGCGCATCAGCCGGCGAAATGGCAGCAGCGGGCGCGCTCGTCACGATGCTCCGCTCGCGAGGGTATCGATTTTCGCCTGTATACACGTCAGCCAATCGCGCAGGTGTCGATTATATCCGCCGCACCGATCAGCAAGCATCGGCGGTCGGGTTGATGCCGTGGGACACGCCTGATTGTGTTTCGCGAGCACTAGACAGGTGGAGTCCCAAGGCGATCTTTTTGATTGAGACTGAACTGTGGCCACGTTTCGTCTTCGAGGCGTCCTCTCGCCGTATACCAATTTTCAGTGTGAGTGCGAGAATTTATCCCGCCGATCTGATTCGTTATCGAACGATAAGACCTTTTATTTCTCCTACGCTTCGGCGTATCACCCGAATCTTTGCCCAGGATGAGGTTGAGCGCGATCGCTTCGTTCAGATTGGCGCGCCCGAAGAAAGGTGTTTAAGTGCCGGCAACCTCAAATACCTAGATATCAATTCGACGATGTTTCGCGATCCGTCGTTCGCCGACGAGCTGGGCATGGAAGAGGGCGATCAGATCGTAGTTTTCGGCAGCATTCATCGTGACGAAATAGCGAAACTGTTTGACACGATCGAGCGTATCGTCGAAAAGGGTGCGCGGGTAATAATCGCGCCGCGTCATCTGACGGCGGTCGAATCGATCGCGCAAGAAGCAACCCGGCGGAGGTTGAATTTCTCGCGCCGCACGAACGTCACTGCTGCGAGGCAATGGCGGCTGCTGATTCTTGACAACATGGGTGAATTAAGCCGCATATACTCCCTGGCAACATGCGCGGTGGTTGGCGGCGGGTTTGAGCGTCACGGGGGGCACAATCCTTTTGAGCCGGTGATCGCAGGTACCCCAGTTGCGTTCGGCCTTCATTTCTTTCACTTTGGTCCGGAAGCGCGCGCGCTCAAGTCGGTCACACCGACGGCGCAGGTCGCAGGAATGGAAGGACTGGATCGGTTGTTAACCAGCTGGTTGTCCGACGAGGACTTGCGACGACGTGTCGTGGAGCTGCAACGCACGGTGCTTCCCGACGGCTCCGCGATCGCGGCTCGCTACATGGAAACGCTGGAACCCTGGTTGTCGAATGCGATGGCTGAGTATGGACGCGAAAGCTAGACCTCACACCATATGCCTCGTGGCAGCTGACGTGTCGGCCGATCAGAACGCCGGGAGATTGGCCACGGCGATCCGCAAACTGGCGCCACAAGTTCGTCTGATTGGCGCCGGCGGTCCCGCAATGCGCGATGCCGCCCTCGATGCGGTCATCGACAGCAGCGGATTGTCGATGGTGGGTCCACCGGATTCGGTACGTACCTTCGCCAAGGTGTACAACGTTTGGCGGGGGTTAACTCGGTTGATCGAAGAAAACCCACCTGACGTCGCCGTCCTGATCGACAACGAAACGCTTAACATGTTGTTTGCGCGCTGGCTCAGGGCGCACGGCATCCCGACCGTCTTCTTCTTCCCACCACAGATCTGGTTCTGGGGGAGATGGCGTCTTCGGTGGATTCGACCGATCTCGAGCCGCGTCTTGTGCGCATTTCGCGAGGAAGCCGAACTCTATCGCGCGGCGGGCGTCGACACGGTATGGACTGGGCATCCGCTGCGCGAAGTGGTCAAGGTCAAAGAGGATCCAACCCGCGCAATCATCGCGATTGGTCTCGATCCCAAGCGCCCGATCGTGGTGCTGATGCCCGGCAGCCGGCGCCAGGAGCTCAAGTGGCACTGCAAGCTGATGTTCGAGGTCGCAAGGATCCTTCAGCAGCGCGACCCCAAATTGCAATTTGCCTTGCCGCTCGCCACCGAGGAGATGCGCCCCATGGTCGAGGTTGCGGCGCAGCAAAGCGGACTCCGCGATTTGGCAGTGTACGTTCCGACCTCGTTTGCGGTGCTGAGCCAGGCACGCGCCGTGCTGCAGTGCTCGGGTACCGCGACGATCGAGACCGGCCTGCTCGGCATACCTTCGGTGATCGTCTATCAGTGCAGCCGTTGGCGCTATTACGCTGCGCGCCGCTTCATGTACGTCAACTACATCGGAATGGTGAACATCCTGCTGCACGAGATGGTACAGCCTGAGTTTTTCCATTGGCGACTCGATCCCAATCAGATCGCCAACGAACTCTGGTCCCTCTTGACTGACGAGACGCGCCGCGGCCGAGTTCGCAGCCGCCTCGCCACCCTGGCCGAGACGATGGGGCCTCCGGGCGCGCTCGAGAAAGCCGCCCAAGCCGTGCTCGAATTCGTCGGTCCACATATCGAGCGCAACGGCGCAGAATCCCGCCGCCTCCACGATCGCGACCACGAGGAGGCCGCTGACGAGCCGATGATTGCTGCCAAATAGTGGCTCGCGTCATCCGCCGTTTAACGTGTACAGTGCCAAATCCACGCGATCGCCGTTGGAATAGTCCAGCCCTCGACCGGACCACGCCTGATGCAGTGTGAGTCCGCGCTGGCGCGCCGCCTCGATAAACGAGGGGAGCGTCCGCTCGTCGACCAGCACCGCGCCGTCCTGATGCTCTGCCAGAAAACGTGCAGCCGAGGCTGCATCCACCAGTGCGGTCGGCCGATCGAGCAGGAAAACGAGGCTTGGCTCCTGATAGCCAACCGCAGCGACAGGGCGCTCGGGGCCGCGAGGAATTTGGTTGAGCGCGGTCACGGCTTTTTCGGAATTCCAGAGTTCCTGCAGAGCGGGAATCTCCCAGTGCAGCAACGGCGCGTAGAAGATCATGGCGGCACCGACTGTACTGAGCAATGCCGCGCGCATCCGTCCCCGAAGGGCAAGTGCGATTCCGCAAATCGCGACCGCCACGGCGGCGACAGCCGGGATGATGCTCGCCGTCATGAACCCGTTTCCGAACACGATAGGAACCGCGACTGCGGCAATCCCGAGTCCGATCGATGTGGCCGTCCACGTTGCCACGCCGATGATTCCAACCGGGCGCCTCAAGATATCTCGCCATTCCGTGGCAACATCGCAGGCAGCAACCGCAACAAGGAGCGCCAGCGCCGGATAAAGGGGCAATACGTAGTGCGGCAGCTTGGTCGGAATGATCTCGAGTGCTACCCACGATGGTACCAGCCAGGCGAGACAGAAACGCACCGCGGTCTCAGTGCGCCGCCGATACGCGATTACCAAGCCAGGCAGGATCGCGAGCGACCCCGGCCAGAAGGCAATTGCGCTCGATACGAGGTAATAGCCGGGTGGACCCCAGTGAACTTCATAGGCGCCGCGAAACCGCGGCAGCAGATCGACCGTGATCGCCTGGTGATAAAAGCCTCGACCAGCAACCAAGGTGATCGCGACGAGCCACGGCGCGACGATCGCGAGTGCTATTGCGATACCTACGATCGGATGCAATTCCGCGCGGAATCGGCGCCCAGCAGCGTGGCTCGGGCCTTCTGCGCGACCTCGATCTACCCAGAGCAGCGTTCCGATGGTCGCTACCGAAACCGCACCCAACACCGGACCCTTGATGAGCGTGCCGATGCCGAGCCAGGTCCAGAATCCAGCCGCGTGGACCCATCTCGAATCGAGACCTTCGGCCGTGCCTCTGTATATCGATGCCAGACAGGCCATCGCGCCCGTCGTCGACGCCAGCAGAGCTGCGTCGGTCGTGGCCTGATGCGCCTCCACAACCAGCAGCACCGACACCGCCAGCAACGTCGCGGCGAGCCAGGCGATGCGCTTGTCAAACAGAATCTGGCCCAACTGGAATGTCATCAGCACGGCGAACGCGGCCGCGATTACCGAGGGCAATCGGTACGGCCAGATCGTGCTGGCGCTTCGCGGATGAAACGCGGCAATCGAAGCGGATTGCAGCCAGTAGATTCCGATCGGCTTGTTGAGCCGATCCGCGTTGAGAAAGCGCGGACGGAGCAGATCGCCGCTCGATACCATCTCGCGGGTCGCGACGGCGAAGCGCGCCTCGTCGCGATCGAGCACCGGAATCGACCGCATGCCAGGCAGGTAGAGTGCGGCGCCGAGCGCGATCAGCAGGAACGGCGAAAGCAGCGAGCTGAAACTTGCGAGCCGCCTCTGCACCGCAAAAACGCTAACAGCACGATGCCGCACTATCAACGTCGCGCACGCGCGCCGCACCATTTTGACATTGCCCGCAGTGCGCGCGACTATCGATGCTTCGCGCCGCTATGAGCAGAAATTCGAGCAAAAACGCGGTCACATCCGCCCCGCTCGCCGGCAAGGTCGCCCTCGTTACCGGAGCCTCGCGCGGGATCGGACGTGCGACCGCGCTCAAGCTCGGCGCCGCCGGTTGCGATATCGCCGCCAATTACTTCAATGCGCACGACGAGGCCGATTCTCTCTGCGCGGCCCTCACTGCCATGGGTCGGCGCGCCGTCGGGCTCCAGGGAAATGTCGCCGATCCCGCGAGCGTCGACGAAATTTTCGACGGTCTGCGCAAGCACTTCGACCATATCGATATCCTTATCAGTAACGCCGCGAGCGGTGTGCTGCGCCCGCTCGAAGAGGTAACGCTCAAGCATTGGCGCTACTGCCTGGAAACCAACGCCTTCGCCCTCGTGCTGCTGGTCCAGCGCGCGCTCAAGCTGATGCCGCGCGGAGCACGAGTCGTGGCGATCTCGAGCCTCGGCGCGCAGCGGGCGATGCCGCACTACGGACTTATCGGCGCATCCAAGGCGGCGCTCGAATCGCTGTCGCGCGCTCTCGCCTATGAACTCGCGCCGCGCGGCGTCCACGTTAACGTGGTGAGCGGCGGAGTGGTCGAAACCGACGCACTCAACGCCTTTCCGATGCGCCGCCAGATCGTGGCCGGCTTCAAGCGCCGTTCGCTCGCGCGACGCGCGTTGCGTGCCGAGGAGATCGCCGACGCCGTCTACCTGCTCTGCCTGCCCGAGGCGGAGATGGTCAATGGACACACGGTCGTCGTCGACGGTGGATTTTCGATCGCGGAGTAGTGGTCGCGATGCTGGCGGATTCATCGCTGAACGACAAAATCGTGCTGGTGAGCGGCGGCAGCCGCGGGATCGGCCGCGCCATGGTCGAGGCCTTTGCGGCTGAAGGGTCGAAGGTGACCTTTTTCTTCCGCGCGGATCGCGCCGCGGCCGATGTCGTCGTCGGGCGGGCGCGAGCGAGCGGCGCGAATGTCGACGCGCAGCAAGTGGATATCAGCTCGTCCGAAGCGTGCGTCACCGCAGTCGATCGCCTGATCGAGCGGCATGGCCGCATCGACGTGCTCGTCAACAATAGCGGCATCATCCGCGACAACTTGTTACCGATGCTTGAAGATGCCGATATACTCGACGTCCTCGCGACCAATGTGGGCGGATTATTCAATCTGACGCGAGCCGTGCTGCCGACCATGATTGCCGCGCGTGCCGGCAAGATTATCAACATCAGTTCGGTCGCCGCCGACAAGGGCGGCCGCGGGCAGACCAATTACGCGGCGAGCAAAGGCGCGGTAAACTCTTTCACACGGGCGCTCGCGGTCGAGGTCGCGCCGCGTGGGATCACTGTGAATGCGGTGGCGCCTGGCGTAATCGCCACCGAGATGTCTGATCGAGTCGTCGAGCGCGCCGGGGATGAGGTGCTGAAGCGGATTCTGCTGCGCCGCCTTGGCATGCCGGAGGATGTCGCCCACGCCGTGATGTTTCTCGCGTCGCGCTACGCGGATTACATCACCGGCGAAATTCTCCATGTCGACGGTGGATTCAAGATGGAGTGAGCTGATGGGAGAAACCAGTTCGATTACCCGCGACAGGATTGAGGCCGTTTATCCCAAGGTTGCCCGGGCGATTGCCGATGCGCTCGCACGCGAGGTCGAGGAGTGCAAGCCATCAAGCAGTATTATCGCTGACCTGGGCGCCGAGTCGATCGATCTGCTCGACATCGTGTTTCGTCTCGAGCGCGCCTTCAAAATCAAGCTGCCGCGCAATCGTATCGTCAAGGATGCCCGCGGCGAGCTGTCCGAAGCCGAGTTCGAGCACAAGGGTGTCCTGACCGATGCAGGCCGTGCGCGCCTGCACGAATATCTTTCCGAGGTGCCGGCCGACCGCTTTCCGAAGACACTCCGTGTCGATGACGTCCCGCGACTCTTTACGGTCGAGACGTTCTGCAAGCTCGTCGCGCGCGCACAGCTCGAACAATCTAGCG
Source organism: Candidatus Binataceae bacterium (assembly GCA_030038355.1). Taxonomy (GTDB): domain Bacteria; phylum Desulfobacterota; class Binatia; order Binatales; family Binataceae; genus JASHPB01. The sequence continues at coordinate 45,011 of JASHPB010000047.1, forward strand.
CCTGATCTTTTCCGCGCGCCGCAACGCGCGCACCGTTATATGCGATTTCTTTTTGTCGACTGCATCGATGAGTTCGAGCCGGGAGGGCTGGCGCAGGGCCGCTTCGCCATGCCACGGGACTTCGTCGTACCGGCTTGCCTGATTGCCGAGGCCATCGGTCAACTCGCGGGCTGGATTGCGATGGAGCGTTGGCAGTTCAACGCACGCCCGGTCGCCGCACTGGTCGGCCGCTGCGTGATTGCAGGCGAAGCGCGACCCGGCGAAAGCGTTGAGCTCGCGGTCGAAATGGACGAGTGCGAGGCTGATGCCGTCTCCTACGCCGGCCGCGCGCGCGCCGACGGCCGAACACTCGTTACAGTCGAGCGATGCGGCGCGCCCATGCTCCCGCTTGAGGATTTCGACGATCGCGAGGCGATGCGCGAGCGCTTCGCGGCGTTGCGTTCGCCCAAGGGCGCGCGGGTCGAGGTGGATCGCAAGCTTGCCGTGACGCTGCCGTGGTCGGAGATCACCTACGATTGGAACTCTGCGAAGGCCACCATAATCACCCCGACCGAGCGGGATTTTTACGCCGATCACTTTCCACGCCGACCGGTTTTTCCTGCTACGCTGTCGCTGGACGCGATGATCCGGCTCGCGCGTGCTCTTGCCGAACACGTCGGCTTGAAGTTAGCGGCGACGCCTCCGCTGATTCGTGTCAGCGACGTGAAGCTCAGAACCTTTGTCCCTCCCGGTCAGACGCTCGAACTGGCAGCGTACCTGCGCGCTCGCGAATCAGCTTCAGCGGACCTGGCGCTGTCGGCGACGAGCGCGGCCAAACGGGTCGCGACTGCAGATCTTCGCTTCGAGTGGAACTGAGATGAACATCCCGCCACGACGCGTCGCGATCACCGGTATCGGAATGGTCACACCTCTCGGTAACGAGGCCGGCTCGACTTGGACTTCGCTGATTCAAGGCCGTAGCGGCATCGACACGATACGCAGCTTCGACGCCTCCGGCTTCGCGACTTCGATCGGCGCCGAGGTAAAGGACTTCGATGCCGAGCAGCGCATCGGCGATCGCAAGCTGCTGAAGCTCACGACGCGATCGCATCGTTTCGCTCTGGCCGCCGCTGCCGAGGCCTTGGCCGACGCCGCAGTCGCGCCCACGCCTGCTACGTCATCGCGTTGGGGATGTATCAGCGGAAGCGGCATGATGGGCGTCGCATATTCCGAACTGCTGCGGACGCAGCGGCGCTTCGCGCCGGCGGGCGAGTTCGATGTGCGTGCGATGTTCGAGGCCGGCAGCCCCGCGGCCGACCCGATGGAATTTTGCCGCAGCCAGGCCAACGCCGGCGTCGCCCTGCTGTCGCATCGCTTCAACATCACCGGCTTCTGCAATTCCGTTAACACCGCGTGTGCCTCCGGTGGCCAAGCGGTTGGTGCCGCGCTCAAGATGATTCGTCGGGGCCGCGCCGACTATGCGCTCGCGGGTGGGTTTGATTCGATGCTCAATCCCCTCGGCCTCGGATCCTTTTGCCTCCTTGGCGCGCTCTCAACCGACAACGAGACGCCGGCGCGCGCGAGCCGGCCTTTCGATCGAACGCGCAACGGATTCGTGCTCGGCGAAGGTGCCGCGTTCCTGGTGCTTGAGGAGATGTCGCTTGCGCTGCGGCGTGGCGCGCGCATCTATGCGGAGCTCGCGGGCGACGGCAACTCGCTCAGCAGCTATCGCATTACCGATTCGCATCCGTCCGGTGATGGCCCGATCCAGGCGATGCGCGCGGCGATGCGCGACGCCGGCATCGAACCCGGCCAGGTCGATTACATCAATGCCCATGGCACGTCGACGCAGATGAATGACCGCAGCGAATGCGCCGCGATCCGTGCGGTCTTCGGCCCTGATGCGGACCGCGTCAACGTCAGTTCCACCAAGTCGATGATGGGGCACTTGATTGCCGCAGCGGGCGCGGTTGAAGCCGCGGTCTCAGCGCTCGTGATTCGTCACGGCGCCATGCCGATCAACGCCAACCTTGAGCAGGACGACCCCGACTGCGATCTGCGCTTCGTTCGAGATCGGACGCTGTCCGAGCCGGTGCGCGCGGTTCTCTCGAACTCCTTTGGATTCGGCGGCTCGAATAGCTGCCTCGCTCTACGGAAGTCGGAATGAGCGAGCAAGTCGTTATCACGGGTATTGGCGCGATCTGTGCACTCGGGATGTCTCCAGCCGAAATTTTAAGCGCAATCAGTGCGGGGCATTCGGCGCTCGCCCGCGTCGCCGGATGGAGCGGCGCTGCCGCCGAGGCGTTACGCGCCGCGCCGCTCGACCAACTCGATCCTCGTCGGCTGGTGGAAGATCGCAAGCTCCACAAGCGCGTGCGCCGCACTGACCTGCTCGGCCTCTATGCCGCCGAGCGTGCCATGGCCGAGGCTCGCATCCTGGAATCTCGCGCGGCGCTCGACGCCCGTCTGGTTGAGGACTTCAACGATCGGACCGCGGTTTATTCCGCGTCAGGCGGCAGCAACTATCAAACGCAATACGATTTTTTTTCTCTCATGAGCGAGGCACGCGGCGAGCTCAAGCATTTCGGCCAGGAGTTATCGCAGGTCGATCCGATCTGGCTGCTGCGCGAGCTTCCAAACAACGTTGTCTGCCACGTGGGAATCCGTCACGGCTTCAAGGGACCCAACTGCTGCCTCGTGAATCACACGAGCGGCGGCGGGTGTGCCATTAGCCAGGCGCTCGACGCGCTTTCCGACGGCGAGGCCGATCGCGCAGTCGTTGTGGCGCACGACACACCGGTCGAGCCGCAGACCTTGCTCTATTTTGACGCGCTTGGATTGTTGACAAAAAGTCAACCGCGACCCTTCGATTCGCGGCATGATGGCATCGCGCTTGGCGACGGCGCGGCGGCGATGGTTCTCGAGACACGGTCATCTGCTGAGCGGCGAGGCGCGCAAATCCTCGGCACGATTTTGAGCGTGGGGTTTGCCTCCGAGGCCGCAGGGCTGCTCGCGATTCGCGCCGACGGCGAAGGTCCGGCGCGCGCAAGCGAACAGGCGTTGGCCGCCGCCGGCCTCGACGCCGACGATATCGGCACCGTGATTGCGCATGGAAACGGCGGACCGAATTCTGACGATTCCGAAGCGGCCGCCCTCGTGCGGATTTTCGGCTCCCGCCAACCTCCGACGACTTCCTTCAAGTGGGCCTGTGGTCATCTGCTCGCGGCAGCGGGGATGATCGACACCGTGCTCGCCGTCGAATGCCTGAGACACAGCGAGCTGCCGGGAATCGCCACCTTCGAGAAACCGTCTGACGCGAGCGCAACGCTCCGACTCTCGCCCGCGGCGCAATCGCTCGGGAATTCGACCGCGCTCATCCTGAGCCGCGGCTTCGGATCGTTCAACGCCGCCGTGATCGTGAATGCTCCGCACGCACGGAATTGCTAGATGACCGACGGCGACAAATCGATCCGCTGCGGAATCGACACCGTGCAACTCGCGCGCATCGAGCGGTTGCTGGATGAAACTCCGCCCGCCGATCGTGAGAAGATTTTCTCCGCTGCCGAACTGTCCGAGGCCGGTCAGGGATCTTCCGCCTTACCCTCGTTGGCGGCGCGGTTTGCCGCCAAAGAAGCCTGCCTCAAGCTCCTGCCGCGCGAGACGGCGCTCGGCGAACTCGGTCCGCTCGATTTCACGATTTGCCGCAATGGCTATGGCGAACCCGCGGTCACACCCAGCACCGCAGCCCAGGCGATTCTCGATCAATATCGGCTCGAACCAATCGCGATTTCGCTGACGCACGATTCCAGCGCCGCATCCGCGGTCGCGATGACTTCACCGCGCAAAACCCAGCTAACTGCGCTCGATCGGCTGGCCTATCGTCTTTTTCCCGTACGCCGTCGAGTCGTATTCGAGAATCTCGGGCGCGCGTTCAGGGGGAAGGTCAGCGAAGACGAAATCGGGCGCCTCGCCCGCGCCTTTTATGGGCATCTCGCGCGCTCGTTGAGCGAGCTGGTCCGTGCCCGCTTCATGTCGCCTGAGCGACGCCGCCGGCTGGCGCGTGTCGAGAATATCGAACCGCCGCTGAAAGCCTGGCAGAAGGGCCACGGCATGCTCTTCCTGACCGGTCATTTCGGCAACTGGGAGTTGACTCTGCCGGCAGCGGCGATCGCATTTCCGGAGTTCCATGGGCGCTTTCATATCATCCGCAAGCGCCTGCCGTTTGCACTTGATGCCGTGGTTGGCCGCAGCTTCGCGCGCGCCGGAATCAACGTGATTCCGAGCCGCGGCGGACTGCAGATTGTCCCCGAGCTGCTCGCTCGCGGCGACGCTGTCGTTTTCGTCTTTGACCAAAACGCGAGCGCGCGCGACGGTATCATGGTCGATTTCTTCGGCGAGTCGGCGTCAACATTCCGAAGCCTCGCGACCATTGCGCTCGGCACGGGCGCGCCCGTCACGCCCGGCTTTTGCTACCGCGACGTGGACGGCACCCACGTTCTCGGCTTCGAGGAACCGCTCGAGACAATCGACACCGGCGATTTCGACGCCGATCTGTATGCGAACACGCGCAACTACAACGCCGTGCTCGAGCGCATGATCTATAGGCATCCCGAACAGTGGTTCTGGATGCATCGGCGATGGAAGGGCGACCCTCGCGCCTGAAATCGGAACAGCGTTCTCAGCGGCGGGCGGCGGCGGCGGCGAATATCGAACTCCCGAGCTCGCGCGCCGTCTGCTCCATCGCGGCCTGTAACGCGGTCAGATTCGCTTCGTCTGATCCCTCAATCGGGACGAAACGCTTAAGGCAAAACTCGGTGACGGCAAACGGTAGCGCGATATGCGCATGGTCCCACGAATTGAATCCCACGCTCGGATGGCCCGACGTGACTGCCAGATATATTTGCGCCTGGGCCGCGCGCGCAAGTTGCAGTGCCTCCGGACCGGCGATACCCGCCGGGCCGCGGGGGCCGTCAACCGCGATCAGACCGAGCGCGCCCTCCTCCACGCGCCGGCTGAATTCGAGCGAACCCGCGACCCCGCGCTTGCCGTAGGTCGCAAGCACGTGGTCAATCTGGAAGTGCGCGATCGCCGCGCCGAGCAGCCGCCCGTCGAGGCTCGGCGTCAGCATCACCAGCAGTCGTTTGCCGATTTTTGGCACACGATGCGCATAGCCGAGCAGGTCAAGAAACATGCCGTGATAAGTGACGAGGATGGCACGCGGCGCGCTTGCCATCTCGCGCCACGCCTCCTCATCGGGACCGCGCCTGCGCCAAGTCCAGATCAGCACCTTGAGCGGCACGATCGCGACCGGCAGCACGATCTTTTCGAGGATGACGAAGCGAATTCGCCGGGGCAGGTTGTTACCGAACCGCATTGATGTTGCGTGGCGTGCCGATTAGCCTGTCTAGAGCGCATCCTGAGTATTCTGGACAGCAAGTCCCCGTTCAAGTGTGAAGGAGCCGATCTGAACCGTGCGCGCGAGGATGAGCCAGCTTCGGATCAAGATCCTCGACCTCTACGTCCTGCGCGAGGTCGCCATCCCGGTGGCGCTGAGCCTCGGCGTAATCACGCTCGCGCTGATTGTTGCGCGTCTCCTGAAGCTGGTCGACCTGGTAGTCAACCAGGGCGTCGCTTTGACCTCGGTGCTCGCGCTGCTCGGATACCTGCTGCCAAGTCTGCTCGCGCTTAGCCTGCCGATGGCGATGCTGCTCGGGACGCTGCTCGGAATCGGCCGGCTCTCGAGCGACTGCGAAATTGTTGCCGCCCGCGCCTGCGGCGTCAGCCTCACGCGGCTCGCAGTGCCCGTGGTGATTTTGGCCGCCCTGGTTTATCCGCTCGACCTGCTGATGACGATGAAGGTGGCACCGAGTTCGAATGTGAGATTGCGCGAGCAGATCGTGGACCTCGTGCGAACGCGAGCCACCGCAGGGCTCCCGGAGAAGGTTTTCAACCGCAACTTCAACGGCATGGTGATCTATTTCGACCACGCCACGCAATCAGGTAGCAGTCTCGTCGATGTATTGATTTCCGACAATCGCAACCCGTCCTCGAAGTCGATCATCTATGCCAAGAAGGGCGTGCTGATCCCGCGTGAGCATGAGCTCGCCGTCACGCTTCGCCTTGGCGACGGATGGATCTTCGGCGGCGATCGCGATTCGCATCACGTCGCTCGCTTCGACACCTACGACATCAACATCATTCCCAGCACGGGTCTGCCGATTAACGAAGCGACGCCGATCGAGCTCTCCATGGCAGCACTGGGCGCCGAGATCGCGAAGGCGCGCAACACCGGCAAGCCCGACCTGCTGGCCGAGATCGAGCTGGCGCATCGGTGGACAATCCCGATCGCGATATTTCCCTTCGCCCTGCTCGGAATGACACTCGGGCTCACTCCCGTGCGTGGTGGGCATTCTGAGCGCTACGCTTTCGCCCTGACGATGTTCTTCAGTTACTACGTGCTGATGCGGATGGGCGAAGCGCTGGCCGAGGCGCACGTGCTCGATACCTACGTGGCGGCGAGTATCCCGGACATCCTCTTTACAATTTTGGCGGTGGCGCCCTTCATCAATAGCCGCATCGAGCGCGGCGAAGGCGCGGAACGTCTCGGCGACCGAATCCGGCGCTGGGCTGGCCTCATTATTCCGCGCCTCAAGGGTGCTCTCGGATGAGCAAGCGCATCGCCACGCCCACCGCCTTCTCGCTGGTGTTCTGGGGGCTGCTCGAGCCCTTCCTGCTTGTGATCGCCGCCTTCACGATGGTCCATCTTCTCGCCGACGCCGCCGACCAGTTCAACGACATCACCGCCAACAGCGCGGCGCTAGCAGGCATCGAATATCTCCTGTTGCGCATTCCGTACGCCATGACCAAGCTGCTGCCGGTTTCGTTGCTGGCGGGCGTGATGTTCGGGTTTGCGCTGCTCAACCGCAGCGGCGAGGTGGTTGCGCTGCAAGCGCTGGGGATCAGCCGCGTGCAAATAGCGCTTCCGCTCATCCTGATTGCGCTAGTGGCGACAGGGTTTGATTTCGTCGTGTCGGAAGACGTGGTGCCGATTACGAATCGGCGCGCCAAGGAAGTACTCGTAACGCGCATTCAGCGCGGCCAGCGCGAAGGTGCATCGATTGGCGAAAGGTGGGTCCGCACGCGCAACGCTTTCGTCGTCGCCGAGGACTACGACCGCGAGCGCAAGGAAATGAGCGACGTGACGATTTTCCGCTTCAGCCGCGGCGAGCAACTGCGCGCGATCGTGCAGGCCGACAGCGGGCAGTGGAGCGGGCAGGGTTGGCACTTTCATAATGTTCGCTCCTTTGAGCTCGGCGCCGGACCGGCGACGCCCGCCCTGAAGGGCACCGATCAGACTCTCGATCTTTCGCCCGCCGATCTGGCAACGCCGATCTCGGTAAACCCCGACGATTTCAGTCTGGCCGAGCTGAACGGCTTCATCGCCGCGCTCGAACGCGTCGGGCTCAACCCTCAAAACTATCTGGCTGATCGCGATCTCAAATATGCGATGCCGTTCTCATGTCTCATCCTGGCCGCGATCGGATTTGCCCTGAGCCTCGACCCGCTGCCACGCAACCAGGGCTTCGCGCGCAATATCGCCCTCGCGCTGGCCGCGGGCTTCGGCTACTGGCTGATTCTCGGTTTCACATTGTCGTTCGGCAGGTCGGGCGTGATGCCGGCGTGGGCGGGCGCGTGGCTGCCCAACCTTTTGCTCGGCTCGATCGCGGTCTCCATGTTCCTGATGGGCGAAGAAAAGTAGCTCGGCGTGCAGCGGGTTCTCACGTGATCGAGCTGACCGACTACAGCGAAGCGGGATGGAGTAACGTGGACGCCCGGGCGCGCGCGCGATTCTATTGCGAGCAGCTCGAGCGAGGCGAAATTCTCTTTGTCGACGCTTCGCGTTTTCGCGTTCCCCAGTCCGACCGCGCGGCGCTACTCAAAATCGCACCTCTCTCGCTCAGGCAAAAGAATATTTCGTATGCGCCATCCACGGGCGTAATCGGCGGACTCGGCGGCTCGTCAACAGATGAGGACTTCGCAAGCGCGTTCGCGCGTTACAGCGCGCACTCAATCCGCTTCTGTGCCGGTTTGCTCGGGCCCTATTCCGATTCGTGGCGCGTTGAGCTCGCGAGCTTTCGACCGGTCGAGGAGCATGACCGTCAACTCTCGATGACCGAGCGCAACGACCTTCTGCACGTCGACGCGTTCCCCGGCAGGCCTACCAACGGCGCACGAATCCTGCGCTTCTTCACCAACCTTCATCCGCACGATGCGCGCGTCTGGCTCACAAGCGATCCGATTCCGAGCCTCGCAGCGCGCCAAGAGTATGCGGCCATGATGCTCGATTGCGGGCGCATCGCCACCTCGGCTGCTTCGCGCGCGATCGCTAACCTGATGCGCGCCGCAGCGCACGTCGGCATCGCATTGCCCGACCGCTCCTCGTATGATCGCGCGATGCTCCGTCTGCACGACGCGATGAAAGGTGACGCCGAGTTCCAGGCCGATTGCCCGAAGTATCGGCATGAGTTCGGCCCCGGTGCGAGCTGGCTCGTCTTCACCGACACTGTTCCACACGCGGTCCTCGCCGGACGGTTCGCTCTTGAGCAATCGTTTTTCATCGCGCGCGATTCGTTGATCGCTCCGGAATCTTCTCCGCTGGCCGTGATCGAACGGCTCGCGGGACGCGCGATGACGAAGCAGGCCGGCGAATCCGTTGAGCGGCAAGGTGCGCTCTAAAGGCAATGAGCCGGCCGGAACAATCGCCGCGCGTGCCGCGATCCGAGCTGGACTGCTTCGATACGTCACGCGCCGAAGGCCACACGGTCGAGGCGCCAATCGAGCGCGTCATCGATCTGCTCGGTGCTACGCATGCGCCCGAGGTAATCGCCGAGTACCGCGACGCGATGGATCGCGGCGCGGTGTATCCGCCGATTGGCGTGTTTCGGCTCGGCGGCAGATATATTGTGACTGATGGTCACAAGCGACTGAGCGCCTGTAAGCAGCGCGGGATGCGCCGCGTGATGCTCGAGCTCTGGACCGTTCGGCGCCTGCTCAGCGACTTGTGGAGACAAACCGTTCGCAGCACGACGCGTTTGGCGTCGGCGCTCGTCCACAGTACGCACGATCCCGCCTCGCGCAAGCGACTGCATCGCATCTATTGGGACACCGTCCTGCACTGGAAGCGATTGTTTGTCACGCTGCCGACGCTCGTGCGCAGCGGCGGGTCAAAAAACCCTCTATCGTCCGCGGAATCGGAGTCGGCCCGCGCCACCACGATACGCCTGGTAAAGGAATGCGTGCGCTTCCGCGGGCATCTGGTCTTGATCTTCATCGCCCTCGCCGCACTCGCCTTGGCGCAGCTCGAGCTCACCTGGATCGCCAAGCTCTGGACTGACGGTCCGCTGAAGACTGGAAATCAGCGGCAGATGGCCGAGCTGGTCCGTCACGTTATCGAGGCCGCGATCGTGCTGGTGAGTGGCCTGTTTACGTCGCGCTACCTGCTGCAGAGCCTGAATCAGCACCTGGTGCAGGAGCTCCGCGACCGCGCGCAGGCTCATCTGCTCGAGGTTGAGCTTTCTGCTGCGCGGCGCTTTCAGGTGGGCGAGTTGATGTCGCGGCTGTTCAACGACGCCGGCTCGCTCTCGCAGTTCGTGCGCGAGATTCTGCGCCGCGGAATCGGCGAGACAATCGTGCTGGTCGGCGCGCTGGTAATTTTGTTTCGCCTCGATTGGCGGCTCGCGACGATCATAGCGGTCGCGGGCCCGATCGTTGGCATGGTGCTCGCGTACTGCGGAGGCTACATCCGGCGCCGCAGCCATCAAGCGCAAGAAGAGGTTGGCCGCCTCAGCGCCTCACTTAGCGAGCAGTTGTCAGGCCTAACCACTATCAAAACGTTCCAAACCGAGGCAGTGGAGCGCGAGCGCTTCGCCGCCAACGACTCCGAATATCGCCATCACGTGATGCGCAGCGAACTCTGGATGGCCACGATGACGACGGGGGTATGGGCCATCACCACCCTCGCGCTGCTCGGCGTGGTTATCTATGGCACGAACCAGATTGCGATCGGGCGGCAGACTCCAGGCGCGCTGCTGGCATTTTGCCTCTACGCTGTACAAACCGTCGAGCCGCTCCGTCGCCTGAGCGAGGTCCACGGGTTGATGCAGCGCGCGGTGGCCGCGGCAGTGCGGGTTTTCGAGATAATCGACCTGCCGGCGGTCGAGCGTGAAGGCCGGCTCGCGCTCCCCGCGCCACCGGCAGGCGCGCTCCGCTTCGACCGCCTCTGCTTTCGTTACACTGCCGATCACGCCGTATTGGAGGACTTCGATCTCAATATCGCCCCGCGTGAAACAGTGGGCGTGGTGGCGGCGAGCGGCGGCGGAAAAAGCACGCTGGCGAGCCTGATGGTACGCTTCGCCGATCCGGTGAGCGGACGAATCCTGCTCGATGGTATCGATGTCCGCGAGCTTCGCCTCGCCGAGCTTCGTCGCGCGGTCTGCGTGATGGAGCAGATGCCCTTCGTCTTCACCGGCACGTTGTTCGAGAACATCCGCTACGGATCGCCCACCGCGACGCGCGAAGAGGTGCGCGCCGCCGCTTCACGCGCGGGGCTCGACCAGTTCATGGCGGCGCTGCCGGCGGGGCTCGAGAGCTATCTCACCGAGAGCGGGCGCAACCTGTCAGGAGGTCAGCAGCAACGCATCGCGCTGGCGCGCGCGATCGTACGAGATCCAATGATCGTGGTGCTGGACGAAGCAACCAGCGCGATCGACAGCGAGACCGAGGAAGAGATTTTCTCCGTCCTTGAACCATGGCTGGCCAGGCGCACTGTGCTGCTGATGACGCATCGGCTGTCCACCGTGATTCGATTTCCGCGCGTGATCGTGCTCGATCAGGGACGCATCGTCGGCGACGGCAGCGTCGCTCAACTGCTCGAAAGCTGCCCGGTGTTCAAGCGGCTCTTCGCTGAGCAAGTATCTCCTCTCAGGCGAACATCGCGCACCACTGCCACGGCCTCCCGAGGGCGACAGACGCTGTAAGTCGGCGCCAATGTTCGATCGGCGCGGCGTCCCGTTTCAGGCCGCGTTGGAGCCCTTCTGCGCCATAGGAGAGCGCGGTCCGACGACCAAATCGCGGAATCGGTCGGACAACGCATCGACTGAGGAATGAGGTTCGACAAATTCCCGCGCCGCGCGTCCCATCCGCCGCCGCAACTCGCGATCCGGGAGTCGTTCCACCGCCGCAATCCACTCTTCATCGGTTTCAACGAGGTAGCCAGTAATCCCGTGCTGGAATAGCAAGGTATGCACCGCGACAGGGCAATCGTCGGCAGGGCTGCGGCAGAGCATTGCAGTACCCTGCCGAGGCATTTGCCTCTTTTCCACACGTCGTCCGGTATCCGGCAAATATCTATATCGCCAGCCGCCCCCTCGGCCGCTTCTGCCTCCTCGCTCCACGGCACCATGATCATCGGAGGCGCCAAGAATTTTTGGGGAAAGCGGTCGCCGATTAGCCTCACCGCAGCGATGGACACTTCACCCCGAGCCTCTCTATAAGCGACCGCCGACGCTCGATGCCGAGGAGCGTGCTCGACGAGCCCATCCACACCAGGTCGAGCGTCGCCCGCGGCGGATGCGCTGACCGTGGTATCTATAAGTCTCGGCGGGTGACGGGGCCGAGCTTCACGGCTGCTTGGTCGGCGCCACTTCGCCCTGCACGCTGCACGAGAAAGTCGTTACCGGCGAATCCTAAATCTGCGGTGCGCACTATATTTCCGAACTGCCGCGCGCGGCTCTTCGCGATGATTGCTTTTCGAGGAGTCCATACGGCGCCGTGGGCGTGCTCAGGGGGTAGTACGCCGCGCTTGCTGAGGCACGGAAATGATCAGCGCGGGGAGCGGCCCCAGGCTTCGATCAACCGCTCGAATGCGGCCCGCAGCTCGGGATCTTTGAGCTTCGGCAACTCGATTGAATGACGCGTGGCACGCGGCACCGAGCGGAGCCGCGGATGCGCGCGGCGTGAGAGTCGGCCCTGCACGAAGCGTAGCTCGCGCACGCTGTCGTCGCCGAGCCGTTCGGTGATTCGCGCGAGGATCTGCGCGCGCATCAGATTCAACTCTTGTATCCACATCGCGCCGGAAACTTTCACCACCGCGGTGTGGAATTTCAACGACATCACCTCGGTGCGCCGTGCGATGGTTTCGCCGACGACCTCGGGCCACGCTTTCACCAGGCGGACGATCCCGAACGCGCCCTCGCGATCGATCTTGTCGAGAATCGGCTGCAGTGAAGCGCCGACTCGCTCGGGAGGCTTGTAGCGCCGCGCGGACATGAGGTCTGGCACCATAACGCGATGCGCGGCGGCTGCAAAACCGACGTTCCGAAATCGCCGGGAGATTGTCGGTCGCGTCCGCTGCCGATCTGAATAAGCATAAGACATGATTATGTAACAATCTCGTCAACAGCTTATTTCTAATGAACGCGAAGCTTTACCGAAAGTTATCCACAACCTAATATATTGGTTGTGAACAGCTTGTCCCCCACTATAGGTTGGGGTTGATCGCTTGACTTTGCACTTTGACAGCGCGCATATTGGCCCTCGCAAGAAGTTCAAGGCACGACATCAAATGCAGAGCCACAGCAGCATTTGAGATTACTAGACTAGGCAAAACAACGGCGTAATCGCGATGTAACAGGTTGTGGAGGGGCAGGCGGATGGCTGGTGGAGTTTTTGAGAAATCTGAGGTGGAGCCCAAGACCAAAAGAGCGACCGAGCGTCCGTTGAACGGTGCACAAGCGGCAGCGCCGGCGCGCCGTGGCGTCGCGATTGAGCGCTTCTTCACCGCGCCCGGCGCCGATCCGTACTCCGAGGTCGAGTGGGATTCGCGCAGCGCCGTGATCGCGGGTGAAGACGGCCGCGTCGTCTTCGAGCAAAAGGATGTCGAGGTGCCGCGCGCATGGTCGCAGACCGCGACCAACGTCGTCGTCTCCAAGTACTTCCGCGGCCAGATCGGAACGCCCAGGCGTGAGACCAGCGTTCGCCAGCTTATTTCGCGCGTGGTCGATACCATCACCGGATGGGGCGAGGCGCAGGGTTACTTCGCAGGCGCCGAATCGCGCGACGCGTTCCACGCCGAGCTCACGCATCTGCTCCTCAACCAGAAGGCCTCGTTCAACAGCCCCGTGTACTTCAACGTCGGTATCGAAGCGAAGCCGCAGTGCTCGGCCTGCTTCATCCTCAAGGTCGAGGACAGCATGGAATCGATCCTCGGCTGGTACCGCAACGAAGGAATGATCTTCAAGGGTGGATCGGGCGCGGGCGTGAATCTATCCGCGCTGCGCTCCTGCCGTGAGAAGCTTTCGTCGGGCGGCACGGCGTCAGGCCCGCTCTCCTTCATGAAGGCCGCAGACGCCTCCGCGGGCGTGATCAAGTCGGGCGGCAAGACGCGGCGCGCGGCCAAGATGGTCGTGCTGAATGTTGAGCATCCCGATATCCGCGACTTCATCAAGTGCAAGGTCGAGGAAGAAAAGAAGGCGTGGGCTCTTATCGACGCGGGCTATGACAGCTCGCTCGACGGCCCGGCGTACGGCTCGGTGTTCTTCCAGAACGCGAACAATTCGGTGCGCGTCTCGGACGAGTTCATGCAGGCGGTGCTCGACGACGACGAATGGCAGACGCGTTTCGTGCGCTCGGGCGAAGTTTCCGAGAGCTGCCGCGCGCGCGACCTGATGCACGAAATCGCCGACGCGGCGCACGCCTGCGGCGACCCCGGGATGCAGTTCGACACGACGATCAACGAGTGGCACACCTGCCCCGCGAGCGGCCGTATCAACGCGTCGAATCCATGCAGCGAGTACATGCATCTCGACAACTCGGCCTGCAATCTCGCCTCGCTCAACCTGATGAAGTTCATCGATGAGCGCGGCGAGTTCGACGTGCGCGCGTTCCGCCACGCGGTGGACGTGATGATCACGGCGCAGGACATTATCGTTGACAACTCGTCGTACCCGACTGAGGAAATCGCGCGGAACGCCGCAGAGTACCGCGAGCTCGGCCTTGGCTACGCGAACCTCGGCGCGCTGCTGATGGCGCTCGGTATGCCCTACGACTCCGACCAGGGCCGCAGCTACGCCGGCGCGATCACGGCGCTGATGACGGGCGAGGCGTACCTACAGTCGGCGCGTATCTCCGAGCACATGGGGCCGTTCGCAGGTTACGCGCGTAACCGCGAGCCGATGCTGAAAGTTATCGAGCATCATCGGCGCGAGGCCTACAAGCTCGACGCCTCGATGGTGCCGCTCGACCTGCTGCGCGCGGCGCGCGAGTCCTGGGACGAGGCACTCAAGGTCGGCCAGATCGCCGGCTACCGCAACTCGCAGGCGACTGTGATCGCGCCGACCGGCACGATCGCCTTCATGATGGATTGCGACACTACCGGCGTCGAACCCGACATCGCGCTCATCAAATACAAGAAGCTGGTAGGCGGCGGGATGCTCAAGATCGTCAACGGCACGGTGCCGCGGGCGCTCAAGCGTATCGGCTATGACTCCAAGGAAATCCAGGAAATCGTCGAGTACCTCGACGAGCACGAGACGATCGAAGGCGCGCCGCATCTGTCCGACGCGCATCTCGCGGTGTTCGACTGCGCGTTCAAGCCGCGCTCCGGCTCGCGCACGATTCATTACAACGGCCATCTGAAGATGATGGGCGCGGTGCAGCCGTTCATCTCGGGCGCGATCTCCAAGACGATCAACATGCCGGCGGAAGCGACGGTTGATGAAGTCGCCGAGGCCTATGTCACGGCATGGAAGCTCGGCCTGAAGGCGGTCGCGATCTACCGCGACGGATCGAAGCGCACGCAGCCGCTCAACACCGGCAAGGCGAAGGAAGAGAAGACGGAGACGCAGGCGCTCGCGGCCGCTCTGGCGGCGGGCGAGGACCTGCGGGCGCATCGGCGGAAGCTCCCCGACGAGCGCAAATCGATCACGCACAAGTTCGATATCGCGGGCCACGAGGGCTACATCACGGTCGGCATGTACGAGGACGGCTCGCCGGGCGAGATCTTCGTGATGATGTCGAAGCAGGGCTCGACCATCTCGGGCCTGATGGACTCGTTCGCGACGGCGATTTCGTACGCGCTGCAATACGGTGTGCCGCTGCAGTTCCTGGTGGACAAGTTCGCGCACATGCGCTTCGAGCCGTCGGGCTTCACCAAGAATCCGCAGATCCCGTACGCGAAGTCGATCGTTGACTACCTGTTCCGATGGCTTGCGTCGAAGTTCCTCGACGAAGATGCGAAGCGCGAGGTCGGCGTGATCGAGGCGGAGAAGTCGGCGGCGGAAAGATCGGGCGCGCCGTTGCAGCTCGCGCCGGAGCCTCCGGTCGCGCGCCTCAATGACGGCAAGGACACCGAGATGCGGCAGGCGTTCATCAACCAGGCCGACGCGCCGCCGTGTCCAGATTGCGGCAGCATCATGGTGAGGAATGGCTCCTGCTACAAGTGCATGAATTGCGGCTCAACCAGCGGATGCAGTTGATGGGGGTGAAGCGATGATGCGGCAGGATAATCGTGGTCACGCGATGACGCTCGAGGTCGGGCCGCTCGGTTACGTCGTTTATGCGTGCAGCAGATGCGGCTTCAAGAGTTCGGAAGATGGCGCGGGGCATACGGTGGTGGTCGATCGCGAGGGCGTACAGTTGCGCGGACGGATGATGACGGATTGGCTCACCGCTCGATGCGGCGAGTCGAGAGGGAACTGAGTATCGAGGGTCCCGGTGAATGGAAAAGGGCGGTGTGGATTCCGAGGCGGCGGAATAAGAGGAAAGGGCGAGGCGGAAGAGCAGGGTTAGGGAATCGGCGGCGGTGGACATTCACCGGGATCCACTAAGTATTGGCGAGGCTTAAAGGCCTCGCGACGAGTGTGGTGGTGGGGTGGCGGATGTGGTGACGGCAGGGGGCCGGGGCAACCCGGCCCCCAACTTTTTTGTGAGCTTAGAAAAGCTCAAACCCCGGCCCTCTCCCAGGATAGGATAAGGAGAGGGAACTCAAAAAGACAAAGAAAGAAGACCGGATGGAGGGTCCTCACACGGAGGCGAGGATTTCGCGGGCTTTCTCCAAATCGAGCGCGATCTGCTTGCGCAGCGCCTTGGGCGAGTCGAACTTCTTCTCGCCGCGGATGCGCTCAACGATCTCGAGCTTCACGCGCTGAGCGTAGATGTCGCGATCGAAGTCGAAGATATGTGCCTCGATCGAGCGCGCCGTCTCGGAGAATGTCGGACGGATCCCGATGTTCGTGATCGAGCCGTACGCGCCATCGTCGAGCACAACGCGGGTCGCATAGACGCCGTCGGGCGGGATGCATTCGGTTTCACTCGCAATATTCGCGGTCGGAAAGCCGATCGTCCGCCCGCGCTCGCGGCCGTGAACGACCGGACCGTGCAGAAAATGAAAGCGGCCGAGCAGCTTGGCGGCGCCGCGCAGATCGCCCGCGTGAATCAGCTCGCGAATCTTCGATGAGCTGACGGCAACGCCCCCGACCTTGACCGGACCGACCACGGTCGTATCGAAGCCGAACTCGTTGCCGAGTTCGACCATCACGGAGGCGTTGCCATCGCGATTATGGCCAAAGGTCTGGCTGTGCCCCGCGACGACGGCGCGCACTCCCAGCTTGCCGACCAGGTAGTCGCGCACAAAATCGCGCGCCGAAAGTTCGCTCAGCTCGCGTGTGAAGTTGAGCACGATCACGCCGTCGATACCGGAAAGGCGGAGCAGCTCGAAGCGATCGCCGGGCACCATGATCATGTCGGGCGCGCGTTCGGGAAAAAGGAGCTTCGCGGGCAGCGGATCGAAGGTGAGCGCGAAGGCGGTGCCGCCCGCGGCTCGCGCGCGCTCGATCACTGCGCGCAGGATCGCATGATGCCCGAGGTGCACGCCGTCGAAGTTGCCGAGCGTCGCGACCGGATATGGATGGCGCCCAAGCGTGCGCAGATTTCGAATTATCTCCATCGTCAGTTCGCGCCGATCAAAAAGGGCCGGACCGAAGAGCGCCTCAGAGCTGCTTCAGCATCGTATTGGCGGAGTTCGCCTCGGGCGTGCCGGCATGATCGGAGATGAGCTTCTGCAGCGTGAGCCGCGCGTCGATCTGATCGTTGAGCTTGAGAAACGCCTGCGCCTCGCGAAGCAGCGCGGGGCTTGCGAAGCGGCCCTTCGGATAGCGCATCACCAAGTCGTTGAACTGCAGGATCGACTGGTCGTACTTGCCGGTCTCGAACAGCGCGTTGGCGGCGAAGTACTCAGCCGGCTCGCTCAGTTCCGACTTCGGATACTGATGCTGCAGCCGGGTGAAAGTGGCGACTGCGAGCGGGTAATTCTGCGCCTTCATCGCGTCGAGGCCTTTGCGATAGAGCTTGATACCGTCCGCGTTGGAGGTTTTCGCCGACTCGATTTCGGCGTCGAGATCATTAGGCCAGGTTGGCGGTATTTCGGCGGGCGCCTCCGCCGCGGGCGCAGCAGCCGCAGTGCCGGGCGGAATCCCGGCGATTGGGCCGGGCGGAGCTTCGGCGCCCTCCGCTCCTGGAGAGGCCGCGGCGGCAGGATTCGCGGGCGTCGCAACCATCCCGGCGTTCAGCGCGCTGACCTCGCTCTCGAGCTGCGCGACGCGGGTGGACAGGTTCTTGTCGTTGCCGCTGTCGCTCTGCGTGTCGGATGTATCTTCGTGCTTCAGTTCGGTGATCTGATCGTTGAGCTGGCGCACCTGCTGCTGGAGCGAATCGATCTGCTGGCGATCGCTCGCGATCATGCCGCGTAGGGTGAATTCATTCTGATTGAGCTGCTGGATATCGGTGTCGGTCGAGCATCCCGCCACGAGCAGTACGGCGGCGAGTGCCCCGACAATTTTAAGTTTGCCGATTCGCATGCGCTCCCAATTCATTGTGAGACGGCGAAGTGATCGCGCCGATTCTGTGCCCAGCAGGATTCGTCGTGGTCGGTGCAAAGCGGAAGCTCCTTGCCGTAGCTGATAGTCGAGATTCGGCCCGGCGACACCCCAAGCGTGACCAGGAAATCTTTGGCCGCCTGCGCGCGCTTGGCGCCGAGCGCTATATTGTAATCCTCCGAGCCGCGCTCGTCGCAATGGCCCTCGACCTGGACTCGGCTCTGCGGATGCGCGCTCAGCCACTGTGCGTTGCTGCGCAGCACGGAGTCATCCTGCGGCTGGATTGTATAGTCGTTATAGCCAAAGTGAATATCGCTCAGCGGGCCGTTTGCGCCGCCACCGAGCGTTCCGTTCTGGAACTGGCTGAGTGAACTTGGGTTCTGGTTCTGCTCACCGAGCTGGCTGCCTGGGCCGGGAGCATTGACCGCCGACGCCTTCTTCGACGAGCATCCGGCTACCGCGAGAATCGCTAAGAGCATCACGGCAACTCTCGCGCCAACCATC
>JASHPB010000342.1 GCA_030038355.1 Candidatus Binataceae bacterium
GTGCGCGTAAACCTTGGCGCAAGCGTAGGGACTTCGTGGATGAAATGGCGTCGTCTCGCGCTGCGGAATCTCCTCGACCTTGCCGTACATCTCCGAAGAGCCGGCCTGGTAAAAGCGCGCCGCGCGCCCGCGCCGCTTATTGTGATCGCGCACCGCCTCGAGCAGCCTGAGAGTACCAAGCCCGACTGCATCTGCCGTGTACTCGGGTTGATCAAACGAGATACGCACGTGCGATTGCGCGGCGAGATTGTAAACCTCGTCGGGGCTGACCTGCTCGATGATGCGGCGAAGCCCCGTGCCGTCGCCAAGATCGCCGTAGTGAAGCTGGAGCCCTTGGGGAGCAGTGGGGAAACCGCGGCGCAGATGGTCGATACGCCCCGTCGCGAAACTCGAGGTACGGCGCACCATGCCGTGGACCTCGTAGCCCTTGTTGAGGAGCAGCTCGGCCAGATAGGAACCATCCTGCCCGGTGACGCCGGTAATCAATGCAACGCGCTTGGCCATTTGTTCAACTTCCGAGTCAATAAAATATACTCGTCCGGTAATCGCAAAAAAATGCTGGGGCGCGGCCGATAAAACCACGCCCCCCGAAATCGACAAACCGCTACATCAATCGCCGCGGACGATTCGATGTGAATCTTCGTCGAAATGCTGGGTCGAGAACTCAAACAATTCGGCGTCCTCGACCGCTTCCATCTGATGCACGAGGCCGGGCGGGATATCCATGCAGTCGCCCGCGTTCAGCTCGAACTCCTCGATCGTCTCGCTTTCGGGCGATTCCTTGATCCGCATCTTGATCCGCCCGCTGCGGAGAAAAAACGACTCGGTCTTGAGCTTATGGTAATGCAGCGAGCACTTCTTGCCCTTGCGAATCTCGAGCAGCTTGCCGCAGTAGAGATCGCCGTTGGCGATCCATAGTTCGCGGCCCCACCCCTTGGGGACGATATTGACCGGTGGTCGTGGGCGTCTCATCAAATCGGTCATCCTTGCCGTATCGTCGCGATCACTAGATTCAGCCAACAAGTCAGGAGCACGTCAAGCGCCCAACCAGAGCCCACGGATTTTCCGGCAGAGATCCTCGTTGTCGCCGGCAGCCCAATCGTGCAGCGCGAGTGGTAACGCGCCGCTATCAGGCGACCTTCGACGCAGGCGAGAAGGCCGGCTGGTGACGACGACGGTCACTGAGAAAGAGTCGACGCCCTTGCGACGCAGCGCCGCCGCACTCCGCGCACGGCAGTTGCACTAGATTAGAATTCTCCCCGATCGTCGGTCCGCGAGTTCCGAATAAAAATGCGCACCGCTGAGAGACCATCGCCACCGGATTTCCCTAAGCTTCATTACCGAGGCGGCGTGCGCTTACCTGCGCGTTTGAGTCCTGCTATTTCGACGCGCCTAGGCGCTCATGTTCCGAGGACGACCGTCGGAGCCACTTTGAGGAACGAGGTTATGGGTAGGTTATGCTCTTATAGCTGCTCATCTCCGGAGGATTCTATCACGATTGGTCGCCGGCCATTAGATCCGCCCGCAGACGGCGCGTCGGCGCGGAGGCTATCGCTGAGTGTGCAGTCTGACACTATTAACTGACAGGCCCTTCAGGACTTAACTGCCTGTCAGACCGGTTCGTGCAGCTTAGTACCTCAGACAAAGCTCGGCACATCGCGTATTGCCGTTGCGACGTAGCTAAAGCCTCAGCGGAATGCGATGAAAGTTCCGATGAAACAAACTCAAAATCGTTGGGGTACTTGACTCGATGCACTGGCTCGCACTCAAGCGCGCTGCACGGCTAAGACCGACTGCGGCCATCGGCTCCGTGCTGGTTTGGTGGAAACTTGGTTTGGGGCGACCAATCAGGTACGCGGCTGTTGGTCAAGTTCGCTATCATGTTCGTATGGCTTCGCCACGCTGAGGCCTAAAACCTGCCAACAGAAGAGCAATTGCCGTTTCCTCGGCGAGTAAAGCCCAAGGAAGCACACGGTGATCGACATTGATCTCCTCGCAAAGAGCTAGGTCTGACGGCCTTTTCGAAGGGATGAACACTTGGGCGGCGAAGTCGCCCATCGATCGTTCGACACAAAGAATAAAATGACCATAACAGAATCAAGTGGAACGGTGTAGCTGAAGATCAGGCGCGTGAGTTTGAAGCGACGCTGATGCCCCAAGGAATTCGTTAGTATAATTACGTTCCTCGGGAGTGATCGCCGCCCAACGTGTCGCGCAGGTGCGTCAGTGCTCGTGTTCGTGCAAGCACCAATGCTTGTGCTAAGCGTCATTCAAGGTTTAAGGAGAAAGGTTATTGTTTCGCAGAGTGTCACTCAATATCGAACGTCGATCAAATCGCTCACATGGCAAATTGGGCTACGTAGTGTCTGTACTGGCTCCAGTCAATCGACCGTTGAAGACGAACCAACCGGCCACTGATTTGATGCTGCAAAAAGTGAAACTGGGATCCTTGGTTTTACCATCTCGATACTCCGAGAAAGGAGCTGCGGGATCGTAAGATTTCAGCAGCCTTAGGCCTGCTGGCTGGATTGAGCGCTGACTTCGGCCTCCAGGTCGGTCGTTGTTGGCATCTTTTTGCTTCCGATTGCACGGTTTTCACAACCTCAGACCGGAAAGTCCAGCCGACCTCTTAAATATACGAGTAGAACAAGTAGTTTCCATCCACTTTCGACCCACTGACCCTACATTTGAGAACCGCAGCCATCCTTTTCCGGGTCTCGTGAAGAAGCTCTCCCCTGGAATTCGGCTCCTTCGTGAATGATCAATGAAAGTGACACCAGATCGCCATGAACCTTTCCGGTAGCAAGAATTTCGATCCTAGAGCTCGCTATTGTTTCGACTCTGGCAGTTCCTGCGATAACTATCGACGCCGCTCTCAACTTATCTGTTGCTATGAAACCTTCCTCTCCCACCATGATCTGGTCCTTACCCGCGATTGTGCCCTCCACCTTGCCATTTATTACAGCAGGGCCATCGAATGTTAAGGTACCCAGGATCTCGCATCTTTCGCCGATAAATGAGGCAGTCACCCCGCACGCTTCTATGGCCGCGCAGTGCCTTTTGTCATGAGATATCGACGTAATCTCAGTCTCTTTAGCTTGTTCTGCTTCCGGGTTCATATTCTCTCCCCTCCCGAAGATTTCCGGCGACGGAGGTTGTTGAGTAGAGATATAGATCCTCTTCGGGATCGCGTGGAAAATCCGGCTGATCAGTGCTCTACAGCACAGCCACCTCAACTGCCCTCAGCACCGCCATTCATAATACTACTGTCCTGTAGTATGTCGATACCGGTTGCCCTAGCCCAAGCCCGAGCGCAAGGCGTTCTTCGGGCGCTTTGATTCGCGTCAGATTTGGTTCGTTTTCGACTGGAGCCAGATGCTCTGGCTCGCGCCCCGACCGTCGTTCATCGAGCGAGTAGAAGATCGGCGCCAACTAGGCGGCCGATCGAACAGCAGCCAAGCTGCCGAACTCTCGCCGGCTGTCACTCGCACCACAACGCACCAGTCGTAAGGTTACCAATGACCTTGCCGGCTGTTGCTCGCCATTCGATCACCAACGATGACGCTGAACGGAAAAAGGTCCAGAACTGCAGCCAAAAACCCCGAGCCAGAAGGTTGCGTGAAACCTGAGCACTATCCTTAATCCGGGCGGCCGTCCTCCCGGGCGAGCTGGGGAGCACCCGCCGGCCGTTCCCGGTCCCCTAAAAG
Organism: Candidatus Binataceae bacterium; assembly: GCA_030038355.1. Lineage (GTDB taxonomy): Bacteria > Desulfobacterota > Binatia > Binatales > Binataceae > JASHPB01. The sequence goes on from JASHPB010000342.1 coordinate 3,708, forward strand.
ACTCGCGGCTCCACGGCGTCACGTCAATCACGGGTTCAACAGCGTGCATGCAATTGCTCTGGACTTCACTGGCGACATGGATCGCAACCAGATCGAATTCGCGTGCAAAGTTGAAAAGTCCGCACGAGCGCCCCCACCATTTCAACGGAGCGATTGCCAATTGGCGCGAATAGATCTGTCAACTGTGGCTCGTTAACCCGCGCGAACATTCCCGCGCCAGCTCACCGAGCCACCCAATCGAACTCCTGGATCCTTGCTAAGCCGATCGTCGCATTACTACTCGAAACTCTGGATCAAGATGACAGAGCTATTTCGCGCTCGAAGTATTCGCATCTCTTTCGCCACGCCACACGCAGCAGGAACCAGCACCTCGTTCTTGGACGGAGGGAGTAGCTTCGGAACCTCTTTTTGCTTCGAAGGCTTGCGATGATCCAGTGCGGGTACCAATGGCAGAAGAGCGCGAACCATCGCCCGGGCGACTGTCGCCCGCTTGATCCAGTTCTCCGGCGGCGCGTGGGCCGATGCTGATCTGCCGTTGGCCGATGAGCGTTAGTGCTTTGAGCCCGGGGGCGGCCTCGATCACTTCGGCCCGCGGTTGCAAGAAAACGGCTACATGCAGGCCTGGACGCTCGCTGCGCGCTTGTCGATTATGCCCCTTGCGCCTTTCAGATTGGCGCTGCTCGGTCATATCTTTGATGGTGCACTGGAAACCGGCGTCGAACCGGCATTCGCGCGCTTCCTCCCAGAATCAGATTGTGGCGGCGCTGCCGTCGCCCTCGGCTATCATCCGCTCGGCCTCGGCCTCAGCTACGAACCATTGGTGCCCTGGATCGATTGGATGGGTGGAGTTGGCGTCACTGACCTCCAGGGTAACAGCGCTCAGCGAGCCTCTCATGTTTATCATGC
>JASHPB010000048.1 GCA_030038355.1 Candidatus Binataceae bacterium
GATTTGATCGCTTCGTTCAGTTGATTGTAGCCGGTCCCGTCAAAACCGAAGATCAAAACGTTAGGACCGGGCTCGGTGACGCGCGGCAGCGGATGCGGATGCTCCTCGCCGCGGTTGAGCACCAGCTTGGCCGGGCTACAGGAGAGAAGAGCAAAAGAGAGAATGGCAACCAGGACCGCAAACCGCACCCACATCGACTGCATGGCAGGTGCTTTATCCGATCGTGGACGGACACCACAACCGCCCATCGAGCCTTCCCGAAGTACCGAAGAGTTCGGAGTTGAGCACCGGTGGCAATGACGGCGCCCGGCGGATTCTAGCCGCGGAGCAAACCTGATGCGTCAATAGTTTTGGGCTGGGCATGGTTCCCGTTCGTTACAACCTGAGGAACCTTATCGAACATCGCGGAACTTCGCTGATGACTATGCTCGGGCCCAGCATGGTGGGGATGATTTTTGTGATCCCGTTCGGATTCATCGCGGCTCTGCGACTCACGATGATCAACGCAGGCGGCGAGAACAATTGGGTCATACTCAGCCGCGGCGCGCCCGATGAGGGCGCAAGTTTCATTACTCACGATAACATCGCCGTCGTACGAGCCCGTCCCGAGATTGAGAGCGCAGGCAACGCTCAGCTGCGGCTTTCGCAAGAGATTTTCGCCGGCCTTAACATCAGCCGTGACAAGCATGTTCGCCAGTTCGTTACGCTTCGCGGTGTAACGCCAATTGCATACAGCGTCGATCGCGGAATGTACCTCGTGAGCGGGCGTTGGCCCGTCCGCGGCAGTGGCTAGTGGGTTATTGGCCACAAGGTACAAGCGCGGCAGCCGTACCTCGTACCAGGAACCATTTTTCATTTCTGGCGGCGGAACTGGACGATAGTCGGTGTATTTTACAACGACGGCAGCGCTCGCGAATCAGAATCTGGACCGACTACGACGATCTTCTTGTCGATGGGAAAGCCCGGATACGAATTCGCTCCACGTCGTCCTGAAGCCCGCAACTGCGCAAGCATTCAAGCAGGCCCTCAAGACCGAGGGACGCCGGCACCTCGATGTCTTGTCGGAAAAGAAATACTACGCGGAACAGAGCATCGAGGTTATCGATCAGCTTCGCTCGCTGGGCCTGATTGTCGGGCTCAGGCTGGGAATCGGCGCTGCCTTCGGCAGCACGAACACGATGCACACGGCGATCGCGCGCCGAAAGCGAGAGAGCGGAGTTCTGAGAGTGCTTTGGCTTCTCCTCGAGCAGCATCGGCGGCGGTTTCTCCTCGCAGGAAGCGCCTTGCAGACGACGCTGATTTTTTTCGCCGCCGCCGCCAAAGCCCTGCGGTTAATCACGATCGCGCACAACTTACGGCGTGGACCTGCAGCACCGCGCTTCATTTCTCGCGGTAAAAGTCGATCGACCCCAGAACATGGACCAGGTGATCGCCGAGATCGATGAGAACTTTCGCAATTCTGAGCGGAAACCGAAACCACCGATGAGTTAGACGCGCTGCACAGCGTGATAACGGAAATCGCAGACGCCCGCACGATCGCCTACAGCTTGCGTGTGGTCGTCCCGATCACCGCGCTGCCAATTGCCGCCACTCGATGGCGATGATGGTCAGAGATCGAATCACGGAAGGTTGCAGTGCTGCGGACGTTAGGGTTCGGCCGCTCTCACGTGGTGATGTTGCTGCTGGTCGAGGCCAGCCCCATCGGTTCAGCTGGAGCAATTCTTGGGAACGGCAGTGGCGCTTGCGCTTTTTCACGGCCGCATTTCGCTCGGCGCCTTAACGGGTCGATTGCGGTACGTGCGGGTGGCGCCCGATACCGCCGTCGGCACTGTCATTGCCGCCTTGGCTGTGAGCCTGCTCTGCGCGGCATCGCGGTTGCGCGGGCCGCCTACGTCCCACCCGCTATCGCGTTTCGCCAAGTGGTCCGAGATAGCCTACGCCCAGCGGGAGCGCGGGCGATTGCGCGCCGAGCGATTGCGCGCCACCGACGAGCGGAACAGCGTCACAGGCTTCGGCGCCGTAATCTCGACTTTATCGAAGCCCTCGACGTGATCGCGCTCCAGCTCGTTGCCGAGCGTGCGCTCGAGTCGCGCCAGCATCACGCGCTCTTCGGGCGTGACCAGGCTGATCGCCTCGCCCGCCTTGCCCATCCGCGCCGTGCGCCCGATACGATGGATATAGCCCTCGGTCTCCTCCGGCAGGTCGAAGTTGATCACATGCGACACGTCGGGAATATCGAGCCCGCGCGCCGCAACGTCGGTCGCGACCATGACGCGGAAGTGCCGTGACTTGAAGCCCGCGAGTGCGGCGTTGCGCTGGCCCTGGGAGCGGTCGCCGTGGATCTGTACCGCCTTCACGTGATGCCGCTGCAGCATCTTGGCGATTCGATCGGCGCGGCTCTTGGTGCGGGTGAAGACGATCGCGCTTTCGACCTCAGGACGCTTCAGGATTTCGAGCAGCATCGGGCTCTTGTTCTCGAGCGTAACCGGGCAGATGGTCTGCCGGATGCTCGATGGTGGCGCGGTCTTCTCACCAACCGTGACGCGCTTAGGATTGCGCAGAAATTCGCGCGCGATGATTTCGGGACCCGAGGCCATCGTCGCCGAGAACATCAAGGTCTGCCGTTCGCGGGGCGCCATCTTCATGATGCGTCTCAGCTGCGGCAGGAAACCCATGTCGAGCAGCCGATCGGCCTCGTCGATAACGACGTACTCGAGATGATCGAGCTTGACGATGCCGCGTTCGAGATAGTCGATAAGGCGGCCCGGGCAAGCGACCATTACCTGCGCGCCCTTGCGGATTTCCTCGATATGGCGCTTCTCGGACTCGCCTCCGATCGCGCGCGCGGCGCGAAGGCGCGTATGGCGCGCAAGCAGCTCGAACTCATGCATCACTTGCATCGCGAGCTCGCGCGTCGGCGCAATCACGAGCGCGCTCAGTTGCTTCGCTTGTTTGCGATGCAGTCGGTCGATTAGCGGGATGAGGAAAGCGGACGTTTTGCCGCTGCCGGTCTCGGCCGTTGCGACAAGGTCGCCGCCCGCGAGTGCGGTTGGCATCGCCAGCGCCTGGATCGGGGTCGGCGTGTGAAAGCCGCGATCTTTGATTGAACGATGTAGTTCGGGAGAGAGGGAAAACTCAGAAAATGACAAATGGTTCCTGTGTCAGACCACCTCGGATTCCAGCGGGCGATTCGCCTGCTATTGGGGTCTATTGGTTAGAAAAAGGGGCGTCGCGGAATCCGACGCGCGCATCAGTCAACGATTGACTTGGCAACAATTTACCGGAAGTCAGCAAACCACTCAATGGCCAGCCCGGTGGGCGTGACGCGAAGCTGCAGTTTCAGAACTTACCGTGGCGGCCGGTGCCGGATGCGAAACGGCTCGCGCCCGCGCGTGTCTCGCCTGAATTGATGGTCGCGACGCCGTAGCGAAACTCGCTCACCAGCGCCTCGGTGAGCGGCATCGTCCAGCTTTCGTAAGCCGACATCCGATCGGAACGCATGCATCGCTGGGGGAAGGCCGCGATCTGCCGCGCCAGCTCGCGCGCCGCTTCCAGCGCATGACCAGGCTCGACGATTCGATTAGCAAGTCCCATCATGCGCGCCTCCTCGCCCGACACTCCGCGCCCGGTGAGAATCATGTCCATCGCGTGGCTCATGCCGATTAGGCGCGGCAGCCGAATCGTGCCGCCATCGACAAGAGGTACGCCGAAGCGGCGGCAGAAAACGCCAAAGACAGCATCGTGCGCCGCGACGCGCATATCGCACCAGAGTGCGAGCTCGAGCCCGCCCGCGACGGCGTAACCCTCGACTGCCGCGATCACAGGCTTGCTGAGCAACATCCGAGAGCATCCGAGCGGACCATCACCGTCTTCGGTCACGCGATTTCCGCGCGCGGTGGCGACGGCTTTCAGATCAGCGCCTGCGCAAAAGAATCCGCCGGCGCCCGTGAGGATCGCGATCGACAGCGAATCGTCAGCGTCGAACTTGCGGAAGGATTCCGCCAGTCCCGCGGCCGTCGGGCGATCCACCGCGTTGCGCGCTTCCGGCCGGTTGATCGTAACGATCGCGAGATTGCCGTCGATCTCAAAGTTCACGCTGCTCATGGCTGCGAGTCCTCCGCGATGCTGATTTCTCATCCGAGCGGCGGCAGTGCAAGCGGCCGCACGCGCATACGCGCGCCGATCACGATCGCACCCTTGCCGGGCGCCAGAAGCTTGATTGGATTCAGATCAAGCTCAGTCAGCTCCGGCGCGGACTCTGCCAGAGCCGAGATGCGCACGATGATCTCGATGAGTGCGTTACGATCTCCCGGTGGCGCGCCACGATAGCCGTCGAAGAGTCGGCTTATGCGAAGCTCGGTGAGCATCTGGGCGGCGTCGTAGTCGGTCACGGGTGGAAGCCGAAACGCCACGTCCTGCTGAAGCTCGGCGTTCACTCCACCCATTCCGCACACGAGTAAAGGCCCGAAGGTGGGATCGCCCGTCATCCCCACCAGCATCTCGATTCCAGCGTCGATTTGACGCTGAAGCAGCACGCGCTCGAGCCTCGTGCCAGCAGCGCTCATCCGCTCCTGCAGCATCCGAGCAGCGTGCTCGGCTTCCACCGCCGAATTGATATTCATGATCACGCCGCCGACTTCGGTCATGTGCACGATGCCGGGCGCGATAGCTTTCGCGACAACTGGAAAGCCGACGCGAGCCGACGCCATGCTGACTTCTGACAGCACGACCTCTTCGGCGACGGCGGCCTGCACACCTACCGCGGTGAGCAGCGTCATGATCTCGTCATGCGAGAGCCAGCGCGGCGATGTCGCGCCCTCGATCGCACGATCAATGACTTCGCGAATCGACGCGACCGATGAAGCACCGAGGGTTAGCGCCGTGCCCTGCGGGCGGTCCTTGAAGCGCGCATAACGCCAGGCCGCGGCCAGCGCGAGGGCAGCGTTCTCTGGAAACTCGTAAGTGGGAATCGTGCCGCGCGCGCCGCGGTGGATTCGGGCGGGCGCTTTTTCAGAGGAGAGGAAAACGCTCAGCACCGGCTTGGCAGCGGGCACCGTGGCCGCGCCGCGCGCGATCGCGTCCGCGATTTCTTCCGGACGCGTGAGCATCGGCGGGATGTAGACGACCACGAGTGAATCAATGTTCGGGTCGGTGCCGACCAGCTCGATCGTCCGCGCGTATTCGGCGGGCAAAGCTCCAGCCGTCATGTCAATCGGATTTGTAAAGCCCGAGCTTGCGGGCAAGCAGGCTTGCAGTGCAGCAAGCGTCACATCGGCGAGCTTGGGTAATGCGAGGCCGTGCGCCTCGCACGCGTCGGCAAGCAGTATTCCGGGTCCTCCGGCATTGGTTATTACGCCGACCCGCGGCCCGGGAGGCAGCGGGCTCGAAGCAAGCATCGCGACGACATCGAACAATTCCTGCAACGTATTCGTGCGAATCACGCCGGCCTGCTCGAAGAGCGCCTCGACCGCCACGTCGAGGTTGGCGAGCGCTGCCGAATGGCTCGATGCGGCGCGCTTGCCCGCCGTCGTTCTTCCTGCCTTCACCGCGACGATCGGCTTCAGCCGCGCGACAGCGGGCGCGATACGAGCGAACTTCATCGGATTGCCGAAGCTCTCGAGGTAGAGCACGATGACCGCCGTCGCGGGATCCTGCGCCCAGTAGGCGAGGCAGTCGTTGCTCGACACGTCGGCGCGATTGCCGGCCGAGATAAAGCTCGACACGCCGAGGTTTCGGGCACGCGCGTGGTCGAGCATGCTGATGCCGAGTGCGCCGCTCTGCGAGAACATCGCGACATTGCCCTGCACAGGTGGCACGGAAGCAAAGGTCGCGTTTAGCGAAACCGGGGGGGCCGTGTTCATGATGCCCATGCAGTTCGGCCCGACCAATCGCATCCCCGCGGCGCGCACTGCGGAGCAGACGCGGCGCTCGAGTTGCAGCCCATCTTCGGATACTTCGGCAAAACCCGATGCGACTACGACGAGATTACCAACCTGCGCGTGGATACAATCCTCGACGGCAGCTTCGACAGCGGCGGCCGCTACGCAGATAACAGCAAGATCGATCTTTTGATCGATCGCCGACACCGTTGGATATGCGCGCAGTCTGTGAATCTCCGTCGCGCTCGGATTGATCGGGAAGATCGCGCCCGTGAAGCCATCGCGAACCAGATTCGCCAGAATCGCACCGCCGATCTTGTCGTCCGCGCGCGAGGCTCCGATCACCGCGACCGAACGAGGGCTTAAGAGCCGCGCGATGCTTCTCGCCGCCGCGACGCGCTCACGCACAAGGCTCACGGCGCGAAATTCCGGAGTTTCGTCAATCGGGAAATGAACGTGCACCGTGCCCGAGTCGAACGCGCGCGCCACCTTGAAACCGCTCTGCGCGAATACTTCGAGCATCCGCTGGTTGTTGCTCAAGACTTCGGCCTCGAAGCCCTCAATCTGTCCCGCCCGTGCGATACGCCGCAGATGCTCGAGCAGCACCGAGCCGATGCCGCGGCCCTGGTGCTCATCAAGCACGGCGAACGCGACTTCCGCGCGCTTCGTGCCGGGCTTCCGAACATAGCGGCCAACGCCGATGAATCGCTCGCGGCCGCCGTCGGAAAGAGTCGCAACCAATCCGACGTGATCGTGAAAATCCACCTCGGTTAGGCGCTTTAGGTCAGCGTCGTTGAGCTCGCGCTTCATCCCCATGAAGCGCAGGTAAACGGATTCAGTGCTAAGCCCCTGGAAATGCTCGCGCAGTCGTTCCTTGTCGTCGGGGTGAATCGCGCGCACGAGGATCGAGCGGCCGTCGCGCAGGATCTCCTCGCTCCGGTAAAGCGAAGGATCCGCGAGCATCGCGCGCTCTCTTGCCTCGGCCTCGTCGCGCGGAACGCTTTCCGAAGACGGATTCGGCGTCATCGTTTCTCTACCCCCTTGGAGCGGCCGCACCCGCTACCCACTTCGCCCGTCCAATGCCTTCAGCGCCGCAAGCGCGGACTGGATCTCGCTGCCGAGAAGGTCGCGATCGCGCGTCGCATCTATCGCGATACGGTTGCGTGCAGGAATTTCGCTGAGCGGCATGAATTCCGCCGCCTGCGCCTGATAAACGGCCGCATCGGCATCCGATACGCGGCCCGGTTGAGACGCCCGCGCGCGAAGACGGCGCAAGACCTCCCGTTCATCGGCGCGGCATTCGACGAAGAGCAGCGGAACCGCGAGACGGCGCGCGACTTCGAGCACGTTGCGCCGCTCGGCGCGATCTTTATACGTCGCATCGAGAATCACGCCTCGATTCTGGCCGAGCTCGCACTCCGCTTCCGCGAGCATCGTATCGTAGGTGGCGCGCGTCGCGCTCTCGGAGTAAATGCCGCGGCCGTAAGCCGCGTGCGCGTTTGCCTCGGGCGAAAGACCGGCGAGGCGCTTGCGCACGCGGTCGGAATTTATCGCGATAAAGCCGGTTCGCTCGCGAACGACTCTGGCGAGCGTCGATTTGCCGGTGCCAGAGCGTCCGCATATCACGACCAGTGCGCGCGCAGCTGCCCGCGTATATTCGAGCGCGAGGGCGAAGAACTTCCCTGCCTTGGCGCGCGCTTTCTCGCTCTCGTCGGATGAGGCGCCGCGCGCGCCGGCGCCGATGCTCGCGACCTTGGCGCGCACGATCGCGCGATGACATTTGTAGAGCGGCAGCAGCGAGGGAAGCTCGTCGTCGCGCGATAGGTCGATATAGGCGCGCACCAACTCGCGCGAGAGCGGGCGCGCGCCCAGCCGGTCGAGATCCATCGCAAGGAAAGCGATATCCGACGCCACGTCGCCGTAGCGCAGCGACTCGTTGAACTCGACACAATCGATTACGTCCACGCGCCCGCTTCTAAGACTCAC
>JASHPB010000343.1 GCA_030038355.1 Candidatus Binataceae bacterium
GGGCCAATCTTCGGCCAATCGAACAGCACGTGTTCGTAGTCCGCGCGGCGTCCACTGCCGCCAGCCGATAGCGCGGCGATCGTGTTGCCGTGATAGGAAAATCGCCGCCCGATAATCTTCTTCTTCGATTGCTTGCCGCGCACCTTGTTGTAGAGAATCGCGAACTTGAGGGCAGCTTCGACCGCCTCTGAGCCGCCGCTGGTGAAGAAGAAGCGGTTCACGCCTTCCGGCGTCCAGCGTGACAGACGCTCGCCGAGTTGTTCGCGCTCGGGCGTGGTCCACACCGGCACTACATAGTCGAGGCTCGCGATCGTGCGGGCCGCGACTTCGGCAATTTCCTTGCGACCCTGGCCGATATTGACGACTATCGCACCGGCGCCGGCGTCGAGAATCTTACGGCCCTCGGTGGTGTAGAGCCAGGCGCCTTCGGCGCGCGCGATGTTGATCGGATCGTGCGGTCCCCTGAGAAACAAAGCTTGCTGCGGCATGGCCCAATCTTATCCGCGATTGGAATCAGCGGGCAATCAAGCGGCCGGCGCAAAGGGCAGCAGCGCTTCACTCACTAAAAGTGAATTGATTCATTTTACTTGACCGGCCACGCGCCACGACGTAATAGAAAGCTGAATGGCCTCATCTTTGTCATCATCGCCGCCCGGGCGCCGCGACCGCCAGAAACTCGATCGCGAACGCCGCATTATCCAGGCCGCACAGAGGCTCTTCTCGCGCCGGGGCTATTCTGCCACCTCGATGGAGGACGTCGCCGCGCGCGCCGGCCTCGCGGTCGGCACCATCTACAACTACTTTCCGTCGAAGCCGGAACTCCTGCTCGCCATCGTCCGGCGCGAAACGGCGAGCATTCTCGAGCGCGGCCGCCGCTTCATTGAGGCTCCGGCGGGCGATCCTGTCGATGGCGTTGCGGGCATGGTGCTGCTCTACTTCGACGATTTCATGCGCGAGGATCGCGACCTCTGGCGCGAGCTGTTCGCCGCCGCGATGGTTGCGCCTGCGACCGTCGGGCGACGCGTCTTTGAGGCTGATGCCAGCGTCGTGGCGCAGCTCGCTGAGTACTTGGATCGGCTGAAAGCGAATTCTCTCATCCGCGCGGACGTGGAAACCGCGGTCGCCGCAACCGCGATCTACGCGGTCTGCTTCACATGGCTAATCGCCTACCTGTCGAACGACCAGGTCAATCCGGCATTCGCGCGTATGCAGATTCGCCGCGGCATCGACGTCGTCATTCGAGGATTGCTTCCCGAGCTAGTGGCACCGGTAAAGGAGGAAACATCATCTCCAATCAGTGGTATCCCATTTATCGCAGCCGGAGATTGAAGCTCGGCCGCGTCGTAGGCTTGAGACGCCTCGGCCGCGAATTCGTGTTGTGGCGCGACACCGACCGCCGTGCAATCGTGATGGACGATCGATGCCCGCATCGCGCCGCGCGACTGAGTCGCGGCCGCATCCGGGGCGGATGTCTCGAATGCCCGTATCACGGGTTTCGCTTTGATGCCCGGGGCAAGTGCCGCATGATTCCGGCCAACGGAGTGAATGCACCCATCCCGCATGGCTTTGAGGTTGCGCCGCTCGCAGTGCGCGAGGCGCACGGTCTCGTCTGGCTCTGGCACGGCGAGCTGGCGGCGAGTAACGGTGATACTCCGTGGTTGCCAGGCGCGCCTGAGGCGAGTGGACGTTCGATCGAGATCGAACGGGAAATTCCGATCAACTATCTGCGCGCGATGGAAAACCTTGGCGACATTCACCACACCCCGTTCGTGCATCGTTTAACCCTTCCCGGCACGGGCACCAGGATCGAAATCGATCGCTGCGAAATGAAGGACGGGATCATCGAATCCGCGATGCGCCTGGTGCCGGATATCGGCTCGCGCTTCAGGTTCCAAGCCGCGTTCACCAGCAGGCTCTGCTTGCCGACGCTCGCCAGCATCAACATTTCGAAACGGATCCGCTTCATCGCGAGCGCGACGCCGATCGATGAACATAACACATGGATCTGGCTTCGCTACTCCGAGGACTACTTGCCCGGATGGCTCGGCGGCAAGTTGCTCGCACGCCTCGCGGCATTGTTCGACATAAATCTTGTCTTCACACGGCAGGACCTGGCGATGATTTCGACTCAGCAACTCGACGATCCCGCGGACATCTCCGGCTACCAGTTAATCGACGCTGACCGCGCGATAGGAATGTTCTTCGGATTGCATAAGCGCGCGGCAATGATCGCGGAAGCGAAATCGCGCGAAGGCGATCGTCACGCGGCAGGAATGCATTAGCTGCCTGAACGCAAGGGTCCTGCTTTCTTGACATTCTGATCATTAGGCGCTCGAATAGTTTAGATGCGTCGTGTGATGCACGGCGCCACTTGCGGGCCACCCGGATGCGCATCGGCCGTTTTCATCTGCGATGCTGCCTCCAACTAATGCTGGCAGCGTCCCTCCTGCTCGTGACGATCGGACAGCTCAAGCAGCCTTTCGCCCTGGTGGTACTGGATTGGACCGCCAGGGTGACCACGCGGTCGGCGGATTTCTTTCGCGGCCCCGTCGAGGAAGTTGCATCGCAAACCGACATCGGCGCAACCAGCGCTGCCATCGCGGATTTCGTCGCGCCAGTCGAGATCAGAAACGATCTCGCTGAACAAACGAGCTCATTCGAATTCGCGGAGATAGACCACCCCGCAAGAGAGGTCTTTCATCGCCGAATTCTTCCGCCGTCGCCGAACGACGATAAGTAGCCCCTCTTTCTCGAAATTTGCGGCATTGGTGCGCGCCGGTCGCGGCGCCATCTGGCGATCGGCGAGGACCACAGAGGCCTGAAACCATCCGCGCGAAAATCGCTTTCGCACCTCCGTCGCGCAGGCCGCGAAGTTTCCAACAGGATCATCGAATCAGAGGGCTATATAACGATACGAGGAGCTTATGAAATCTGTTCAGTCCAGGAGATTCAAATTCTACCCGGTTCTTGCCGCGGGACTGGTGCTGGGACTGCTGTTCGCAGTACCCGCATTGGCCAACGTGAAACCGGGCGACTTGATCACGGCGCAAAACGCCTACAAAGTAAAAAGCCTGGTGTCACCAGGCGTGTACTACAAGGTTGTGAACGGCATGACGATGAAGATCGTGCCGACTTCGCGCGTTGGTTGGCCTCCACCTTATCGCGATGCGACCGAAAAATACTCGAGCCAGGTGCGGCTCTCACCGGATGGCCGCACGGTGGTGAACTACGTCGCAGGACAGCCTTTTCCATTCCTTGATACAAACGACCCGAATGTCGCTACCAAGATCATCTGGAACAACGTGTTCCGGCCGATCACCACGGATGATTACGATCTGCGCTATTTCGCTTGCGAGAATCTGCGCACGGGTCTGAACCATCGCTACAACGTGCTCGATGAAATCGACGTCGGCCATTACGCCGGGTACAACGAGATCGGCCGCACCGAGGTTGAGCCGCTGCCCATCGATCCCGACTTTAAGGCCACGCATCGATATTGGCTGTTCGCGCTCTATCCGATTATGTCCCCGGCGGAGATGCGCGGCGCGGGCTTCATCCGCTATCGCTATGAGGAACCGAGCAAACCCGATGATATCTGGTCATGGAACGTCGGAGCGCGGCGCATCCGGCGCCTCAACGAAGGTATAATGAGCGATGCGTCGACGGGCGGCGGGCTGCCCGGAGAAGGCGGCGGCAACATCGTGGTGTTCGATCCCGATCACTATTCCGGGTTCAACGCCAAGGTCGAGGAGTACAACTATAGATTTCTCGGCCAGAAATCGATGCTAGGTGTGGTGCACGCCATCAATTCACCGGAGGCTACCTGCCCCACCGACGGCGGCGGCAGCGCTTGCCCCGAGGATTGGGAGACGCGCGAGATGTACATCGTGGAGGCCACGCCGCGCTTCCTCCACAACGCGAGCCAGGCTCTGCAATCCAAGACGGTGCTCTACATCGACAGCGAAGTGTGGTTCCCGCTTTACGAGGATGAGTACGATCGTAAGGGCCAGCTTTGGTACAACCACATCTACTGGCTGACATATCGCGATCGACCTGTACCTGATGCGCGCGTTGCGATTTATCCGTTCAAGCGATCGTTTGTAGTCGCCGCCTCCGCCACCGACGTCCAGAGCGGAATGGCGGCGATGTGTTATCTGCCGAGCAGGAACACACCCGAAAGGGAATGCTGGTACATCAACATGGGCGCGGTGGACAAGGACTTTTTCACCACCGCCTCGATGGTGAAGGCGGCGCCGTAAGCGCGGCGCTTTGCCAGAGAATGAAAGCGCGCTGGTTCGCTGCAAGGCGGGCCAGCGCGCGAATCTTTGACAATTCTATTCGCTCATCGAATCGAGCCTTCCTCGCGCCACCTCGCGATATCTTCAGGGACATAACCGAGGCCGGTCAGAATCTCGTCGGTATGTTGGCCTGGAGTCGGCGCGAGGCTCCTGATTGATCCCGGTGTTTCCGACAGCTTCACTGATATCCCCACCTGTTTGACTTTCTGGCCGTTGGGAGCGTCGAGCTCGACGATCATGTTGCGCGCTTTGACTTGCGGGTCGTTCGGCACTTCGTCGAGCGTGAGCATCTTGCCCGTGCAGATGTCCGACTGAGTGAGGATTTCGAACCATTCGTCGCGCGTTTTGGTTTTGAATTTCTCGGTGAAGAAGGCGGCGATTTCGGCGCGCTTCGATGAATCAAACTCGTAGGGGATAAAATCCTCGCGGCCCATCGCGCGGCACAGGTTGGCAAAAAACCACGGCTCGATCGCGCCGATCGTGATGTATTTGCCATCGCTCGTGAGATACGTGTTGTAATTCGGGATTGCCCCGTCGAGCGGAGTCTGACCACGCTTCGGCACATTGCCGTTGGAAAAGAAGGTCGAGAAGGACTGGGCCAGCAGCGCCATGCTGCCATCCATCATTGATATATCGACGTACTGGCCGCGCCCCGTTTGCTGGCGCGCGACGAGCGCCGCGAGCACGCCGATTGCGCCATGGAAGCCGCCGCCCGCATAGTCGGCGATCAGGTTGTGCGGAATCGTCGGCGGCTGACCGGGACGGCCGAGCAGCGAAAGCACGCCGGCGGTCGCGATATAGTTGAGATCGTGACCAACGTAGTTGCGATATGGCCCCGTCTGACCAAAGCCCGTGATCGCGCAGTAGATCAGCTTCTGGTTGCGCGCTGATAGCTTCTCCCAGCCGATCCCGAGGCGCTCGGCCACACCGGGCCGATACTCCTCGACCACGACGTCGGCGCGCATCGCCAGCCTGAGGTAAATCTCCTTGCCGGGCTGGCTCTTCAGATTAAGGCCGATTGATTTCTTGTTTCGATTGAGCGCGTTGAACGGCGAGCCGCTGAAGCCCGCGCCCGGGCCCTGCACATTGGCGACGCCCGCTTGCTGCGCGCGGCGGCCGCTCGGAGGCCCAGGCTCTTCAATCTTGATTACATCGGCGCCGAGATCGGCAAGGATCATCGTGCAGAACGGTCCCGGTGCCAGCTTGGTGAGATCGAGTATTTTGATTCCGCTGAGCGGTGCAGGTCCAGCCATAGAAAGTCTCCTTGATGATTCGACCGCGCGGGCCCGGTGGGCGCCTAGGCCACGACGCAGAATCATTAGATGGTTTGGCCGCTCTGGGCAAACCGATGTCGCGATTTCGATGATTTAGTTGTTCGTGATCTGCGGTGGGAAGGGCGCGATCGCGGGCGGAGTGACTTGCGGCATCAACTGTCCGTTGGGCGTGCGGAACATGCCGGCCGGCACAGGCTGCATGAACGGATTGTTGGACTGCTCGTCGGAGCCTTGGTTGTTCATGGCCTGGTCGCTGGAACTCTCGTTATCGTCGTTCGAGTTCCGGTCATCGCTACTGTCGTTGTTATCATTGTCGTTCGAGTCGTTGTCGTTGCTGTTGTTGTCGTCGTTCATCTGCGGATCAGATGAATCCGCGGGCGGCGCAACCTGAGGAGGCGCCGCTGCAATGGGAGCGCGCGCGGGTTGCGGCGCCATCGGCATTGCCTCGCCGCTATCTGCCCCGCCGGAATCACCAAGCGAAGAGCGGCGGTCTAGGCTCGCAATCCGCCTAGCGGGCTTCGATCGCAACAGGTCGCTCGAATTCTCCGAGCCATTCGTCACGAAGTCGGCGACACGTGGTGCCTTTAGACTCGCGAACACCATCGCGAAGAGAATCATCAGCACCGCGACGAATGTGACTTTGCCAAGCATCATGCAACAGGTGCGCTACCAGCCCGAACGGCCACGCGCTCGCGCGCGAGTATCATATGACGGCGGCCCGTACTCGCGCGAGGCGGTCGGCGAGCGACTTCAAGCCTTCGACCATATGCACGCCGTACCAATGGAGATCGCGGCCGCTGACCAGCAGCACGCGCCGGCTGAGCGCGGGCGGAACCATCGCCTTCACCTCCGCGACATCGGCCTCGCCAAATTCGTACGGCTCGTCGGGCAGAATGACTATATCGGGGCGGCGAGAGAGAGCTTCATCGAGAGTAGTTACCGGGTAGCGTTCTCCGGCCGACGCATAGATGTTATTGAAGCCCAGCATCCTGAGCACGTCGTGCGCGTAAGTATCGGCGTTGAACGACATCCAGGGCTTTTTCCAGATTGGGCAGAACACCCGAAGCCGAAGCTTGCTCCACATGCCGAGCCCCGCCTCGATACCGCCCACGGCGAGCGTGATCTGTTGCGCGAGCTGAGCGGCTTCATGCTCGCGCCGGAGCACGCGCCCGAGTTTCAGAATCGAGTCAACAGCGCCGGGCACCGTCCGCGGGTAAGTGGTGAAAACCGGAATTCCATGCGCCCGCAAGCGCTCGATATCTTCGCGGCGATTCTCCTCGGCGTTGGCGATCACGAGATCGGCTTCGAGGTTGATGATCGCGCGCACGTCGGGATTTTTCGTGCCACCGACCTTGGGAACTGCCGCCACCTTGTGCGCGGGAGCTACGCAGAACTTCGTGATGCCAACAATCTCCCGCTCCATGCCAAAGCCGAAAAGCGTTTCGGTCCAGCTCGGCACGAGCGACACGATGCGCGAGGGCGCGGCGGCGAGATCGAGCCGAAAACCAAGGTCGTCGTTTACCTGGATCGACTGAGACATCCGACTACTTAGCCTTGCGGCGCAGTACCGATTCTAGCTCACGATGATCGCCGTCGCTCAGGTTCTCGCCGGTGTTGGCGGTGCTCGGCGCGGCCTCGACACTGGTCGCGTCGCTTTCGGGAATCGGTCGCGATCTGATCTCGGGAGTACCCAGCGGGTGGTCGGGCGGACGATAGGCGAGATAGTGAACCGCTTGGGGAAGCATCATGCGGCGAAACAGAAATCCCGCGATCAGAGCCGCCAGCGCCAGCATCATCAGGATCGCCGGCCGCCGGCGTGATCGTCGCGCCGCTTTTCTGCGAGGCGCAGATTGGCTTCTTGCTCCCCTGCCCTTTCCGCCAACTACCAACCGCATCTGTCTGGCCATCGCGCGCAACCTCGATGATGCTAGCGTACGGAACCACCGAACAAAACTGCGCGCGCCCATCGCGTGAGCAGCGCAGCCGGCGGAAGCTCGTCGACATGCGCGGCTCCGTTATACCAATCAACGCCGATTTCCTGCGCACGCCGGCTGAGCGAAGCGATGCGGAAGAACGCGCGATGCTGCCGGCCATAGAAGTTGCGTGCAGCAAAGCCGAGGATCGCGAGCTTGCGCCCGATCGAACCACGGTGAAGGTGTTCATCGTATTTGTTGAGGGCTTGGGCATCGCCCTCGAGAAATCGGCTAACTGCTGCCGCGGCGTGCTTGCCGTGCTCGAAGGCGCACGAAATTCCCTCGCCCATCAGAGGATCAACGCCGGCCGCATCGCCCGCCAGAACAACGTTGTCGACCGAGTAGCGGTCCGCTCGCTGAAACCATCGAATCGGAAAGGCATGCCAATTGAGCGTGCGACGTTCGAGACCATCGAGCGGCAGTTGCGGAAATGCCTTGCGTAATTCTGAGAGCATCAGCGCCTGCTCACCGGCGATGCCGCGATCCCGGCGCGGTAGCTGGTCGTAGATACCGAGGTTGAGATGCGGTCGTCCGTCGATCACGCACGGGAACGACCAGCAGTAGCCGCTGATTCCACCGCTGACGCATCGAAAGTCGAAGACATAGCGATGCTCGACGAACTCGCGCGCTGTCTCTGGATTCACCGGCATATCGATCATCAGCGCACGGCCAACCGCGTCCTTGGCGGAACCGAATACGGCGCGCCGCACGCGGCTCCCAGAGCCATCGGCCCCGATTAGAACGCGCGCCTCGAAGGGCCCGCGATCGGTCTCGACTCGCGGCAACCCGCCCTCCTGCACAACGTCGAGCACGCGACAGTGCTCGACGATTTCGAGGCCCGCATCGCGTGCCTGCCGCGCGAGCATCGCATCGAACTGATCGCGCCGGACAACCCTGCAGAGCACATCCCCGCGCGACAGATCGACGTCGCCAACCTCGGTTCGTGCCTCGCCGTTGACGATGTCAACCGCTGGGACATCGAGCGCGATTCCCAGTTCATCGAGCGCGAGCAACGTCTTCGGGATGAGGCCGCCGGCGCAGACTTTGAATCGCGGATGCGCCGCCTTGTCGAGCGCGACGACGCGGCCCGCGAGTTCGGGTCGACGTTTCTGCAAGTAGAGCGCGGTGGCCAGGCCGGCGGGACCGGCGCCGGCAATCAAAACATCGCACTTTCGCGGTGCATCCATCGACCCATCGATCGCTAGCATCCGGCATCACGGCGAGAAAGCGCTTCGATCGCCTGGGACAAAGCGTCGCGACGCGCCGTTAGGTCCAGCGCGCCGCGAGCTTCAGTGGGCAGATACGAATCGATCAGCCGGCGTTTTGTGGCTGAGGCGGCTTGATAACCGTATACAGCGTCGCGCCGCCACGCTGCACGAGCAGCAGAGCCGACTTCTTGGCGTCGATATCAGCTTTCGCCTTTGCGACCACTTCGGCCACTGTTCCGACTTTCTGATGATCGATCTCGAGCAGGATGTCGCCGGGCTGCAGGTCAGCATCTGCGGCCGGGCTGTCTGGATTCACGTGGCGAACCACGACACCATGGCTGGTCGAGAGATGGAACTCCTGTGCGAGTTCTGGAGTCAGGTCTCCGACCTGCATGCCCCAGCTTCCGCCTGCTTCCTCGACCTTGGCCGTTTGCACGGTTGGTTCGTTGCGTTCACCGATTGTCACATCGATGGTCTTTTGCTTGCCGTTGCGAATCAGCTCAACTGGGACGGCCTTGCTAATCGGCGTCTGCGCGACTAGGGCCGGCAACTCATGCTCGTCGTTGACGTCATGGCCGTTGAACTTGAGCACGATATCGCCGCGCTCGATGCCGGCCTTGGCTGCGGGACCGTCTTTCTCCACGCTCGCGACGAGTGCGCCCTCCGGCTTGGGCAGACCAAACGACTGCGCAAGGTCGGAGTTCACCTCCTGGATCTCAACACCGAGCCAGCCGCGAATCACGCGGCCGTGCGCCTTGAGCTGCTCCATCACGGCCTTGGCCATGTCGATCGGAATGGCAAAGCCGATGCCGACGTTCGAGCCGGTACGGCTATAGATCGCAGTGTTGATGCCGATAACCTGGCCGTCGGTGTTGAACAGCGGACCACCCGAGTTGCCGGGGTTAATCGACGCGTCGGTCTGGATGAAGTCATCATAGTCGCCGCCCAGAATCCTGCCTTTGGCGGAAACGATGCCGGCGGTGACGGTCGTACCGACGGCGAACGGGTTGCCGATCGCAATCACCCAATCGCCGATCTGCGTGCTGTTGGAATCGCCCAGCGGCGCCGTCGGCAGCAGATCCTTGGTGTCGATTTTGATCAGTGCGAGATCAGTCTTGGCATCTTTGCCGATAACCTTGGCCTTGAATTCGCGCTTGTCGAAAAGAGCGACGTCGATCTCGTCAGCGTTGCCGACCACGTGGTTATTGGTGAGGATGTATCCGTCGGACGATACGATTACGCCCGAGCCGAGGCCGTGTTCCTTATACTCACGCGGAACGGCCTGGCCGAAAAAGCGTCGGAACTGTTCGAATGGATCGCCTGGCGCCATCGGACCGCCACCACCCTGTCCGCCGCCGCCTTGATCTCCCTGGTCACCCTGATCGCCGGGGCCCTGATCGCCCGGACCCTCATCGCCGGGTCCCTGGAAGCCGAAAGGACCGCCCGAAACCTTGATGTCCTGAACAACCTTGACGCTCACGACCGCGGGCATCACACGCTTTACCAGCGGAGCGAACGAGCTAATCACGCCAACGTGTTCGTTTGGCTCAGGTGTGTTCGGTTGCGCCGGTTCCGAGACCGCCTGTGCATGCGCCGAAGTTGATGAATTGGGAACGGATTGTGCGTTAGCAGCGGATTGATTGTCGCCGGATCCCCAGAACGGAAAGGCGCCCGCGCGTGCAAAGACGATAACCAGACCGATCAGCACGCCGCCGATGATGACGGCGAACTTCTTAACCATGAACCCCTCCTGAAAGAGCTTCCGCGTAGGAAATAGGCAAGTGCATAGCCCTCAATAATCGGACGATAGATTTCGGTCGAAATTCAGAATTTCCTTCGATTCCGCTTCCCCGGCATATCGCTCGATGCCACCATATCGAGCCTCCTTCGAAGTGCGACCAGCGCGAGGAAGAGTAAGTAATCCTAATAAATCAGACCGCACCACTAAAGAGAATCGGAAATCGGGCGAAGGGCCTCACGTGGCTTGTCGTTCACAACTAAACTCGCGCAATCCTGCGCAATTTCGGCCGTTCGGGCAACTCCCCGCTGTCATGGGATGCGGCATATGCGAGGAAGTTACGCACCGCGACGCGGAGGTCACCGATCGCAAGGTTGTCGTGAATGGGTGGCAACCGGTCAAGCTTTGCCATCGCCTTCTCACATAGCGATGCCGCGCCTTCGAGGTTCCCGCGTTCAGCGTGCAGCAGCGCGACTGCGGCCTGAATCAATCCCTGGTAGAAGAGCTTCACTTCGCCGTGCGAGCGCTTCCAGGCGGCTTCCCACGCCTCATGACACTCGAAGAAACGGCCCGCGTTGAAGAGTTCGAGCCCCTCTTCGAAGTGCTCAGCAACCGATTTCATCGCGCGTGACGGACGCGATCTCTACGCACCTCGTCCGTGACGCAGCAGGCGGCCGGAAGCCTTTCCCGTCGGAACACCGTCATCGATTGTCACCTCGCCATTGACGAGGATCGCGCGGTAGCCGCGCGCCTTGCGTACGCGGCGCCATTCTCCTCCGGGCAGGTCACGCGCGATTTCCATTGGTCCCGCGCCCAGCTTTTCATAATCGTAAACGACAACATCTGCCGGCGCGCCCTCGCGGAGAAAGCCGCGATCGCGGAATCCGGCGCAAAGCGCCGGGAGCGCACTCAGTCGCCAGTGCGCATCTTCGAGGCTCAGCATATTGTGGTCGCGTGCGATGTTGGCGATGAACTCGGTCGGGTACTGGCCGCCGGTGAAGAACTTGGTATGCGCGCCGCCGTCGGAGACGCCGGGGATCAGGTACGGGTAGTCGACCATCTCCTTGAGGAACTCGAGATTCTGGTTGGGCCCGGGCGCGTAGAACTCGGTGTGGAGGTCGTCGCTCACGGCGAGGTCGAGCATCGCATCCACCGGATGCTTTCGCGTCCGCTCTGAGAGCTCGCGCAGCGTGCTTCCCTCGTTAGCCTTCAGGTCCTCACGTTCGACTTGCGTCACGAAAATCTGATCGAACTCCTCCGTGATCACAAAGGGCATCTTGGCCCGCAGTCCCTCACGCCGGGCAGGATCGGCAAGCTTCTGTTTGCGCTCCTCGCGCGTGCCGGTAGTCGCGTCGCACCAGGCCTGGCATTCGTCGAACAAGTTCCAATCGACGAACGTGAAGGCCATGCCGGTATCGCTCGTGACGGCCTGGCCATAGACCGGAATGCCGCGCTGGCGGCATCGCTCGAGCCATTCGATCGTCATGCGATGAACGAAGGGGCGCGTGTCGCGCGGCTGCACGACGTTGTAAAGCACCGGGCGCCCGCTCACAGTCGCAAGCTGCTCGAAATGATTCATGTCGTGCATTGGATCGGTGCTGACCAGCGTCATCTGGATAAAGCCCTCGTTGCGGCGCGCGAGCACGCGCGCCATCGCGAGGCAGGTGTCGTCGGCCATCAGGTCCGAAACCATCGGCGTGCCGTCGAAATCGCGCTGCACGCATGCCGGGCCGTTGGGATCAAGCCGCTGCGCCGACCATCCGCAGGCGCCAGCGTCCATCGCCTGGTCGAGTAGGCGGCATATCTCGCGCTCCTCGGCTTCGGTCGGCGGCCGCGATTTCGCGGTCTCGAGTCCCATCACGTAGGTGAGGAGCGGTGAAACCGGCACGTAGGGCAGCACATTTATCGACTTGGGATGACGCTCGATGCTGTCGAGGAACTCCGGGAACGTAGTCCAGTCCCACGGCATCCCGGCTTTCATCGCGGCGTAGGGAATCGCCTCAACGCGCGTCATCGTGAGCATCGAGCGTTCGCGACCTTCGGGATGCACGGGGGCGAAGCCGAAGCCGCAGTTGCCGATCACGATCGATGTCACACCATGCCAGCTCGAGATCGAGCAGTAAGGATCCCAGAACAGCTGCGCGTCGTAGTGGGTGTGCAGATCGACGTAGCCGGGAGCGACAATCATTCCGCAAGCATCGATTGTCTTACCGGCCTCGCTCGAGCGGAGTCTGCCGATTTTCGCGATACGTCCGCTTTTGATTCCGACGTCGCCGCGATAGCGCGGCATCCGCGTGCCATCAACGATCATTCCGTCGCGAATGATCAGGTCGAACTCAGGCATGCCCGATCCTCCTTGGACGATATATCGCGTCCTGCTGACTTACTCGCACCTCGATTGCGAACTGTCAAACCTCAACGCCGCCTGAAGAAATTGAATTTCATGAGATCCAATCGTGGTGGGCTTGCTGCTCCCCTTCACATAGAGCGGGAAGGGGTTGAGGGTTAGGTTGAGTCTTTTGAATCTGAAACAGAGCATCCAACCTGACCCTCTTCCGTGCCCGGGGGGGGGAGGCGAAGTTTGACCGTTCGGCACTGCCGTTGATTTCGAGTTCGTTACCTCAACGCCGCGTGACGCCCTCTTCCAGTTCGACGCCGACAGGGACAAGCACGCGCACCACCATGTTATAGAAGGCGACGTTCTGCACCAGCTCCATCACGCGGCGCGTATCGAGGAAGGCCTTGAGCACATTCCAGGTCGCGTCGGCGACGTTGACGTTGCGCGTGGCCTCGACCGCGTAGCGCATCACGGCGCGCTCCTGATCGTCGAAGAGGGGTGATTTCTCGAAATTGGCTAGCGCTTCGAGCTTGTCGCGCGGCACACCCACCGATCGGGCGAGGTTCCAGTGGTGCGTAAACTCGTACTCGGCTTCAGCGAGGCGGCCGACCGTGAGCAACGCGAGCTCGCGAAGCTTGGGGTCGAGCGCGGTGCCGTTGCGCAGCTCGCCGCCGAGCGCAAGAAATCGTCGCAGCAGGTTCGGAGTGTTGGCGAGCGCGCGAAAGATATTGCCGACATTTCCTCGCTCGCGCGTCAGGTTATCGAAGATCTCGCGGTCCTTCTCGGGCAGATCATCGCGATTCAGATATGGCACTCGCGCCGCCATGATAGTCTTCCTCCAACGCTGAAACTATCAGCCTAAGATCTCACCACCAAGAGTACGAGCACAGCAACAAAAGGTATCAGCTTAGCGTCAATAGGAATTGCGATATTGTTGCAGAATTCCTTTCTTGTGAAATCGAGAGGTAACGCTAAACTGGCTCGATGGCGGGTGCGGTCGCGAGAATTCTGCACGAACTGGAAAAGCGTGGCAGTCTGGAGGGCGCCGAGGCAGCTAATGTAGTGAATGCGTCTCGCCCCGCTGTTTCTCGTTGGCGCCATGGGAAAGCCTCGCCGCCGCTGGCGACCAGACCATCATCGCGGACCTCCGCTACGTCGACGCTCAATTGTCGGACTTCACCCCCCGCTGGGACGCGGCTCTGGCTGCATGTCAAACATCCGCTGCTCAACAACGAGCGCGCGATTGATCTGACAATCGCACACCGCACGTTAGAAGTGCTAGCCGTGATCGACCGCTTGGATTCGGGTGATTACCTCTGATCGTCGGCC
>JASHPB010000344.1 GCA_030038355.1 Candidatus Binataceae bacterium
CTTCAACTGAACCGATCCTCTCGGTTTAGCTTAACCCGCATCCAGAGCTTGGCTGTAGAGCAGACTCACCATCAATAACACATTTTGTTAGCTTTTCTTCAAATTTAGTAGCTATTTATGTTAGAAGGTAAAATTTCTTTAACAGACAGTTGCGCCGACCATTGCTTGTCAAACGAATGGAGCTCATTGTATAAAAGCCACTCTCAGGTGGCTCAAGAAGTGGAAATTTCGTCTAAAACTGAATTTTTCGGTCTAGACTTCTTTTCCCTAGTCAAGCATCGAGCTTCGACCGGTGGCTAGCGGTTTTGATTTATGAGACGCCATTCCAGCAAGAAGGATTTTTGTTCAATCGAAAGCTGTTGTCGGAAGCGGGGCAAGCGATAGCGAGGTGGAGGAAATCGTTCAGACCCGAGTTTGCGGCTATTGGAGGGCTGGCAGGGGCAATATTAATAGCAGTCTTCCTGCTAATGGCGGGCACATTTTCGGCTCGCGAGGCGGAAGCGGAGGTGTCTATTCCGGTTGACACCGACTCTCAATCTGTTCTGCCCACCCAGAAAACATCGGTAGACAAGCAAAAGAGTACCCCGTGTGGCGAGCATAGCGATGACGAACGCTCGAACGACTCGGAGGTTGATCACGACGATGCCGATCACGACGATGCGGAGGCTGACTTGGGCAACTCCTCCGGTCATCACGGAAGTACCGATTCTGATGCTGCGCACTCGCGCGATATCGCTAACGGTCAGGACAACGCCGATTCGGATGGTGAGCGGGCTCACACCAAGAGCAATTGGTCCGAAGACGATTCGGGTTGCACGGCTGAGGCTGGGGCGGCGGACGAGCAAATTAGCGATTCAAAGGACTCGGCTCAGGACGCCGAGTTGGATCACCCCACCTTGCTCTCGCAGTTCGACTACTACTCGGACTCGGACCACTATCTGAATCTCACAACGACCTCGCTCGCAACCGCGCCATTCCACGGCTTCATGGTCTCGCTGCGGCGGGACTGGGTACAAGCCAGCGACCTCTCTGGAGCAGAGGCGGCAGAGATGACCGTGCTCGCATTTAACGAAGAGTTCTCCGAATTCTGGGGGATCGGCGGCGGTTTTGGCCAGGCGCGCTCGTTAGACGGCAACGATCCCGTGGGCTCAATCCAGAGCCATCTTAACTTTGGTGGTGCGAGTTTGACCGGAACCATCGCGCACGATCTGCTGGCGGAATCGGCGCAAAGCTTAAGAGCTAACGTGAGGCGGACTGATCTCGGACTCAGTTTCTCCGATGATCTGAGCGAGCACCTCAGCACCGAATTGGAACTGCATCACAAAACATATAGCGACCACAACACCTCGAACGAACTTGAATTCTCGCCGCAGTACAAATTCGACGTGTGGGCGAGCCAACTAGCGCTCGGTTATCGCTTCAACTATATCGGCTTCAGCCAGAATACCGAGAATGGCTATTGGGCACCTGAGCGCTCGCTCTCAAATGGGCTAGCGGGAAATTGGACATTCGACTGGAACAGAATTTTCGGCCGCGGGGAATTGGGACTTGGGTATGACTTGCTGCGTCAATCGGGAGCATCCAACGGACCCGCGGGCTCAGGCATTGATTTATCCGCTTCCATGGCTCTCGGAATTCGACCGATCCCGGGGACGGAGTTGCAATTCTATTTGAGCACCGAGCAATCGGCGGGCTGGAATTCCATCGCTAGCGGACTTTCACTGAAATACACCTTTTGACTCTTCTAGAGGCTCACCCAAATGGCCGCTGCCGTCAGACACCTGCCGCGGGTTGAACCGCGTACCGACTCTCCTACTTCGCCGGTCTTAAGTGTCCGTCGTGAGCTGCTCTACACGCGAGTCGCGATATGTTTGACCCTGCTCACAACCTGCTCAGTGATGGTTGCTCTCGCACTTCTTTTCAGGGACCGCTATAGGACGGGTGCAACCCGCCTGTGGCTTGAGGATGGCTTGTTTCTGGTGCTGCTGGCTATTTTCGCTTACGGCAATCTCGTTTACCTGATTGCGAGGTTCGGGTACTTCAAGCGCCTGCTTTCTCATCGCCGCGCCACCCGCTACGAGCTGGAACAAATCTACGACGGCCAGGCCAAACCCGTCGCTATTTTGATTCCTTCGTATCGCGAAGAGCTACGCGTAGTGCAACAAACGCTGATGTCGGCCGCACTCATGGAGTATCCGAACAAGCGGATCGTGTTGCTTATCGATGATCCGCCCCATCCTTCTGATGCTATTGCCGCCGCCGATTTGGCGGCGACCAGGCGTCTGCCGCACGAGATCGAATCGCTGCTGCGCATCGAAGAGCGGCGCTACGCAGCTCAGCGCGCAGCATTCGAAAGCCGTCGCGCACATGGCGCACTAGATATTCTTCACGAAGCGAGATTGTTGGCTAAGCTCTACTGCGATATCGCGGGGTGGATGGACGCGCAAGCGGCGAACTACGAGGTTGCCGATCACACCGACGAACTCTACGTCGAGCGCGTGCTACGCGAACCCGCACGCGCATATCGGCGGCGCGGCGCAGAACTCGAGCAACGGGCCAGCGCCGTCGCTCTGAGCGAAGGCGAGATTGCACACGAATTCAGGCGGGTCGCTTCGCTATTTTCGGTGCGGATTACAAGTTTCGAACGCAAACGGTTCGAAAATCTTTCGCACGCTCTTAATAAGGCGATGAACCTCAACAGCTACCTGGCACTCATCGGCAGAAACTTCCGCGAAGTGATCCGCCCGAGCGGCCTTCATCTCGAGGAATGCGACGCTTTCTCGGCCCAGTTCAAAATTCCGGACGCTGACTACATCATCACGGTCGACGCCGATAGCCTCTTGCTCAACGACTACGCGCTGCGCCTCATTCACGTCATGGAGCAACCTGAGAGCCGTCGTTTCGCCGTCGTGCAGTCGCCCTACACGGCAGTGCCGGGGAGCGCCAGCCTGCTCGAGCGCGCGGCGGGCGCGCAGACCGACGTCGGTTGGATCATGAGCCAGGGCTATCGTTATTTCGGGGCAGCGTTCTGGGTGGGCGCGAACGCGCTGCTAAGACGCGAAGCCTTGGAAGATATCTGCCAGATTACTTTGGAGCGAGGACATCCGATCCGCCGTTATGTTCAGGATCGTACGCTCGTCGAAGATACCGAATCGACCATCGATCTGATAGTGCGGGGGTGGGAGCTTTACAACTACCTGGAGCGGCTTTCTTACTCGGCGACGCCACCCGACTTCGGCAGCCTGGTGATCCAGCGGCGGCGATGGGCCAATGGCGGATTGTTGATCCTGCCCAACTTGCTCCGTTATCTTCTCGGCGCCAGCAACAAGCTGTCTCGACTATCGGAAGCGTTTTTCCGGCTTCACTATCTAGCGGCGCCAACCGCAGTGAACCTGGCGATGCTGCTTCTGCTGTGTATCCCATTCAAGGAGACCCGAATTCCGGCACTGGCTCTGATCGTACTTGCCTTGCCGTACTTCGCGCTCTATGCTCGCGATCTTGTCCAATGCAAATATAAGTTGCTCGATGTGCTGCACATCTATGCGTTGAACCTACTGCTCATTCCGGTCAACCTCGGTGGAATTGCGCTTTCGATTCGTCAACTTTGGACCGGCCGTGTGGCGGCATTCGCTCGAACGCCCAAAACACGCGGCCGTAGTTCGGCGCCACGCCTTTACGTATTAGGCGCAATTTTTTTTCCCATGTGGGCTCCAATCGTCGGAATCGTTGACCTATTCGATCATAAGTGGCTGTTCGCCGCGTATGCTCTTTTCAACACTTGCTTCTTCGGCTACGCTCTGGTGAGGTTCGTGGGACTTCGCGAGGCCCGGGAAGACCTGCTCGTAAGCTTCAAGTCCGAGCAAGCAGCAAACGCACTGCGCTCGCAGACCTTCCTTTCCAAGGAATCTGCCTCCGCTCGGGAATGAACCGGATTTTGCGCGCACTAACCGCGCCGTTGGCCGTTTGCCTTTTGCTGCTTGCTTTTGCCGGAATCGATTACGCCACGACACTTGGCGCGGCGCCCGAGAGCATTTCTTCAAACCCAATCAAGATAGCCGTCACGGTTGACGATATTCCCGAGCATGGCGATGAAATACCGGGGATCAGCCGACAAGCCATCGCTCGCGGTGTGCTGGCGGCACTGAAACAGAACGACCTTACCCGCGTGTATGGTTTCGCGAACGGTGCTTTCATGAGTGACAACCGTGGCGAGATTTCGATTTTGAAAGAATGGTTGGCATCTGGTTATCCGCTTGGGAATCATACTTATAACCATCCGCACCTCGATCAGTTGAGCGCCGACGCCTACATAGTTGACATTGCAAAGGAAGATCAGTTGCTAGTGACACTAGCTGGCATGTCGTCATTGATCAAAGAGCGGCGCGTGTTTCGCTATCCTTTTCTCGAGGAAGGAAATACCCAGAGTAAACGCGACGCGATAAGAACCTACCTAGCGAAGAATGGTTACCGCATCGCGGAAGTGACTGTCGACTATGATGATTGGGCGTGGAATGACGCGTATACACGATGCCTCCGTCAACACAAGGCCAGTT
The DNA here is from genome assembly GCA_030038355.1 of Candidatus Binataceae bacterium. Classification (GTDB taxonomy): domain Bacteria; phylum Desulfobacterota; class Binatia; order Binatales; family Binataceae; genus JASHPB01. The sequence goes on from JASHPB010000344.1 coordinate 4,554, forward strand.
CAATCAGTTGGCTGAAGGTGCATGTCGTCGACAGCGCCAATCGTCATCTTTTCGCGTCGAGCGAGGTGGCCAGGCATCTCTTCGGCCGCGACATTAGTCAGATCCTCCTCGTCCACGTCGGCGAGTTCGACGCAATCATGTTGAGCACAATTCTCGCTCGATGGCGTCAGCAAGGCGTTCAATTCGTTACGCTCGACGAGGCTCTCAAGGATCCGGTTTACAAAATCAACCCGAATCTCGTCTCCGAGGGCGGGCGCACCTTTCTCGATCAGATCGCAGAGTCGCGCCACGCCGACATGGGCGCCCTGCTCGATGATACTTACTCGCCGGAGAAGCTGAGCGCCGTGTGCAGGGACAAACCCTCACCCGCTGCTCCGAACTCCGCCCACTAAGACCCGGGCAGGATCGACGAATCGCTCGCTGGTGAATGCAATTCTCCGAGGAGCGATTACGCCATAACTACCTGGAGTCATTCGGGAAAAGTGCTATCTCTAGTAGGTCCGAAGCGAGCAGATTTGGCTCATAGCTCGGAACACCGAACAGCTCAAACGGATAGGAGCAAGCACTCCCAGTTTCGAAGACCGCCGATAACCGCAAATCGTAGCCGAGTGGCCCTCGATTTTAATCGAGCAGCGCCTTGGCCTCTTTGAGGTCGGCGGTGGCGAAGCTGTGTGAGGCGAATTACTGATTCTGTCAGAAGATCATGCGGCAGCGCAGACTTGCTCATCGGTCAGGGAGCGTTAAAGTTCCTCGCCCGTGAGTTTACTGTTCATTCTATTCGCCCACCTGCTGGTCACTCTCGCACGGCTCGCACGTCCTGGCGGGGTTCGTGCGGTGGCGGCTGAATCGCTGGCCGTCAAATGCCAGTTGCTGATCATGAAGCGTTCGCGGCGTCGAAGTCCGAACCTGACGCGATGGGATCGGGTGATTCTTGGATTCTGCACACTTCTGGTGTCGCCCCGCCGCTTGGGCAAGATGGCTGTCATCTTGAGCACTTCGACCCTGCTGCGTCTTCATCGAGCATTGGTGAAGCGAAAATATCGTTTGCTCTACA